>NZ_JARFXU020000019.1:0-94496 GCF_029581595.2 Arthrobacter sp. NQ7 | reverse complement strand
ACGGCCACGCCGCCTACTCCGACCCGGTCGATGAGCAGAACTTCATCGCCAAAACCGTCAACCAGATCCAGCAGTCGAAGAACTGGGAAGACACCGCCATTGTCCTCGCCTACGACGATTCCGACGGGTGGTATGACCACGTTGCCGCCCAGGTGAAGAACGCCTCCAACAGCCCCGACGACGCCGCATGGTGCCAGGACGCGGCCGCGGCCGGCGTTCCGGTGGCCGGCGGCTACGCCGACCGCTGCGGCCCCGGTCCCCGCCAGCCGCTGGTCGTCATCTCCCCGTTCGCGAAAAAGAACTTCGTGGACCACACCGAGACCGACCAGGCCTCCATCCTGCGGTTCATCGAGGACAACTGGCACGCCGGCACCATCGGTGACTCCTCAGCCGATGCAACCGCCGGGTCCATGAATGCCATGTTCAACTTCCACCGCGCCCGCAACGACAAGGTCCTGCTCAACGAACAGACCGGTGCGGTCGCCTCCATCAGCCACAACGGCAACGTCCAGGGCCGCTGACCACGGAGCCTCTTCTCGTGCTGACGGCCGCAAGCCGCAGCCAGTCCCAGGCCCACGGGCCTACCCATCACAAAAACCTTGGAGAACCCATGAAGTACACGAAGCTGCTGACCGCGGCTGCCATCACCGCCGGCCTCACCCTGGGAACATCCCTCCCGGCCCACGCCGCCGATACAAACCCCAACGGCACGGACAACCACTTCGACCTGCAGGCCCACCGCGGCGGGATCGGCCTGACCGTCGAGTCAACCCTGGCCTCCTTCGCCAAGGGCATCGAGACGGGCGTCTCCACCCTGGAGCTGGACCTGCAGATCACCAAGGACGGCCGGGAAGTCATCACCCACGACCGCAAGATCAGCGGCCAGAAGTGCAAGGACACCGCCCCCGTCACCGCCGGCGACCCGTCCTACCCTTACGTCGGCAAGTACATCAAGGACCTCACCTTTGACCAGGTCCGAAGCCTGGACTGCGGCTCCCAGACCCTGCCCCAGTTCCCCGGCCAGCAGGCCTCCCCCGGCGCCAAGATGCCGACCCTGGCTGAGGTGTTTGACCTGGCCAACCGCTACCGGGCCAGCCAGGTGAAGTTCAACATCGAGACCAAGGTCGAGGCCGGCGCACCAGAGCAGACCGCGCCCCGCGAGCAGTTCGTCGAGGTGGCCCTGCGCGAAATCAACAAAGCGCATATGGCGGAGCGCGTTTCCATCGAAAGCTTCGACTGGGGCGCCCTGCGCCTCGTGAAGGAACGCCAGCCCGGCATCCGCACCGTGGCCCTGACCAACAAGGACTTCCTGCAGGCCGGACAGCCGGGCAAGTCGCCTTGGCTGGGCGGCATCGACTCCGATGACTTCGGCGGCGACCTCGTCGACTCCGCTGCTTCCCTTGGCTTTGACGCCATCTCCCCCGTCCACGGCACGCCGCAGAACGGTACCGTAACGGACCCCGGATACGTCCCCTACGTGACGGCCGACATGGTGAACCGCGCCCACGCCAAGGGCATGCAGGTCATCCCGTGGACCGTTGACGACAAGCCGACGATGCACAAACTCATGGACGACGGCGTGGACGGCCTCATCACCGACTACCCGAACGTGCTGCGTGACGTCATGGCCGAGCGGGGCCTGAAGCTCCCCAAGCAGTTCACCCTGGAACCGGGAGCCTCAGCAACCAACTGACCGGCGGGTCAGATCCCTTAGTATGCAAGCCGAATGCGAACGGCTGCACACCAGGGGAGGAAATGCCATGGGACCAGGCGTGAACGGTTTCAGGGAAAGGGCGCGCCCAGCGAACGGGGCGCGCCCTCTTCCTGCCTGAGCCCCGGGGAACGGGACGACGGTTCGTTTGCCACCACCAGTGCCGACGTTCTGGGCTAAGCGGCTGAACGGGCCGTAGACGCCACCTGTTTCCGGGTGTATACCCAAATGGAAATCCAGAAAAGTGGTGGAGCTTTCAACTTCACCAACCGGTTCCAGGGAAGTCGGGATGGCCAAGCGAATCGTTGTCTGCTGCGACGGGACCTGGGCAACACCGGACCAAACCGAAGATGGACAGCCCCGTCCCACAAACGTCACGAAACTGGCCCTGGCCATCGATGCAGCAGGCCGGGACCAGGCGGGCACTGATCTTGAACAGCGGGTTTTCTACCACCGGGGCATTGGCTCCGGACCTCGGAACCGGCTGGGTGGGGGCGCCTTCGGAGCGGGTCTCTCCCACGACGTCATCGCGGCATACCGCTTCATCGTGGGGAACTACCAACCCGGCGACGAGTTGTTCCTTTTCGGTTTTAGCCGTGGAGCCTACACGGCGCGAAGCACAGCCGGCCTGATCAGGAACGCCGGGGTCCTCCGGCGGCGCTTCCGTAACCGGCTGAACGAGGCGTACTCCCTCTACATGGACCGGACCGCCACCGCACACCCGCGCTCCATCGAAGCCATCCTTTTCCGCAGGTCGTTCTCCTACGAAGCCCGGATTAAGTGCATCGCGGTCTGGGACACAGTGGGAGCCCTGGGCATCCCCCTTACCGGGGTGCCGCTCGTCGACAGGTGGAACCGCCGATGGGCGTTCCATGACGTGGATTTGTCCACCACCGTTGACAATGCTTTCCAGGCGCTGGCAATTGACGAGAAACGCCGGCCCTTCCTGCCGGCCCTCTGGCATCAGCAGTCCGGCGCCGGCAGCCAAAGACTGGAACAGGTGTGGTTTACCGGAACCCACGGCGATGTTGGCGGTGGAAACAGGAGCAGCGAGCTTTCCGATATACCCCTGAAGTGGATCGTTGACCGCGCACAGAGCTGCGGTCTTGCCTTCCGTCCGGAGGCGCTGCAGGGAAGTCCCGCAGATGCGGGCAGCCCGTACCTGGGCGCCATCCAGGAATCGCGTACCGGATTATGGCGGCTCCTTCCGACCTACGTCCGGCCCATAGGCACTACTGATCCGGGCCATGAACGTGTAGCCCCGTCAGCCATGGAACGGCACCAGGCAGACCCAACGTACCGGCCGCCGAACCTGGTCGATTACCTCATGGCGGAAGGAGCCCGTTAAGAAAGCGTCAAGATCGCTGCGCCTGCCCTTGACCCGCACACGGCCGGTGCTACGCTCCCGGGTTACCAACAGGGGCCTTCCGACCAGGGAGCCGGTGGTGTCCGGACCAACAGAGGGGATGATCGTGACTGCGTCGACCCAGCACTCCGTGCCGGAGAGTGTCCCGCGGCCCTCCCAGGCCGCACGCCCGCGCAATCCACTGGTCCATTGGCTGCTGGAGAACCGTGTCCACCAGCCGGAAGGCCTTGAAGCGCCGGAGCACGAAGAGGGCCAGCAGAGCTGGTGGAAGGTGATGTGCCTGACGGGGGTGGACTACTTTTCCACGCTGTCCTACCTCCCGGGAATTGCCGCGCTGGCGGCCGGAGCGCTCTCGCCGCTGGCAACCCTGCTCATCGTTGCCCTGACGCTCCTTGGCATGCTGCCCATGTACCGGCGGGTGGCATTCGAGAGCCCGCATGGCCAAGGGTCCGTGGCAATGCTCGAAAAGTTGTTGCCGTTCTGGCGCGGGAAGGTATTCGTCCTGGTGCTGCTGGGGTTTGTCGCGACCTCGTGGATCATCACCATCACCCTGTCCGCCGCCGACGCCACCGTCCACCTGCTGGAGAATCCCTTCCTGCCTCCATTCCTTGAGGGGCAGGCAGTGCCCATCACGGTGGTTCTCCTGCTGATCCTTGGCGGCGTCTTCCTGCTCGGGTTCTCCGAAGCCGTGGCTGTCGCCATTCCCCTGGTGGCTGTCTTCCTGCTGCTGAACGCCGTGACCATCGGCGTCGGGATCATGGACATCCTGTCCAGGCCGGAAAGCTTCACTGATTGGGCTACCAAACTCGCCGCCCAGGGCGCCGGCCCTGCCAGCGTCGCCGGCCCGGCGCTGGTGGCGTTTCCCTTGCTGGTACTCGGCCTGTCGGGATTCGAAACCGGGGTCAGCATGATGCCGTTGGTAGCGTCCTCCGGCGCAACTGCCGAGGAAAAGCTCAGCAACAGGATCAAGAACACCCGCCGTCTGCTGACCACCGCCGCACTCATCATGAGCGTGTACCTCATCGGCAGCAGCGTTGTCACGACAATACTGATCCCTCCGGAGGCGTTCCAGGAAGGAGGGGCAGCCAACGGACGGGCACTCGCGTACCTGGCCCACGAACGCCTGGGGAGCGTCTTCGGTTCGGTTTATGACATCAGCAGCATCCTCATCCTGTGGTTCGCCGGCGCCTCCGCCATGGCCGGACTGATCAACATCGTTCCCCGGTACCTGCCGTCCTACGGGATGGCTCCCGAATGGTCGCGTGCCGTCCGGCCTGTCGTCCTGGTTTACACCACAGTCAGCGTCCTCATCACGATCGGTTTCAAGGCCAATGTCAACGCCCAGGCCGGGGCGTATGCCACGGGAATCCTGGTCATGATGGTCTCCGGTGCCATCGCCGTGACCATTTCCACGATCCGGAGGAAACAGCAGGCACGGGCGGTCGGCTTCACCGTCCTGACGTTGGTGATGTTGTACGCCCTTGCCGCCAACGTGATCGAGAAGCCCGATGGCATCACGATTTCTGCATTCTTCATCCTCGGCATCGTCACCGTTTCCCTCGTCTCCCGCGTTACCCGCACTACGGAGCTCCGTGTGGACCGGATAGAGTTTGACCCCACCGCACGCCGGTTCATCAAGGACTCCCTGGACTTTGACGGCCGCCTGACCCTGGTCGCTAACAAACCGCAGGCACGTGACGTCGCCGAGTACGACCAAAAAGCGGCGGACCAGGAGGACAGCAACCCGACCCCTTGGAGTGCCGACGTCATTTTCCTCGAGATCGATGTCATCGATCCCTCGGGCTTCAGCAAAGTCCTGACGGTCAACGGTGTGGACGTGGGGGGCCACCGTGTCCTGCGCGCCCAGAGCCCGGCTGCCCCGAACGCCATCGCCGCCATCCTGCTGGCGCTGCGCGATGCCACCGGCGTCATCCCGCACGCCTACTTCGAATGGTCCGAGGGCAACCCGCTGGCACACTTGATGCGGTATCTGCTCCTGGGCCAGGGCGATACTCCCCCAGTGGTCCGTGAAATCATCCGGGAAAACGAGCCCGAGCCGCGGCGCCGTCCCGGCATCCACGTGGGATAAAAGCCAGCTGCTTTCAGGCGGGCGCCCGCCGCTCCGCTTAACCTGAGGTTCAGGCAATTGCAAGGCTGCCGCGGTATCCTCACGGCATGACCCCCCATGTTCAGGCTGATGACCCGCGCGCCGGCGCGCTGCAGCCTGTACCCGATGTGAATGCCCCCCGCCATCTGAACCGGGACGGGAAAGGTCCCGGCCGCAGGAGTGTCCTTTTGGCCGCCGTATTGACGTTGTCGGCCGCCGTACCGGACCTGGAGCCGCATCTGAAGCGGGCCTCCGAGGCCTCCGACGCGCCCGGCGGGCCAGCCGATGGGCCAGGCGGCACTTCCTCGCCCATTCTGGACTCCGCCCGGGACGGGGACGCCGCAGCATCGGGGACGCCGGCGGTAACCGTGCCTTCACGTACCCTCATCACCGACACCTTTGGAAAGCATCAGCCCAGGTACTGGGGACTCGCCGCTCCCGGCGTCCTGACGCACCTGCCCCCTGCCTCACGGGCGATCGCCCTCACCTTCGACTTCTGCGGCGGTCCGGGCGGCAGTGCCTATGACCAGGCGCTGCTCGACGTCCTGCGCCAGCGGCACATCCCCGCCACCCTGTTCCTCAATTCCCGCTGGATCACGGCAAACCCCGCCATGGCCAGGCACCTCGCAGCCGACCCGCTCTTTGAACTCGCCAACCACGGCACGTCCCATAAACCGTTGTCCACCACCGGCAATACGGCCTACGGCATCCCCGGGACCAGGAACGCCGCGGAAGTCTACGACGAGATCATGTCCAATGACCAGGTGCTGGCCGGCATCACCGGCCGGCGTCCCCGATACTTCCGTCCCGGGACCGCGTACATGGACGACGTTGCGGTGGACATCCTGGGCGCACTGGGCGTGGCGCCCGCCGGCTTCAGCATCAATGGCGACGGCGGCGCAACCTATCCAGCCGCCGTCGTTGCCAACGAGGTGGGAAAGGCGCGCCCCGGGGATGTGGTGATCTGCCACGGCAACCACCCGAACGGCGGGACGGCGGAAGGTGTCCGGCTGGCCGTCGACAAGCTGCTGGCGGCCGGAATATCCTTCACCCACCTGCCCTGATGTTCCGCCCGCCCGCACATCCACCCGCTGCCCAACGTTAGGAACCCGCCATGGCCGACCAGTCCGCCATTCCCGCAACCGGCTGGGTTCCCGCATGGGCCGACCTCCAGGAGCGCCCAGTTGAACGTGAGGGGACGGCCTTCGTGCTTGGAAACGGTACGGGTAACGCAGGCGAAGGGCAGGAGTACGTTGTGCCCTGGCCGGGCCCCGGTGTCGACCAGATTGCCGCCACGGTGGCAGGCCTGCCGGAGGCGCGCCTCACCCTGGTGTGCGCGGACGCCGGCGCCGCGGAGGCCCCGGCGGATCTTGCCCAGACGTCCCTGAGGGTCCTGCTCCAGGCCCCGACGGCGGAACTGGATACAGGAGTGCAGCTGCCGGATAACTCCCAGGTGGCCCTGGCACCCATGGAGACCTACGACGCCGTCGAAATCACCGTCTTCGACCGCCCCGTGGCGAGGGGCCGCATCCAGGTCAGGGATGACTTCGCGGCGGTCGCCATCACGGAACTCCCCGATGGCCCGGAGGGCGGGCCGTTCGAACGGGCACTGTTCGCGGCCATGGCCGAAGAGGCCTTCCTCCACGGCGCCGCATACCTGCACATGGTGGTTGGGCCGGACGACGCCGCCCGTTACGAAGCATCCGACTGGGCCGTGGCAGGCCACCTGGTGGGCTTCCAAAAGACCTAGCGCGACGGCGGTCCAGGCCATCACCGGCCGGCCCGCCGCAGGTGTCGCGGCTAGTACGGCCTGCCCACCACCACCTGCGCCGGGCTGTGGGTGATGTAGCCGTTGGCCCAGGAGAACAGCGCCCTGACCTTTTGCTGGAAACCGGGCAGCAGGGCAAGGTGGACCGCCAGCCAGGAAACGAAGGCCAGGGGCCCCTGCAGTTGCAGGCGCCGGCGTCCCAGCTCCGCGACGGCGGCGCCCCGCCCCACCATCGCCATGTACCCCTTGTCCCAGTACTTGAACGGCTCACGGACACCGCCGGTAAGGTCCGCATGGATGTTCCGGGCCGCCCACTTGCCCGATTGCTGGGCCACTGACCCGAGCTGGGGCAGTTTGTTCCCGGCGGCGTCGGTAATGTTCGCTGAGTCCCCCAGCACGTAGACGCCGTCAAAACCCGGAGCGGTCAGGTCGGCCTCAACGTCCACCCTGCCGCCCCTGCCCTGCTTCAAACCCGAATCGGTGATAATCCGCCCCGCCTGCAGGCCGCCGGCCCAGACTACGATCCGGCCCGGGATGGCCGTGCCATCCTTGAGGGTCACGCCATCAGGGCTGACCTCCGCAACGGGCTGGCCCATGTGCAGCTGAACGCCCAGTTTGGTCAGGCGGTCCCGCGCGTAGGCCTGGGACTTCTCCGAAAAGGCGGCCAGGACATTCGGAACCATGTCCACCAAATGGACATGGCAGCGGCTGGCCATGCCCGGCGAGAAATACTTGGGGACCAGGTATTTGACGTTCTCGGCCAGGGCGCCTGCAGTCTCCACACCCGTGGGACCACCGCCCACCACAATGACATCAGCCCCCATGGACGGCTCGCGGTCAGCCTCGTCCAGGACGGCGGTAATGGCAGCGCTGAGCCGCGTGGCGTCGGCCACCGAGTACAACGGGTAGGCGTGCTCGTCCGCGCCGGGGGTGTTGAAGAAGTTCGGCACCGCGCCGGTGGCGATGACCAGGAACCGGGCTTGGTACCTGGACCCGTCGGCGGTGGTGACGGTGCGGTTTGCCGCGTCGATGGCCGTCACTTCGGCCGTCAGGACGCGGACGTTGTTGATTTTGCGGAACTCCGACCGGAGCGGCCGCGTGACCGCGGAAACTCCGATCTGTGACGCCGCCACCTGGTACAGGAGCGGCTGGAACTGCTGGTAGTTGTTCGCGTCCAGCAGCAATACCCGGACGCCTTTGCGGCCCAGCTCCTCAGCCGCCGCCTTTCCGGCAAAACCGCCGCCAACCACGATGACCTGGTATGAATCGTCCATTCGAGCAACTTACCCCTCCCGGCGCATGAGTAACAGGGTGCGGCGGGCGCGAAACCGGCAACTGGCTGTGCCCGGCCGCATCTAAGATGGCCGCATGGATGACGAAGCCCTGGCGGAGGTGGCAGACAGGCTGTATGCCGGGGCGCTGGACGATTTCGTTGCGGCCCGGGCGGCTGCAGCCAAGGAGGTGGCAGGGCAGGACAAGGATCTGGCAGCAGCGGTCCGTGGCCTGCCCAAGCCCTCCGTCGCCGCCTGGGCCGTCAACATGCTTGCCCGGCACCGTCCGGAGGTGCTGGCCGGTCTGGGTGCCCTCGGGGCCCGGATGCGCACAGCGCAGGACTCCCTCGATGCCGGTGCCCTGCGCGAACTGGGCCGCGAGCGCCGGGGCATGCTGGCGGACGCCGTGGATACAGCCCGTTCTGTTGCGCGGGAACAGGGCCGCCCCATCAGCGAGGCTATGGCCGCCGATGTTGAGGAGACGCTCAGGGCGCTGACGGCGGATGAAGGTGCGGCGCGGGCCGTTGAAAGCGGGCGGCTGCTGAAGGTCCTGTCCGCCGACGGCGTCAATGAGGTGGACCTTGACGGCGCGGTCGCCCTTCCCGGGCTGCTCCCCCCGGCACCTCCCAGACCCGCACCACAGGCACCGGCATCAAAAGCCACGGCGGCAAAGGCTGCACCTGTGAAGAAGCGGGCGACGGCGGAGCGCACCTCCCAGCCCATTCCCCCGGTGGCGGAGCGCGCCACGCCGGAGCCTGCCAGGCCCCGCCTTGAAGCGGTCCGGCAGACTCCCCGGCCCGCGTCGCCGCCCGCACTCGAAAGGGCCAGGGCAGCCCTCGGCGAGGCGCAGGCCGCCGAAGAGGAAGCTTCACGCCGGGCAGCTGAACTACAGGACCAGGAGGAACAGGCCCGAAGCCAGGTGGCCGGGCTGCAGCAGGAAACAACGGAGCTCCGGAACCGGCTCAAAGCCGCGGAGGCAGGCCTGGAGCGCACCCGCAGGCAGCTTGCCGCGACGTCGGCCGAGGCAAAACAGGCAGCCCGGGCGGCAGACAAAGCGCGCCGCGCCGCCGTGCTGGCCCAGGAACGAGTACTCCGGCTGGGCAACCGGTAACCGCTGCAGCCGCGGCTGAAAATCCCCTCGCACCACGGTTCGGCCCGACCTACTGTGGAGCTATGGATGCCGCAGCAGCCCACGCCTTTGCCGTTCCTCCGGTGTCGGCCCACCGTCCCACCACTGCCGTTGAAGACACCGTCACCCTCGCCGCCGGAGTATGGCTGCTCACGGGGACATATGTCGACGGGTGGGCGCACAACAACCTCCGTGATGTGGAGACGTTCTTCACTCCCTGGCACGCGGTCCTCTACTCGGGCTTTGCGGCCTGCGCGCTGTGGATTGCCGCGCTGGCCTGGCGCCGCCATGTCCCTGGCACGCGGTGGGTGCAGGCCGTTCCTTCCGGTTATGGCGCTGCCGCGGCCGGTGTGGGACTTTTCCTGGCCTCGGGTCTGGGCGACTTCGCCTGGCATACGGTGTTCGGCATCGAGCAGAACATCAACGCGCTGTTCAGCCCGTCCCATCTTGGCCTGGCCACGGGTGGCTTCCTCATCCTGGGTGCACCGTTCTCGGCTGCATGGCAGGCGTCCGGGCGGCGATGGCCGCAGCTGGTTCCTGCCTTCGGAAGCGCCATGCTTGCCGGGATGGTTGCAGCGTTCATCCTGCAGGAATATGCCGTCTTTGCCCGGCACGGACTGGTGCAGACCTATGCCGGCGCAGGCGGGACGCAGCCCGCGGTGGTGGCGGCGACGTCGTCCGGCATCATGGTTTCCCTGGCGTCCTTCTTCGTCTCGACGTTTGCGCTGTTCGTCCCTGTCCTTCTGCCTGCCCTTCGATGGCGCCTGCATCCCGCCGTGCCCGCTGCCATGGTGTTGGTTCCGTCCGTGGCCATGCAGCTCATGGTCGCACTGCGGGACGCCTGGCTCGTGCCCGTGGCGCTGGTCGGGTCGGTCCTGGTGGGCGCGGTCTGGGCGGCGCTCCGGCCGGCCCCCGACCGCCCGGGACGGCTCATGGCCGCGGCCGGCCTCTCCCCGGTGGTGTTCTGGGCGCCGTATTTCGGCGGCGTTGCCCTGCGCGACGGCGCACTCAGCTTCCCGCCCGAGGTCTGGAGCGGAACGCTCGTTTGGACGGGACTCGCCATGCTGGGACTGGCCGCCCTGACGGGTAAGGTGCGGGGCGGAGCTGGTCCCACGCAGGAAGTGATGGGCCGTTAGCCTGCCGCCGGCCTGCAGCCAGGAGCGGGCGCGGCCAGCGCCCCGGGATGCCCTCCGGGACAACACGCGGCGCCCGTTCCAGAGAATGTCAGACCCCGGTTGCACACTGGATTTATGGAAAACCACGCTGTACAGGAATTTCACGTTACGTACTTCGACGCCGACTGCGGCCGGGCACGGTCCGAGGTCTTCGAAACACTTGAGGAAGCCGAACGCTTTGCCTGCCGGCACTGCCACGGGGAAGACAACTGGGCCGTGGTGGACGCTGTCACGGTTGAACAGGTCCAGATCGCGGCATGACCGGCCTCCGAAGGGGTTTGGGGACGGACCTGGCGCTTAACTGCGTCGGCCCGCGCTGCCTGGCGGTTGCCGGCAGCGCGGGCTGACGTTACTGCTGCGGAGCGCCGGCATGGGTGGCCGGCGCCGCTGCAGGGAATTAGGCGAAGTCGGAGACTGCGGGGTCCGGTCCGATCCGGCCTTCGCCACTGGCCGTCCGATCAAGGCCGTTGATGGCTTCAACGTCCTGGGCATCCAGGGACACCTCGAGCGCTGCGAAGTTCTCCTTGATGCGTGACTCGGTCACGGACTTCGGGATCACCACGTTGCCGATCGCGAGGTGCCAGGCAATGACCACCTGGGCGGCCGTTGCCTGGTGCTTCGCGGCAATGGAAGCCACAGTGGGGTCCTGCAGCAGCTCGCCGCCCTGGCCCAGCGGGGACCAGGCCTGGGTCAGGATGCCCTTGGCTGCGCCAAACTCACGCAGTTCACGCTGGCTGAAGTAGGGGTGCAGCTCGATCTGGTGGATCGCCGGAACCACGCCCGTTTCGTCGATCAGCCGCTGCAGGCCCTCGGCCGTGAAGTTGGAAACACCAATGGACTTCACCCGGCCGCGCTTCTGGAGCTCGATCAGCGCCTTCCAGGTGTCGACGTACTTGTCCTGCTTGGGCTGCATCCAGTGGATCAGGTACAGGTCCAGGGTCTCAAGGCCGAGGCGGTCCATCGACTCCTCAAACGCAGCGAGCGTGGACTCATAGCCCTGGTCCGCGTTCCACAGCTTGGTGGTAATGAAGATCTGTTCCGGGGAGAGACCGGAGCTGGCGATGGCGCGGCCCACGCCGGCCTCATTGCCGTAGATCTTTGCCGTGTCAATGTGGCGGAAGCCTGCCTCGAATGCCTGGCGGACAACCTTTTCAGCCACGTCGTCCTCAACCTGCCACACTCCGTAGCCGAGCTGGGGGATCGTGTTTCCGTCGTTGAAAGTCAGGGTAGGTGAAGAAGTCATGGTTTCATCCTGCCAAAAGCCGCGGACCAAAGGCCCCCATTCCGGGGGCTGTCAGCCACACGCTTAACCTGACATTCCGCTGCCAAACCGGGAATAATTTCCGCACCGCCAGCCCGGGCTAGTCCCCGCGAAGCTGCCGCTCGGCGTCGTCCACCTGTTGGAAGACGGCCTCGGCACGGCGCCGCACCGACGCGGCACCCACCGGAACCGGCCCCACGGCGAGCCGCAGCATTGCCGCGGCCTCAGCCGTGGTGGCCAACGAATTCCCGGCCTTGGACAGCGACCGATGGACATCCGCCAGGGCGGCCGGTATGTCCAGCCCATCGCTGGGCGCGCGGCGCTGCGCCTCCATGCACACCGCCCGGACCCGCTGCAGGAGTGCAGCGAGTTCATTGGCTATATCCACCAGCTCTGCGTACAGCTGGTCATCCTCAACGCCCTCCAGCACCTGGTGGAAGCGGTCCAGTCCCCGGTGGAAGCGGTCGTGGGCGCGGCGCCACAACCCCTTGCCCAGTTCCGCATCATCCCTGCGCTCCTGCCTGGCCGCGCTGAAAAACCCCAAGCGAAGCCTAAAGGTACTGCCCGGGACCATGGTCCGGGTCGTCGCGCTGTGCGGGCCGGGCGGGTGCGGGCTGCCGTCCTCCGGCGGGGGCGCGCTGCGGCTCGCCGTTTTCACCAATGACGACGCCGGGAGCGATCATGGTGCCCGGCGGCAGCTGGCGCAGCTGCAGCTGTGCGGCCGCATGCTCCCGGGCCGCGTTCTGCGCTGCGATGGCCGTCTGGATGCCGTGGAACAGGCCTTCCAGCCAGCCCACCAGCTGGGCCTGCGCAATCCGGAGTTCGGCATCGGAGGGCGTGGCGTTGTCGGAGAACGGCAGGTTGATCCGGTCCAGTTCAGCCACCAGCTCGGGTGCAAGGCCGTCCTCCAGCTCCTTGATGGAGCGCTTGTGGATGGCTGCCAGCCGGCCCCTTGCGGCTTCGTCCAGGGGCGCTGACTTCACCTCTTCCAGCAGCTGCCTGATCATGGTGCCGATCCGCATTACTTTGGCCGGCTCGTCAACCAGGTCGTGCAGGCTGCTGCGCTGCGGCCTTCCGTCCGCGTCCGGCGAGGCCTGGAGGGGAGACTGGCTGTCATCAACGGGGGTGCCTTCTACCGGGAGGTCCTCGGCTGCTTGAGTGTCATTCGGATCGCTCATGCGTTCATACTCTCATGCGCAATCAGGCCCCGGGCCACTCCGTGAACCCCTCTGACGCTTTGTCCGCTGCCGGCTCAATCAACAGCACCTGCCCTGCGGGTTCCGGTCCTGCCGGTCGGTGCGGTCCCGCCAGAACTCGCGCTCCGTCAGGGGCGGTTCGGCGTGGCCGGCCGCGCGGTGGTGCTCAAGGTATTTGGCGTAGGCGTCCGCGCCCATGACCCTGCCCAGGTAGCGGGCAACGCCGCGGAAGCCATTGGCAACCGCGGCGATGCCTGCGCCCATCAGTGCCCCGCCCGTTCCAGGCGGGCATCGGCGGGCACGTTCGCCCACTTGGCGGCCAGTTCGCGTTCGGCAGTCGTCGGGACCAGTCCGGCAGGAGCAAAGACGCGCGACGTAACGGCCGGGTCCTCGTTGTCGGTGGTGGGCGTCCCGGCTGCCCTGTCCCGGAACGCCTTGACGGTGGCGAGCAACGCCGTCGCTATCACGATGATGGTGAGCACCACGAAAATCACGGAAAGCCAGCCCTGGATGGCGGTGTTGCGGACCACGGCTTCCATCGCGGCCACGGTCTTGGCGGTGCCAAACTCCTTCTTACCGTCGGCCAGGGCCTTGCTGAAAGCGGCGTTGTTGGCGAAGTACCCCACGGCGGGGACGGGCGAGAAGATCTTCTGGAAGCTGGCCGTGATGGTCACCACGGCGGCGAAGGCCAGCGGCAGGGCAACGATCCAGAGGTACTTGAAGGTGCCGCGCTTGGCCACGATCGCCAGGCATACAGCCAGCGCGATTGCTGCCAGCAACTGGTTGGCGATACCGAACAGCGGGAACAGGGTGTTGATGCCGCCGAGCGGATCGGTGACGCCCATCAGCAGCACGGCGCCCCAGGCTGCCACCATGATGGCGGTGCAGAGCCAGGCTCCCGGACGCCAGGAGGCTTCCTTGAACTTGGGGACGAAGTTGCCGATCGAGTCCTGCAGCATGAACCGGGCAACGCGCGTGCCGGCATCAACGGCGGTGAGGATGAAGAGTGCCTCGAACATGATGGCAAAGTGGTACCAGAACGCCATCATGGCCGTCCCGCCGATGAACTGCTGCATGATGTGCGCCAGCCCCACGGCCAGCGTGGGTGCGCCGCCGGTGCGGGAGACGATGCTCTGCTCCCCAACGTTGGCTGCCGTTTCGCTCAGCAGGCCCGGCGTGATGTTGACACCGCTCAGGCCCAGGCTGTTGACCCAGGTTGCGGCCGTTTCCACTGTCCCGCCGGTCAGGGCTGCAGGTGCGTTCATGGCGAAGTAGAGGCCGCGGTCAATCGAGATGGCTGCCACCAGCGCCATGATGGCCACGAATGATTCCATCAGCATGCCGCCGTAGCCGATGTAGCGGGTCTGCCGTTCCTTCTCCACCAGCTTGGGGGTGGTGCCGGAGGAAATCAGGGCGTGGAAACCGGACAGTGCACCACAGGCAATGGTGACAAACAGGAACGGGAACAGGGCGCCGGACAGCACCGGCCCGTTCTCGCGGCTGGCGAATTCGCTGAAGGCCGGCACGCTGACCTCGGGCCGGACCACGATGATGGCCAGCGCGAGCATCACGATCACGCCGATCTTCATGAACGTGGAGAGGTAGTCGCGCGGGGCCAGGAGCAGCCACACGGGAAGGATGGCCGCGATGAAGCCGTAGATGAGGAGGCCCCAGGCGATGGTCACCTTGTCCAGGTGGAACACCGAGGCGCCCCATTCGGTCTGCGCCACCAGGCCGCCGCCGATGATGGCCGCCATCAGCAGGACGAAGCCGATGATCGAGACCTCCATGACCTTGCCGGGGCGAAGGTAGCGGAGGTAGACGCCCATAAAGAGGGCAATCGGGATGGTCATGCCCACGGAGAACACGCCCCACGGGCTTTCGCCGAGGGCATTGACGACGACGAGGGCCAGGATGGCCACGATGATCACCATGATGAGCAGGGTGGCGATGAGCGCTGCAGTGCCGCCGATGACGCCGAGTTCCTCGCGGGCCATCTGGCCGAGGGACCGCCCGCCGCGGCGCATGGAGAAGAACATGACCAGGTAGTCCTGGACGGCGCCGGCGAGGACGACGCCAAGAATGATCCAGATGGTGCCGGGCAGGTACCCCATCTGGGCCGCGATGATCGGGCCCACCAGCGGCCCGGCACCGGCGATGGCGGCGAAGTGGTGCCCGAACAGGACGTTGCGGTCGGTGCGGACGTAGTCCTTGCCGTCTGCCTTGTATTCGGCAGGGGTGGCCCGGCGGTCGTCAGGCCTGGTGATGTACCGCTCGATGACCTTGGAGTAGAAGCGGTACCCGATCAGGTACGTGCACACGGAAGCGAAGACGAACCAGATGGCATTGACGGTCTCGCCGCGGACAATCGCCAGCATGAACCACGCGGCTCCGCCGAGCAGGGCAATGGCAGCCCAGAGCGCGATCTTTCCCGGAGTCCATCGACGGTCCTCCGCCTCCAGCCTCGCCTCATCCACGGCCGGCGGCGGAAGGTCCGGGTCCGTAGCCAGCCCGCCCTCCGCCCGGGTTCCGTTCTTCCGCTGGTCAGGCGCTCCGGCCATGTCTCCTCCTTGAGAGTTTCCCGCTTTTGCTATTGGGCACCCTACCAACGCCCGTCCCGCCCGGAACGGCTGGCCGCGGCGTGCCGCCGGGCTGTGCGGTGAGCGGCGGCAGTCCGGCGATGAATGAGAGGGAACGGGTGGTCGACGGCGGGCGGCGGCACAGCGAAGGCCCCCGTCCGGCGCTCCGGACGGGGGCCTTGGCCCGGCTGGGCGGGAAGGTCAGGCGTGGGCGTAGGTGAGGCAGTCGGCGTTGTCGGCGCCTGGGCCCACATGCACCTCGGGGGCGTTGCACATCAGGTGGTCGTTGTGGACGCACTCGGCGCGCTGGCACGCTCCCACGTCGGCGAGGACCTTGGGCAGGCCGCCGTGGATGCCGGTTTCGATGAACGTGGCGCAGGATGCGTGGTCCTGGCTGCCCCCAACCGTGATGGCGTGGGCGGTACACCCTTCGTGGTCGTTGAACGAACAACGGGTGACACTGCAGTCGGCAACATGGGTCGTCATGAAGTTCCTCCGTAAGTTCCACCACCCGGACGGGCGGCTCCTGCCCCTACCGTAGGCCCGATGCCGGTGATCAAAAAGACCCAATACTTTGACCTAATGGCCCTGTGCCAAACTGCGCCCCAACAACGGCAGCCGGGAACGGGTGAAAGCCCAGGCAAGTGCGGCCGCCGCCAGGGGTACGGCCAGCATGAGCGCGGACAAGTGCAGCCAGGGAACCTCAAGGGCTGCCCGCATCTCCGTGGAAAGGACCAGCAGAACCGCCGGCACAGATCCCGCCAGCGATCCCAGAACGGCCCCCACACCGCTGGTGAACAGCCCCTGCGAGCCGGCAAGGGCCTTGCGGAGCCGTGGCGGGGCGCCGACGCCGGCCAGGACTGCGTGGTCCTTCCGGGCGTCTGCCATGGACAGTCCAGTCGTAATGCCCGCCGCGCTGAAGGTGACCAGCGCAGCTGCCGCGACGATGGACCAGGTGATCCACTGGCTTGCCTGCGAAATGCCCGGTTCCGCCTGGAAGGGCATGCCGGGCTGCCCGTAGACGGATGCGGCCGCGGCTGAGGCCGCATCCGCCTCGGCCTCAGAGGGGTAGGCCGAGAGCTGCACGAGCAGTCCGGCCGGGGCCGCCCGGAGGTCCAGGCGTTCGGCGGTTTCCGGTGAGACGACACCGTAGTAAGGCACCGGGACTGCCGGTTCCAGCACTGCGGCGGCCAGTGAGTCGCTTCTGACGGTCGAGGGCACGGTGCCGGCCCCGGAGGGTACAGGGACCTGGCTCCGCACGTCCTTTGCCTCAAGCAGGACGCGCCCCTCACTGACGAACACCGGGTTGGTCACCACCATCCCGCCGGCATCCAGCACCGCCAGCGCTTCGGCAGTGGCGTCGCGGCCGAGCACTGCACGGATGTCCTCGCGGCCGCCCACAAGGATGGCCCGGCCTGACGGTTGGTCGTTGGCCATGGAACCCCGGCACCGCCAGTCACCCGGGTCCAGCAGCCTTCCCCGTGCGGTCACCGGGCATTCGTTGGCGTGCGGCCTGGCAAGCGAAAACTGCAGGCAGTTCGACGTGTCCGTCCGTGCCGGCAGCCCTGGATCAGCCGGGCCCTCCGGGCAGTTGCGCAGGCTCTCCGGTGCCGTAATGACCTGGGTCGAGTCGACAGTGCCCAGGGCATCTGCCACCGCGGTGGAGAGCCTGCCGGCATCCACCCGGACTGTCGGCTTCCTGCTGCCATCCGCAGACGCGGGCGGGTCCACCACCAGCGGCAGGTATGCCTGGTTTTCCAGGGCAGCCCAGTAATGCGACGTGCGCTGCCCCGCCTGCTGGCTGGCAGAGAGAACCAGGGCGGCGCTTGCGAGCGTGGCGGCGGCGAGTACAGCGGCGACGGCGGGCACGCTGCGGCCGCGGTTCCTCGCCGAATCCCGGGCGGCCATCCGAAGGGACAGCGGCATCCACTGCGTGCCGGACGTGAGACGGAGAACCAGCCAGCCGGTCAGCAGCACCAGGCCGGCAACGGCCAGCACCGCGCCCAGGATGAGCATCGTGACCACCAACGGCAGCTGGTCCGCCCTCCGGTCCGGATCGTTGGTGGACCGTCCCACGAGCCAACCCGCGGCCAACAGCGCCGCGGCCAGCCCCAGCACAACGGTCCCGGTCAGGGTGGCCCGCCTGGTCTTCGGCACGGGAGACCGTCCTGCCTTGAGCGCACCCAGCACCGCCTGCCGGGACACCTGGCGGGCAGGCACCATCGCCGCGATGATGCAGGATGCCAGTCCCATGGCCATGGCAGCGGTTGTCAGGAGGACATCCGGATGCAGGCCTGCCAGCCGGGCGGAGCCGTTCAACCGGACCACGTGGACGACGACGGCGGCGGCTCCCAGCCCCACCACGGCTCCGGCGGCAACGGCAACGCCGCCAAGCCAAAGTCCCCCTGCAGTGACAACGGCGCGGATGGTGGGACCTTCCGCGCCCGAGGATGCCAGCAGGGCCAGCTCACGCACCTGCCGCTTGGCGCCGACGGCGAAGGCAGCACCGGCCAGCAGGCCCACCTCCAACAGCGCCAGGGCACCGATCAGGCCGAAGCCGGCATACACCGCCAGCGCTTCCGTCGATTCATCCCTGGGCAGGGAACCCGGGACGGTGCGTTCGGCGCGGGAAGGAGGGTCCAGTACCACGCTCCGGGACAGCACGCCCACACCCTTACTGTTCGCCTCCCTGACCTGCGGCCAAGTGACCGGTTCGGGACCCACCAGGTAATAGGTCACGGACTGGCGGGTCAGCGGTCCCTGGGAAAGCCCGGCAGGTACCTGGTGTGCCTGCAGGTACAGGAAGCTGTTGCCGTCCGACACGCCGGCGTCGCGGATGGTTCCCACCGGGACAAAGGTGCCTGCCGACGTCGTCAATTCCTGCCCGAAGGTGAGGTGGAAACGCGTCATCAGCCCGGGCGAAACGAGCACCTCCGAGCCGTCGCGCGGGGCCCTCCCGGCCAGGAGGCTGAACTTGCCGGCGAAGGCCGGGTTGAGGGCGTCCACCTCGCGGCCCTGCAGTGAAACCAGTGCCTCCCCCACGCCGGTGGTCAGCTGGAGCAGGCGCTGCGGGAGGACGTCGTAGCCTGCGGGAAGGGCGTCCAGCGGGTCGGTCCGCTGGAATTGCGGGTCGAAACGTCCGGTGCTGGAGGCGACCACGCCGTCATTGAGCGGGTCCTGGAGGGAGTCGGCACTGGGCACCGGCAGGACACTGAACCTCGCCTGGGTGTTGCCCAGTTCGCGGCTGACGATCTCAGCTGGCGTGGGCTGTGTGCTCTTGTAGAGGGTAGCGGCACCCGTCATCGCGGCCACGGGCACCATGATGAGCAGGATGATGAGGAGGGACCGCGCCTTGTGGCGGGCGATGTCCCGGCGGGCCAGCCGCAGGGCAACCCGATAGCTGCTCCGGCGGCTTGTGCGGGCCGGAGCAAGGTCCATCGGCATCAGAGTCCGGCCTGGGTGAGGAGCATGGTGGGGTCGTGCATGGCGGCGGCCTGGTCGATGATCCGCCCGTCCCGAAGGAAGACCACGCGGTCCGCCCATGCGGCGTGCCTGGCTTCGTGGGTGACGAGCATGACCGCGGCTCCGGCGTCTGCCCGGGCCCGCAGGACCTCCATGACCCCGTGGCCTGTTGTCGAGTCCAACGCACCGGTGGGTTCATCGGCCAAAATCAGCCGCCGCTGGCCCACGATGGCCCGGGCGATGGCGACGCGCTGCTGCTGGCCGCCGGACATCTGGTCCATGAAGCGGTCCGCCAGTTCGGGGATGCCCACCTGCCGCAGCGCGTCCGCGGCCTGCCGGTGCGCTTTCCTGCTGGATGCTCCATCCAGTTCCAGCGGCAGCGCCACGTTTTCCGCGGCGGTCAGCGTGGGGACCAGGTTGAAGTCCTGGAAAACGTATCCGACGGCGCGGCGGCGCAGCCGGGCCAGTTCGTTCAGGCCCAGGCCGGCCAGTGGCGTGGACTCCACGTAGACGGCACCCGACGACGGCCGGTCCAGGCCGCCGGCGATGGCCAGCAGGGAGGACTTGCCGGAGCCCGACGGGCCCATGACCGCGACGAACTCGCCCGCCGAAACGGTGAGGTCGACGTCGCGGAGTGCGGCGACCGCCGTCGCGCCTTCGCCGAAGGTCCTGCCTACCGCGGCGAGTTCAAGGACCTGCTGCGGCCCCTGCACGCTCACCGGCGGCTGTCCGCGTTGAGCGGGACGTCTTCGGTGGCCCCGTTGGACGTTTTCCGTGCCGGGCCCGCGGCGGCCTGCGCCTGCTGGACCATCCTGGCCTCGCACAGGTCGAGCCAACGGACCTCGGCTTCGGTCTGGAAGATCAGCGAGTCGAGCACCAGGAGCCACGCCGTGTCCGCTGCCCGCTGGTTTGACGCCGTGTCGCGCCGCGCCTTGGTGTAGTCCTGGAGGGCCCTGATGGATGCGACGCGCTGGGCCTGGATGATGGCCTGGACATCCACCCCGGGCAGGGTGACGGCGAGCGCCAGCTTGATGGCGAGCTCGTTGCGTGGCGGGTTGTTCCGCTCCACGGGGGCGGCGAACCAGTTCCGGACCTCGGCCTTGCCGGCGGGGGTGATGCTGTAGACCACGTGCCCTTCGCCGTCATCGCCTTCCTTGGCTACCAGGGCGTCGCGTTCCAGCCGGTCCAGTGTTGTGTACACCTGCCCGATGTTCAGGGGCCACGTGGCTCCGGTGCGGTTCTCGAACTCGACCCGAAGCTGGTAGCCGTAGCGCGGCTGGTCCTGCAGCAGGGCGAGGAGGCTGTGGCGAATTGACATTGTGCTCCCCCGGGCTGGTCTTTACCGGCATGCACGGGCCCCCAAGACCCGTGCATACCGCGTATAGGCAGCCTAACGCCGAAATTCCTCCGGCGCAATACCGGGTATGCATTGGCTTACATGACGAGGAGGACCTTGCCGACGTGGTCACCACTGTCGAAGTAGTGGTGGGCGGCAGCCACCTGGTCCAGCGGGAAGGTCTTGGCGACCAGCGGCCGGATCCTGCCGTCAGCCACCAGCGGCCAGACGGCGTCGCGGACGGCGGTCATGATGGCACCCTTCTCGGCCACGGGCCTGGGCCGCAGCGCGGTGGCCACGACGGCGGCCCGCTTCTTCAGCAGCAGCCCCAGGTCCAGCTCCCCCTTGGTGCCGCCCTGCAGGCCGATCACGACAAGCCGGCCATAGTCGGCGAGCGCGTCAACGTTTTGCTGGAGGTATTTGGCACCCACCACATCCAGGATGACGTCCGCGCCCCTGCCGTCATTTTGGCGCCGCAGGCTGTCCGGGAAGTCCTCTTCCCTGTAGTTGATGGCGATGTCCGCACCCAGGAAGGCTTTGGCGGTGCTGACCTTTTCCTCGGTGCCTGCAGTGGTGGCAACTTTGGCGCCGAACGCTTTGGCGAGCTGGATGGCCATGGTGCCGATTCCGCCGGTCGCGCCGTGGATCAGGACGGTCTCACCGGGCTGCAGCTGCGCCGTCATGATCAGGTTGGAGTAGACGGTGGCCGCAACCTCGGGCAGCGATGCCGCGGTGACCAGGTCCACCCCTTCGGGCACCCGCAGCACCTGTTCGGCCGGAACCGCCACCTGCTGGGCATAACCGCCGCCGGCCAGCAGGGCAACTACCTTGTCCCCCACTGAGAAGGGTTTGCTGACGCCCGGCCCAAAGCCCGCAATCCGGCCAGATACTTCAAGCCCGGGAATCTCCGGGGCGCCGGGCGGCGGAGGGTAGAACCCCCGGCGCTGCTGGACGTCCGCCCGGTTCAGGCCGGCAGCCACCACGTCGATCAGCACTTCGCCCTGGCCCGGTACCGGAGCATCCACATCGCGGACTTCCAGCACTTCCGGGCCGCCGGGTTCCGAAATGTAGACGGCTTTCATGGACCTCTCCCGTTCCTGACTCAAATCCTGGCTGCAACCAGTGTGCACCGGGCTCCTGCCCGTGGCCTGTTTTGTTGCAGGCAAGTGCCTATGAAACACTACTAGCTGAGGAAGGTTGTCCGAGCGGCCGAAGGAGCTGGTCTTGAAAACCAGTGTGCGGTAACCCCGTACCAAGAGTTCGAATCTCTTACCTTCCGCAAGGGAACCCCTGGCAGCCGGCACCGGCTGCCAGGGGTTTTTTGCTTTAAGCTCCCCGGACCCGCCGTGTTGCGGAAACGTAAATTCTTTGGATTAAGCCCCGTCAAACGCCTGGACCTGAAGCTACCGGCGGGTATCGTTTGTGACTGCCGGCACACCCTGGGTGTGCCGGCAAGCATCACTCCCGCCAACAGCATCTCCGGCACGGGTGTGGGGAAACTCCCGCGCCGGACGGCGGGGCGCTCCGCTGGGGAACGCCCCGCCGAATGCACGCTCCAGCAACCTTGCGTTCATTCCGTGCTGTTGTCATGTGCCTGGACAACCATCCGGCCACGCATAAGCCAGCCCAATCCGATCCAGCCATCACGGACGCACCCGCCGGGCCACCCACCCGGTACTCCTCAATGAAAGTCAGAGCGGATGCATCAAAAACTTTGGAAGTCAGCGCTCGGCGCAGCGTTGTCAGCGGGGCTCATCGCAGCCCCGCTGACCGCTGTTCCGGCGGCCGCAGAGGTCTCACCCGCGGCAGGCACCTCCCCCGTTGTCATCAACGAGGCCTACCTGAGCGGCGGCAGCAGCGGCGCCGCCTACAAGAACAAGTTCGTGGAGCTGTACAACAGCTCCGACGCCCCCGTGTCCCTGGAGGGTTGGTCGGTGCAGTACCGCCCGGCCTCCGGTACGGCAGCTCCCACCGGTGTCGCGGCGCTGTCCGGGTCCATCCCCGCCGAGGGCTACTACCTGGTGCAGGGCGGAACCAACGGCACCAACGGCGCAGACCTGCCTGGGCCGGACCTCGTGGCCGGCGCCCTTAACTTCGGGGGCAGCGGGGGAACCATTGTGCTGGCCAGGCAACCCGCCGCCGTCGGACTTCCCACCGGCTCCGTGGTGGAATCTGCCGGCGTGGCCGACCTCCTGGGCTACGGCAGCTCCAACACCTTTGAGACCGCGGCCGCGACGGCACCCGCTTCAAACACCGACGTGAAGAGCCTGAACCGGACCGGCGGTGCGGACAGCAACAGCAACGCCGCAGACTTCTCGCTCAGTGCCGCCATCACACCAACGTCCTCCGGCGGCACCGCTCCGGATCCAACACCGGCCCCGGACCCCGCCACCAAGGCCATCGCCGAGATCCAGGGCACCGGAGCGGACAGCCCGCTGGCCGGCGCAGCCGTGACCACCAAGGGTAAAGTCACCGCCGCCTTCCCCACGGGCGGGCTCAACGGCTACTACCTCCAGACACCCGGCACGGGCGGTGACCTGACGGCCACCAACCACGCCGCCTCCGACGGCATCTTCGTATACTCCCCCGCCACCGTCGGGTCGGTGCAGGCCGGCGACTACATCCAGGTGAGCGGCACTGTGGCCGAGTACTACGGCATGACCCAGCTCAATGTCGCGTCGGCAGCGGGCCTGACCAAGCTTGCCGAGGCAGCGCCCGAGGTCAAGCCGACGCTCTTCAGCCTGCCCGCCACCGAGGCCTTCCGCGAATCACTGGAAGGCATGCTCCTGGCACCCCAGGGTCCTTTGACGGTGAGCGACAACTACAGCCTCAACCAGTACGGAGAGATCGGCCTGGCCGGCGGGACCACACCCCTGGTCCAGCCGACCGCCGTCGCGCCTTATGGCTCCGCGGAGTACGCGGCCGTGGTCGCGGACAACGCCGCCCGCTCCATCAAACTCGACGACGGGTCCAGCACCAACTTCCTCAAGGACGCCACCACCAAGGCCGAAGTCCTGCCATATCTCACCACCGCCGATCCCGTGCGGGTGGGCTCACCGGCCACCTTCACCACCAACGTGGTGCTTGGCTTCGCCAACAACTCCTGGAAGTTCCAGCCGCTGACCCACCTCACAGAGGCCAACAAGGCCACGGTCCAGCCGGCCAGCTTCGGGGCGACCCGCACCGACGCCCCCGCAGCCGTGGGCGGCAACGTGAAAATCGCCTCGTTCAATGTGCTGAACTACTTCCCCACCACCGGCGACACCCTCTCCGGGTGCACGTACTACGAGGACCGGGACGGCAACCCCATCACGGTCCGTGGCGGCTGCGACGCCCGCGGCGCAGCCAACGCCGAGAACTTCAAGCGCCAGCAGGACAAGATCGTTGCGGCCATCAGCAAGTCCGGCGCCGATGTGGTGACCCTGATGGAAGTCGAGAACTCCGCGCAGTTCGGCAAGACCCGCGACGACGCCTTGGCCAAACTGGTGGACGCGCTGAACCTCCCCGCTCCCGGCATGTGGGACTACGTGCGCTCCCCCGCCAACGCTCCGCCGCTGGCTGACGAGGACATGATCCGGACCGCGTTCATTTTCAAGAAGGCCGCCGCCGAACCAGTGGGTGAATCCATCATCCACAACGACACCGTGGCCTTCGCCAGCGCCCGCAAGCCGCTGGCCCAGGTCTTCAAGCCTGTCGGGGGCGGCGCCGGTACCGAATTCATCGCCATCGCCAACCATTTCAAGTCCAAGGGTTCAGCCGCGACGCCTGACGACACGGACAAAGGCCAGGGCGCGTCCAACCTCGCCCGCACCGCGCAGGCCCAGTCCCTGCTGGCCTTCTCCGACGAACTGCAGAAGTCCAAGGGAACCGACAAGGTGTTCCTGATCGGGGACTTCAACTCCTACGGCAAAGAAGACCCGATCAACCTCCTGACCGGCGCCGGCTACGTCAACCAGGACGACAAGGCACGGAACCCCGATGGCTCCGCCAAGCACTCCTACCTCTTCGGCGGCCTGGTGGGATCGCTGGACCACATCCTCGCTTCCCCGGCAGCGAACGCCGTGGTCACCGGCGCGGACATCTGGAACATCAACTCTGTCGAATCAGTGGCGCTGGAGTACAGCCGCTACAACAACAACGTCACCAACTACTACTCGCCGGACCAGTTCCGCGCCAGCGACCACAACCCCGTGGTGGTGGGCCTGGACCTGGCCCCCGCACCTGCCGGCGTTGACCTCAATTTCCTGAACATCAACGATTTCCACGGCCGGATCGATACCAACACCGTCCAGTTCGCCGGGACCATCGAGAAACTGCGCGCCGCAGCCGCTCCGGGTGCCACGGCGTTCCTGTCCGCCGGCGACAACATCGGTGCGTCGCTGTTCGCCTCCGCTGTTGCCAAGGACCAGCCCACCATCGACGTGCTGAACGCCCTTGAGCTGAAGGCCTCAGCGGTGGGCAACCACGAGTTCGACGGCGGCTGGGCCGACCTGCGCGACCGCGTCATCACCGGGGGTGCCAATGCCAAGTTCCCCTACCTGGGCGCGAACGTCTACCGGAAAGGCACCACGGAACCCGTGCTTCCCGAGTACACCGTGCTGGACCTGAACGGCGTCAAGGTTGCCGTGATCGGCACGGTCACCCAGGAAGTTCCGTCCCTGGTGACGCCGGCCGGCATCGCCGACCTCGATTTCGGGGACCCGGTGGACGCCATCAACCGGGTGGCCGCGAAGATCACGGCGGACAAGCTCGCCGACGTGATCATCGTCGAGGATCACGACGGCGCCGGCTCGGGTGTGGTGGAAGGCGCCACCCTGGAACAGGAAGTGGCAGCCGGCGGGCCTTTCGCGAAGCTGGTCACCGAAACGTCCCCTGACGTGGATGCCATCTTCACCGGACACACGCACAAGGAATACGCCTGGGACGCACCCGTTCCCGGCGTCGCGGGCAAGACCCGGCCCATCGTGCAGACCGGAAATTACGGCGAGAACGTGGGCCAGATCCAGCTCACCGTGGACACCGCCACCAAGGACGTCACCGGCTACAAGGCAGGGAACGTCAAGCGGACCACGGACGCGGCGGCGGACCTGGTCGCCGCCTACCCCCGGGTGGCCGCTGTGGACGCCATCGTCAAAAAAGCCCTGGCGGATGCCGCCGAAGTGGGCAACCAGCCCGTCGGCTCAATCACCAAGGACATCACCACCGCGTTCACCATCGACGCCGCCGGGACCGCCAAGCGCGATGACCGCGGCAGCGAATCCACCCTGGGCAACCTGGTGGCGGATTCCCTGCTTGATTCGCTGAAGCCGTCCGACTTGGGCGGGGCGGAGATCGGCGTCGTCAATCCCGGTGGCCTGCGCAACGAGCTGTACTACGCGCCGGACGGCACCATCACCTACGCAGAGGCCAACGCGGTCCTGCCGTTCGTGAACAACCTGTGGACCACGTCCCTTACCGGGGCGCAGTTCAAGACGCTGCTGGAACAGCAGTGGCAGACCAACCCGGATGGCACGGTTCCCAGCCGCGCCTACCTGCAGCTGGGCCTGTCAAAGAACGTGAACTACACCTACGACCCCGCCCGGGCAGCTGGTGACCGGATCACTTCGGTGCGCGTGAACGGCGAACTCCTGGATCCCGCCAGGTCCTACCGGGTGGGCACGTTCAGCTTCCTGGCAACCGGCGGCGACAACTTCCGCATCTTCACCCAAGGCAGCAACACCAGGGATTCCGGGCTGGTGGACCGGGACGCGTGGATCGGCTACCTCCAGAAGAGCAGCCCGGTGTCCCCGGACTTCGCCCGGCGTTCGGTGGCAGTCACGGACAGCACCCCGGCCGGGGTCAAATCCGGCGAGGCCATGGCCCTGGCCGTGTCCAGGCTGGACCTGACGTCGCTGGGCAGCCCCGTAAACACCTCCCTGGCGGTTTCGTTCATTGACGCCGCTGGTACCGTGACGCAGCTGGGGACGGTTCCCGTGGCGTCGGGGGCGGCGGCGGTGGACGTTCCGGTCCCGGCCGGCGCGGCGGCGGGTACGGGCACGCTGGTGCTCACCGCCGCAGAGTCCGGCACCGTGGTGAAGGCTGCGGTCCTGGTCGGGGCGGACACCCCGGCGCCGCCCGTATGCGTCCCGCCGGTCAAGCCTTCACGGCCGGCCGACGTGCGCGGCCAGGTGAACTACGGACAGGCCATGGCCGCCTACCGGGCCTGCCTGCGCGGCTGATCCACTGGATGCGCCATCACTTCTGGTCCTTATCCTTCGGGTTGAGGCACCACAAGTGATGGCGCATCGGCGTTTAAGCCGTGATGGATCAAACCCTGCTGAGGATGGCGGCCGCGATCTCGTCCGCATCGCGAAGCGTGCGCTGGCCGCTGGCGTACACCGGGCCGCCCGGCTGGACGGCCTCGGCTGCGATCGCAGTTCCCCATTGCGTCGAGGACAACTGCAGCCCCAGGACGAACAGCCCCTCCGTCACGGACCCATTGGCGGCGATGGGCCGGTACGGGTGCGGCTCCACGTCCAGGCCCGTGGACTCCACCGGAGCTCCCTCTGCGGTCATCATGAGCTTCGGCCGCACCAGCCCGTCGGCGAGCAGCTGCTCCAGCACCGGTGAATCGTTCGCCGACACCCGGTTGCCCGGCGCCAGCGCCTCCACCATGGTCCGCGCCGTCGCCGGCGGCCCTGCCACCCAAGGCGAGGACGCGGTAAACAGCTTCGACTTCCGGTCCACACCGAATTTCGGGTCGGGTCCAACGAAGCTGACCACCCCCGCCCGGGCCAGCGCTGCCAACTGCTCGGAACGCAGCGCGGGCGGCCCGCTGGCCAGGCCCTCCACAAACGACTCGAACCAGCCCCGCAGTCCCGCGATCCAGGACTCATCGGTGATGCCGCCGTCGGCCACTGCCGTCTTGAGGACGGCGCGTCCGTGGTGCAGGGCGGCAATGGCCATCTTGACCGGATCGTCCTCGCCGAGGGCGGAACGGCGGGCGTCATCGAGCAGGAACTCCACCACCGCGGCGTCATGCTCACGGCGTGTCCTGAACGTCCGCCCTGCCAGCGGGGCCGCCAGCCCGCGCAGGTCCAGGCGGTGCCGCGGACCCACGTGGACGGCCAGGACGCTCTCCACGCCGTCTTCCCAGTTGGCGGCGCTGTGCGCATGCGGCTGGAGGGCTTCCTCCAGTGCCGCGAGGAATGCCTGCGCGTCAGGGACCGCTGCCGGCTGCGAGCGCACCAGCGTTGAGTAGTAGGCCCACAGGGCGTCACGGTGCAGCAGCGGCCACAGGTCATGGTCGAACGACGGGCGGATGCCTGCCTTGGCCAGCCGCCGGATGGCCGCTTCGGTGAGGTAGCGGAGCGTGATGGACGGGGCGTAGTAGCCGCTCAGCGCCGCTTTCGCCCGGTAGGGGGTGCCGCGCCGGGAGGCGGCAATGATCCGCGGTTCCTGGCCGGACGGTTCGTAGGCAAGGCCGCTGCCGGACGGGACGAACTTTCCGCCGCGGCCTTCGGTGAGCTGGCCCATGGTGTCGAAGAAGTTCAGGCCCATGCCGCGCACCAGGACCGGCTCGCCGGCAGGGATCCGCGACCAGTCCACATCGGCGGGCACCGCGGGCGGGAAATACTGCAGGCCCAGCTGCCCGGCGGAGGCCTCCAGTCCGCGCTGTTCCGGATTCAGCCGGGACGGAATGTGCCCCAGCGCCAGCACCACGGCGTTGGCCCGGATAGTTTCCCCGGTGGCCAGGCCGACGTCGAACATTCCGTCCCCTGCCCGGCGCACCGAGAGTGCCGAGGTCGCATGGAATCCGATGCCCACGCCGTCGGGCGCCTTGTCCAGCAACTCCTCCAGGGTGCAGCCCAGGTAGCGGCCGTAGAGCGCCCGGCTGGGAAAATCGTCGGAACCCAGGACAGCAATCTCCGCCAGTTCCTCAGCGGAGAGGGCCGGCAGCGGGTCCAGCTGCTGCCGCGCCCGCCATTGATCGAAGGTGGTGCCGGCAACCGGAGCCGGCAGCGACGGATCCTGGGGAATCAGCGTGGGGTAGAAAGACTGCGTATTCATGAGGAACAGCCGTGACTGGCCGGGCTGCCAAACATGCCCCGGACCTGCAGGGTAGGGATCCACCACGTCGATCCGCAGGTGCCGTGCAGAGTCCCCGGCCGCGGCACGGTGGGCGAGCAACCGCTCCAGCACGCTGGTGCCGCGGGGGCCGCCGCCGATAATGACAGCCCGGATGCTCTCAGATTTTTCCACGGCATCCAGCGTACGGGCTGGAAGCCGGTTATGCCCCGCGGCGCTTGACTTGCCAGCCTGTGGCCCAGTTGTTTGGATGGGGCGCATGACCACCACAGCAGCTGATCACGCGTCCGTTCCCGGTCCAGGCCCGGACAACCCCGGCACCGCCGCTTCCGGCAAGGCACCGGAACCCGTCGACGAAAACGTATGGCTGGAGGACATCTACGGCGAGGAGCAGCTGGCCTGGGTCAGGGAGCAGAACTCCCGCACCGAGGACCTGCTCGAGGACGCAGGGTACGCGGGACTGGAAGCCGGCATCCTGGAAGTCCTGGACTCCTCTGACCGGATCGCCATGGTGGGCAAGCGCGGCGACTGGTACTACAACTTCTGGCGCGACCAGCAGAACCCGAAGGGCCTGTGGCGCCGCACCACCTGGGAGAGCTACTGCACCGACTCGCCGGAATGGGACGTCCTGCTGGATGTTGATGAGCTGTCCCGGGCAGAAGGCGAAGAATGGGTGTTCCACGGCGCCACGTTCCTGCGTCCGGCCGCCGGGGAGCCCTACCGGCTGGCGCTGCTGGCCCTCTCCCCCGACGGCGGTGACGCCAACCGCTACCGCGAATTCGACGTCGAAGCACGCGCTTTCGTCGACCCGGCCGCCGGCGGCTTCGACCTCCCGACCGCGAAGGGCAATGTGTCCTGGCTGGATGCCGATACGCTGCTGGTTGCCTCCACCGCGGAGGGGCTGCCCCGGACCGCGTCCTCCTACGCCGGTACCGCCGTGACCCTCAAGCGCGGCGATTCCCTGGCCACGGCCCCGCGCCTTTTCGAGGTACCGGAAGACCACATGATGGCTGTGGCCGCGCACGATTCCACTGCCGGTTTCGAGCGCACCTTCGCCGTGGACTACATCGATTTCTTCAACCGCACCAGCTTCGTACTGCGGGACGGCGGCTGGGAAGCCATCGATGTCCCCACCGACGTCAACGTCAGCGTGCACCGGGAATGGCTGCTCTTCCGCCCGCAGCAGGACTGGACCCTGGACGGCACCACGTATCCCGCCGGAGCCCTGCTCGCCGCCAACTTCGAGGACTACCTTGCGGGGCGCCGCGAGCCCATCGTCCTGTTCACGCCGGATGCCCACACTTCCCTGCAGTCCTGGAGCTGGACCCGGAGCTTCCTGCTCCTGAACCTGCTCAAGGACGTGTCCTCTGAGATCCGGGTACTGGACCCGTCCCGGCCCACCGGCAACGCCGGCGGCGGCTGGACGGCCACGTTGCTCGACGCCTGTCCTCCCCTGCACGACGTGAACGCCTACGCCGTGGACGACGAGGATGAGGGACCTGCAGACGGCGGAGCCGGCGATGACTTCTGGCTGGTCGCCACCGGATTCACCACTCCCACCACCCTGTTGCGCGGCACCCTGGAGCACGACAACCTGGAGCACGACGCCGCCGGGACGTCCGGCGTGGTGAGCCGGCATGCCACCGTCAAGGCCTCGCCGTCGTTCTTTGCCGACGCCGAGTATGAGGTGGAGCAGCACTTCGCCGTGTCCGACGACGGCACCCGGGTCCCGTATTTCCAGGTGGCCCCGCGCGGCCTGGCGCTGGACGGGCAGAACCCCACCCAGCTGTCCGGCTACGGCGGGTTCGAGGTGTCCCGGACGCCCGCCTACAGCGGCACCGTGGGCCGGGCATGGCTTGAGCGCCGCACCACGCCGGCGGAAACCGACGGCGACGCCGCCCACTCCCGCGGCGGCGTGTACGTGGTGGCGAACATCCGCGGCGGCGGCGAATACGGGCCCGCCTGGCACCGGGCCGCGCTGAAGGAAAACCGGCACCGGGCCTACGAGGACTTCGCCGCCGTGGCCCGCGACCTGATCTCGCGCGGGGTCACCTCGCCCCGGCGGCTGGGCTGCGTGGGCGGCTCCAACGGCGGCCTCCTGGTGGGCAACATGCTCACCCGCTACCCGGAACTGTTCAGGGCCGTCTCCTGCGGGGTTCCGCTGCTGGACATGCGCCGCTACACCAGGCTGTCAGCCGGGCACTCCTGGATTGCCGAGTACGGGGACCCTGATGTTCCCGAAGAGTGGGAGTACATCAAGACCTTCTCGCCGTACCACCTGCTCAAGGACGCCGTGGAGTACCCGGAGACCTTCATCTGGACCGCAACCTCGGATGACCGGGTGGGCCCCGTCCAGGCGCGCAAGATGGCGGCCCGCATGCTGGCCATGGGTATCCCCAATGTCTGGTTCCACGAAGCCCTGGAGGGTGGGCACGCCGGTGCCTCCGACAACCGGCAGGCCGCCGCCCTGCAGGCCCGCAGCCAGCATTTCCTGTGGAAGGCGCTGGCAGGCTGACCGCCGCGGAGCACGTACTGACGGTCCGGCGGGCCGGTTCCGACGACATTGCGCAACTGGCGCGGGTGCATGTCCGCTGCTGGCAGGAGACCTACCGGGGGATGCTCTCCGACGCCTTCCTCGCCGCGGTGGACCCCGCCGGCAGGCTCCGCCTCTGGCGGCACCTGCTGGACCGGCCGAACCCCGTCGAGGCCTGGGTGGCGTCCGACGGCGGCACGGTGGTTGGGTTCGCCGGCGCCCGCCTGCTGCCGGCGCCGGGTTCCCCCGAAGGGCACCCGCCGCCGTCGGCCGGGGACCTGGAACTGTGGGGACTGTACCTGCTGGCGTCCCACCAGGGCCTTGGCCTGGGTGCCCGGCTCTTGACGGCCGCCATTGGCGACAACCCGGCAAGCCTCTGGGTGGCCGCGGCCAACAGCCGGGCGATCGGCTTCTACCGGCGGTTCGGCTTTGAGCCCGACGGCGAGCAGGACGTCCTGGCCGACTGGGAGAACCTCGCCGAAATCCGTATGGTCCGTCCGGCCCGGCCCGGCCCGTAGGCAGCGCGGAACTGCACCGGCCGGAGTGGGGCTTCGACGGAAGCGTTTTGCACTGCGTGCCCGGATCTGCGTATCCTTGGTGGGCTAGGAATAGCAACTGGAGACGTGCCAGAGCGGCCGAATGGACTTCACTGCTAATGAAGGGTCGGGGTTAAACTCGACCGGGGGTTCAAATCCCCCCGTCTCCGCGTTTGGCCCCGGTCCCCGTGACCGGGGCCTTTTGCGTTTCCGGGGGAATTTTGAGGCTGGTTTCCGGGACTGCCGGTCTAAGCATGTTCGCGAATCAGTGCCTTGAACGTTCGGGGACGCGAAGAAGCTTCTGATGAACATGGCAAGGCTCCCGCGTCCTCTGGAAAACGCTGTCCGCCAGCCGGACGAGGGGCGCGCGGGCGGTGCCCCAGTGGCAGGATTGGCGCATGGCGGCACGCACCACACCTCACCAGCAGGACAGCACCCGTTCGGGGTGGAACCCGCGCCTGGCCCTCCTGGTGGCGGCAACGTTCTTCATGGAGTTCCTGGACGGCACGGTCCTCACTACGGCGATCCCCAGCATCTCGGCTGATTTTGCCATCCCCGCTGCCGACGTCAACATCACCATGACCGCGTACCTGCTGACGGTCGCCGTGGGCATTCCCATCAGTGGCTGGCTGGCGGAACGGTTCGGCGCCCGCCGGGTCTTCTGCGCAGCGATCGCCGTCTTCACGCTCGCGTCCCTGCTCTGCGCCTTCAGCCAGGACCTCCTCGCGCTCACCCTGAGCCGCATCGCCCAGGGCGCCGGCGGGGCCATGATGGTCCCGGTGGGAACCCTGGTGGTGCTGCGCGGCACCCCGAAGTCCGACCTGCTGCGCGCCACAGCGTTCCTGGTGTGGCCCGGACTCCTGGCCCCGGTCCTCGCACCGCTGGTGGGCGGCGCGCTCACCACCTATCTGTCCTGGCACTGGATCTTCCTGGTGAACATCCCCCTCGGCGCAGCCGCTTTTGTCGCCGCCCTCCGCCTGGTTCCGGATGCACCCGGCGACGCCGGCCGCCGGCTGGACTGGCCCGGCATGGTGCTGACGACGGTGGGGGTAGGCGCGCTGGTGGCGGGCCTGGAACTGGCCAGCAGCCACCCGGAGCTGCCCTGGGCGGGGATCAGCGCCGCGGCCGGGCTCGCCGCACTTGCCGGCGCCGTGGCCTGGATGCGCCGGACTCCCCATCCACTGTTCAACCTCCAGGTCTTCCGCACCCGGACGTTCCGGGCGATGGCCACCGGCGGATTCGTATACCGGGTGACCATCAGCTCGGTCCCATTCCTGCTGCCGCTGATGTTCCAAACCGGGTTCGGCTGGTCACCGCTGCAGGCCGGTGCCATGGTGGCGGCGGTGTTCATCGGCAACATCGGCATCAAGCCCGCCACCACGCCACTGATCAGGAAGTTCGGTTTCAAGGCGATGCTGGTGTTCGCCTCGCTGGCGTCCGCGGTCACCTTCGCGCTCTGCGCGTTCCTCACCCCGGCGACGCCGGACGCCCTGACGTTCCTCCTGTTGGTCTGCAGCGGAGCTTTCCGCTCGATCGGTTTTTCGGCCTACGCTTCGGTCCAGTACGCCGACATCCCGCCGGCACAGCTGACGTCCGCCAACACGGTGTCCGCAACCCTGGTGCAGCTGGGCACCGGCTCGGGCATCGCCGTCGCCGCCCTGCTGATCCGGATATTCGACGGACAGGCCTTGGTGCCCCAGGACCCCGCCGGGCCTTTCCGCGGGGCGTTCGGGGTGATGGCCGTACTGATGCTGGCCAGCACGGTGGACAGCCTGCTGCTTCCCCGTCATGCCGGGGCGGCAGTGAGCCAACGGCGGCCGCCGCAGGATCAGCCAGGCCCGGCAGCCACGGCCCCGGGGGCAGCCGGACAGGCGGCATCGGAGCCGGACGCCGCAGCCCGGGATGCAGCAGCCCAAGGCGCAAGCGCAGCAGGACGAAGTGCAGCCCGGGGTTCAGCCGCTGCTGAGGCCGTCAGCCCGCCTGCGCCAGAACCAGGGGAAGCACCGCTCCCGCCCCGCCCTGCCGAAGGGCGCGCCCAGCGACGGTAAGGGTCCACCGGCTGTCTGCAAGGTCGTCAATCAGCATGACCGGCTGGCCCTGGGCAGACTGCAGGGCGGCCTCAAGCTCCGGACCCACCACCAACCGGTCCCACACACCGGCCAACCGGTAGGCGCTGTTCCCGCCGCGGCCGCCGGTGGGCCCGCCGTGGGCCAGCTGCAGCTCGCCGAGGTACGGTATGCGGCCGATCTCGGAGATTCCGCGTGCCAGTGACCCCACCAGCTGCGGTTTGCTGCGGGACGGCACGCCGACAATGGCGGCCGGCCTGCCGACACCGCTCCACCCCGGGGTACGGCCATCACCGGCGCCCCATTCACGCAGGACCTGCACGCAGGCCTGGAGCATGCCCGGATCCACGGGCCGGTCCTGCGCGCCCGCGGCGAACAGTTCCCGCAGGGCGCCGCCCCATCCGAGGTCCGTCAGGCGGGCAAGGACACGTCCCTCGGCCAGGCCCTCACCGGGCTTGAGCTTGCCTTTCACCGGCACGCCCAGCCGGTCCATGCCGCTGGGCCACTGAAGCCGCGGTTCCAGCACTCCACCTGCCCGGCTCAAGGTTTGACCGGCCGCTGCCGTGGCGTCAGCTGCCACGTCCGCGGGGAACCACCGGCCAGCGCAGTTGTCGCAGCGCCCGCAGGGACGGGCGGTCTCGTCGTCCAGGACCGAGGTGATGTACTCCATCCGGCAACCCGCGGTGTCCTGGTAGATCACCATGGAGTCCTGCTCATCCACGCGGGCCTCGGCAATCCGGCGGTATCGTTCCGCGTCGTAGACCCAGGGCTGGCCGGTGGACCGCCAGCCTCCGCCGACCCGCTCCACCGCGCCATCCACGGACAGCACCTTCAGGAGCAGCTCAAGGGGGGTACGGCGCAGGTCCACCCGGGCTTCCAGGGCCACGGTGGACAGGGCTGTGCCTGCTTCGGCCAACGCCGTCAGCACGGCCCCGGCCTTCTCCTCCGAGGGCATGGAGGCGGTGGCGAAGTACTGCCAGATCTCCCGGTCCTCGGCACCGGGCAGCAGCAGGACATCGGCGTTCGCCGCGCCGCGGCCTGCGCGGCCCACCTGCTGGTAGTAGGCAACGGGCGAGGACGGCGCACCGAGGTGCACCACGAAGCCAAGGTCCGGCTTGTCGAATCCCATTCCCAGGGCGGAGGTGGCCACCAGTGCCTTGACCTGGTTGTCCTTCAACAGTTGCTCTGCACGCTCCCGGTCGGCAGGATCAGTCCGGCCGGTATAGGCGAGGACGTTGTGCCCGGCCTCCGACAGCAGGCGGGCAGTGTCCTCGGCCGCGGACACCGTCAGCGTGTAGATGATTCCGCTGCCGGGAAGATCGGCCAGGTGGGTCAGCAGCCAGCCCAGCCGCTCTTTGGACCCTGGCAGGGACAAGACCCCAAGCCGCAGCGACTCCCGGCCCAGGGAGCCGCGGATGGTCAGGACCCCCGCGCCGAGCTGCTCTTCGATATCGTGCACCACCCGGGAGTTGGCGGTGGCGGTAGTGGCCAGCACCGGGACCGAATCCGGGAGCTGGGTGATCAGGTCCGCGATGCGCCGGTAGTCGGGACGGAAATCGTGGCCCCAGTCGGAAATACAGTGGGCTTCATCAATGACCAGCAGGCCCGTCCGCCGGATCAATTCAGGCAGCTGGGTCTCCCGGAACGCCGGGTTGGTCAGCCGCTCGGGGGAAACCAGCAGCACGTCCACCTCGTCGGCGGCCAGTTGTTCACGGACGGTGTCCCACTCCAGCTGGTTGGCCGAGTTGATGGCCACGGCGCGCACCCCGGCCCGGGCGGCAGCGGCCACCTGGTCCCGCATCAGGGCAAGCAGCGGCGAGACGATCAGCGTGGGCCCGGCTCCCCTGCGCCGCAGCAGCAGGGACGCTACGAAATAGACGGCCGACTTGCCCCAGCCGGTGCGCTGGACCACCAAAGCCCGCCGCCCGCCGTCGACCAATGCCTCGATGGCCTCGTACTGCCCGTCGTGGAAGACGGCGTCCGGGTGGCCCACCAGGCCGCGCAGGACCTCGAGCGCCTCGGCGTGAGTGGCGCTCCCCTGCACACGAGGATCTGATTGGTCTGCAACTGCGGTAGCGGAAACTGTGGACGTGTAGTGGTTATCGGCCATTGATTCAGTATCCCAGCACCCTCCGACAACATGGACGGGCACCATCCGCTATGTGGAAATACCCCGCCGGTCCGCTGCTGTTACGCACATACCGCCGAAACCGCCTTGGCCGCCATCGCCGTCCACGTAAGATAAAGCCCGTGACTAGCGAACAGACAACGACATTTGATCTCTCGGCATCCTTCAAGGCCTACGACGTCCGTGGGATTGTCGGCGAGTCGATCACCGCCGAAATCGTCGAAGCCGTGGGGGCCGCGTTCGTGGATGTCCTGCAGCTCGAAGGCCAGACCATCGTGGTGGGCGGCGACATGCGCCCCTCCTCCCCCGAGTTCAGCAAGGCCTTCGCCAACGGGGCGGCAACGCGCGGCGCCAGTGTCGAACTGCTGGACCTGATCTCGACCGACGAACTGTACTTCGCCTGCGGTTTCCTCAACCGCGCCGGAGCCACCTTCACCGCCAGCCACAACCCGGCCGAATACAACGGCATCAAGATGGCCAAGGCCGGCGCCGTCCCCATCTCCTCCGAATCCGGCCTCAAGGAGATCCAGGCCCTCGCGGAGCAGTACCTGAACAGCGGGACCATCCCCGCGGCAGGCACCCGCGGCCTGATCAGCGTCCGCGACGTCCTCAAGGACTACTCGGAATACCTTCGCAAGCTCGTCGACCTCTCCGCCTCCCGCCCGCTGAAGGTTGTGGTGGACGCCGGCAACGGCATGGCCGGCCTGACCACCCCGGCGGTGCTGGGCGACGCGCCGCTGCCCAAACTGCCCTTCGACATCGTTCCGCTGTACTTCGAGCTGGACGGCTCCTTCCCCAACCACCCGGCGAACCCGCTGGAGCCGGAAAACCTCCGCGACCTGCAGGCCGCCGTGATCGAGCACGGCGCGGACATCGGCCTGGCCTTCGACGGCGACGCCGACCGCTGCTTCGTCATTGATGAAAAGGGCGAACCCGTATCGCCGTCGGCCATCACCGGAATGGTGGCCCGCCGCGAGATTGCGCGCGCCAAGGCCCAGGGCGAGGAAACCCCCACGATCATCCACAACCTGCTCACGTCCCGCGCGGTGGCGGAACTGGTGGAGCACGACGGCGGCCGCGCCGTCCGCACCCGCGTGGGCCACTCCTTCATCAAGGCCGTCATGGCCAAAGAAGGCGCCGTGTTCGGCGGAGAGCACTCCGCGCACTTCTACTTCCGCGACTTCTGGAACGCGGACACGGGCATGCTGGCGGCCATGCACGTCCTGGCTGCCCTCGGCGAGCAGGACGGCCCGCTGTCCGAGCTGGCCCGCGAATACGAGCCCTACGTCAGCTCAGGTGAGATCAACTCCGAGGTGGAGGACAAGCCGGCCGCGGTGGAGCGGGTCCGCCAGGCCTTCGCGGACGAGGACCTCACCATCGACACCCTTGACGGCAGCACGTTCACGGCCAACGACGGCAGCTACTGGTTCAACCTGCGCCCCTCCAACACAGAACCGTTCCTCCGGCTCAACGCCGAGGCCACGGACCGGTCCACCATGGAACGCATCCGCGACCGCGTCCTGTCCCTGGTCCGGGCCTAGCACCGCATGGCGGAGCATCCCGGACAGGCACCGGACGGTGGCGGCGGCCAGGAAAGCTGGCGCGACTCCGTCTCCGAAGCCACGGCAACAGACTTGGAGAACCTCCTGGGCACGGGCGTCAGCGCGGCCCAGGAGCAGCTCCAGCGCAACGGCGGCTTCCTGCCCTTTGCCCTGACTGTCCAGAACGACGGCGAAGTGCGGCTGGTTGCTGTCTCCCCGGCCGATGCTGCTGAAGACAGCGACGGCGAATTCGACGCCGACGCCATGATCCGCGACCTCCAGGCCCTCCTCCGGCAGAACCGGGACGACTTCCGCGCCGCGGCCGTGGTGTGCGACATCCTGCTGGTGGAGGACGATTCGGACGCCATCCATGTGGCCGCCGAGCACCGGGACGGCTCTCTTTTCGCCGCCGTCCTGCCGTACTCGGCCAATGCGGGCACCCAGACCTGGGAGTTCGGCGAACTGGGTGCGGACGCCAGCGAGCCCGCCATCTGGGTGGACTAGACCGGTACCGCAGTCATGAAGATCAACGCCTTCGCTGACGTCAGCCTGCGCGCACTCATGGTGCTCGCAGCGGTCCCGGACGGCACCCTGCTGACCACCCAGAGCATCGCCGACTCGGTGGGGACGCCGTACAACCACGTCAGCAAGGCCATGGCCAAGCTGCGGAGCATGGGCCTGATCGAGGTGGTCCGCGGCCGTTCGGGCGGTTCGCGGCTCAGCCACGCCGGACGCATTGCCACCGTGGGGCACATCCTGCGGCAGCTCGATACCCGCACCGATCCCGCCGAGTGCATGTCCCCCACGGGCAACTGCCCCCTCATCAATGAATGCAGGCTGCGGGGCGCGTTGGCCCGCGCCCGCGAAGCCTTCTACGCCGAGCTTGACTCGGTGGTCATCTCGGACCTTCCCCAGGCCCGGCAAATGGCGCCGGTTTTCTCAATGATCGGCCTGCGCCCGGGACTTTAGTCGCCTATTATCCGGGCGCCCGCTATCGGTTTGATTTCAAACTTCTACAAGGTGTAGAACTGAGGCAGAATACTCGTATTTGAAATGTGAGTTTTCCTCCGGCCGGACGAAGGCCCCGGCCACAACCTCAGGAGTTCAGATGCTCTCGGACAAGTCCCGCCCCGTTATTGAGGCCACCCTGCCGCTGGTCGGTTCCCGGATCGGATCCATCACCCCCAAGTTCTACGCCCGCCTCTTCGCCGCGCACCCCGAACTGATGGATGGCTTGTTCAGCCGCTCCAACCAGCGTTCCGGCAACCAGCAGCAGGCCCTCGCCGGGAGCATCGCCGCCTTCGCCACCCACCTGGTGAACAATCCGGGCACGCTGCCGGAAACCGTCCTTTCGCGCATCGCGCACCGCCACGCCTCCCTGGGCATCACGGAGCCGCAGTACCAGGTGGTCTATGAGCACCTGTTCGCAGCGATCGCCGAGGACCTTGCAGAAGTCATCACGCCGGAGATCGCCGAGGCCTGGACGGAGGTGTACTGGCTGATGGCGGATGCGCTGATCAAGCTGGAAAAGGGCCTCTACGCAGCCCAGGCCAATGACAGGATGTGGACTCCGTGGCGGGTGGCGGCCAAGACCCCGGCAGGAACCGGGTCCATGACCTTTACCCTGCAGCCGGCCGACGACACACCCGTCACCGCAGCCCTGCCGGGTCAGTACATCAGCGTCAAGGTGGCCCTTCCCGATGGCCTGCGCCAGGTCCGGCAGTACTCCCTGTCCGGCGACGCCGGCACCAGCCGCACCTTCACCACAAAACTGGACGACGGCGGCGAAGTTTCCCCCGTGCTGCACAACACCGTCCAGGTGGGGGACGTCGTCGAAATCTCCAACCCCTACGGCGAAATCACGCTCAAGGAGGGTGACGGACCCGTGGTCCTGGCCTCTGCGGGCATCGGCTGCACCCCCACGGCCTCCATCCTCCGCTCCCTTGCCGAGTCCGGTTCCGACCGCCAGGTCCTGGTGCTGCACGCCGAAAGCACCCTGGACAGCTGGGCGCTGCGCGGCCAGATGACGGACGACGTCGAACGCCTGGACACCGCCGAATTGCAGCTCTGGCTCGAGCAGCCGGTGGACGGCGCCAAGGAAGGCTTCATGTCCCTGCGCGAAGTGGACCTGCCGGCCGACGCGTCCCTGTACCTGTGCGGTCCGCTGCCGTTCATGAAGAACATCCGCAACGAGGCCATCAACGCCGGCATCCCGGCCACCCGGATCCACTACGAGGTCTTCGGCCCGGACATCTGGCTCGCCAGCTAGATCGGCTGCTCCATACTGGTCGTTTTGAAGGTTGAAAACGACCAGTACGTGGGCCCACGCCGGCAGGGTTCCCGCCGGCAGGGCTCCCTGGCCGAGCTTGCGAGGTTAGGGTGCCGGTGGGGAGCAATCGATGGGGGGAACGACGACGGCCCCGCACCTTTCGCGAAAGGTGCGGGGCCGTCGTCGTGCTTCAGGCAGTGAACCTAGGAGAGGCGGGCCTTCAGGCCTGCCAGCTCGGACTGCAGGGCGTCGGGCAGGGAGTCGCCGAAGTTGGCGAACCATTCCTCGATGGAGGCCAGCTCGGCAGCCCATTCGGTGGCATCGACCTTGACGGCTTCCTCCACCTGCGCGGGGGTCATGTCCAGGCCTTCGAGGTCGATGGCCTCCCCGGTGGGCACGAAGCCGATGGGGGTTTCGACGGCGTCCGCCTTGCCCTCCAGGCGCTCGATGGCCCACTTCAGGACACGGGCGTTGTCACCGAACCCGGGCCAGGCGAAGCCGCCCTCGGAGTTGCGGCGGAACCAGTTGACCAGGAAGATCTTCGGCAGCCGCTCCGGGTTTGCCTTGGCGGAAAGGTTGACCCAGTGGTTCAGGTAGTCACCGGCGTCGTAGCCGATGAAGGGCAGCATGGCCATGGGGTCGCGGCGGACCACGCCGACGGCACCCGCAGCGGCAGCGGTGGTTTCGGAGGACAGGGTGGAACCCATGAAGATGCCGTTGGACCAGCTGCGCGCCTCGGTAACCAGGGGGATGGTGGTCTTACGGCGGCCGCCGAAGAGGATGGCCGAGAGCTCCACGCCGTCCGGGTTGTGGTATTCCTCTGCCAGCATGTCGATCTGGTCGATGGGGGTGCAGAACCGGGAGTTCGGGTGGGCTGCTGGCTGGTCCGAGCCCGGAGTCCAGGAGTTGCCCTGCCAGTCGGTCAGGTGCGCCGGCACCTCGTCGGTCATGCCCTCCCACCAGACGCCGCCGTCATCGGTCAGGGCCACGTTGGTGAAGATGCTGTTGCCCTTGGCGATGGCACGCATGGCGTTGGGGTTGGTGCCCCATCCGGTACCCGGGGCAACGCCGAAGAGGCCAGCCTCCGGGTTGACCGCCCGCAGCTCGCCTTCCTTGCCGAACCGCATCCAGGTGATGTCGTCACCGAGGGTCTCAACCTTCCAGCCCTTGATGGTGGGGTCCAGCAGTGCGAGGTTGGTCTTGCCGCAGGCGGAGGGGAAGGCGGCGGCGACGTAGTAGGTCTTCTGTTCGGGGGAGGTCAGCTTGAGGATCAGCATGTGCTCGGCCAGCCAGCCTTCGTCCCGCGCCATGACGGAGGCGATCCGCAGGGCGTAGCACTTCTTGCCCAGCAGGGCGTTGCCGCCGTAGCCGGAGCCGAAGGACCAGATGGAGCGTTCCTCGGGGAAGTGGACAATCCACTTGTCCGGGTTGCAGGGCCACGGCACGTCATCCTGGCCCGGTTCCAGCGGCGCACCCACGGAGTGCAGGGCGGGCACGAAGAAGGCGTTGGTTTCGGTGATGCGGTTCAGGACGTCGGTACCGATCCGGGCCATGATGCGCATGGAGGCGACCACGTAGGCGCTGTCGGTGATCTCGACACCGAACTTGGGGTCTTCGGCGTCCAGGTGGCCCATGACGAACGGGATGACGTACATGGTGCGGCCGCGCATTGAACCGGCGAACAGCCCGCGCAGCTTGTCCTTCATTTCGCGCGGGTCCATCCAGTTGTTGGTGAACCCTGCGTCACGCTTGTTTTCAGAGCAGATGAAGGTCTGCTCCTCGACGCGGGCAACGTCGGCGGGATCCGAGAACGCGGCGAAGGAGTTCGGGAACAGGTCCTGGTTGAGCCGGGTCAGCGTGCCGGCAGCAACAAGCTCGTCAGTCAGGCGGGTGTTTTCCTCTTCGGACCCGTCAACCCAGTAGATGCGGTCCGGCCGCGTAAGCTCAGCAACCTCTTCGACCCATGCCAGCAGACCGGCATGTGTGGTGGGTGCTTTCTCAAGCAGCGGCTTCTGCGCCAGATCGCCCATTGCAGTTCCCTTCCTCGGGTTCATCGGTGTGAGCTAAATGCTATGGTCCGGACCAGTGGAGTTTTTGGGGAGCTTGACTGACATATCCAGTCACGGAAACTGAATTCCGCGAGAAATCAAGGAATTATTCCCGCGAAAACGCCGATTAAGTGATGAAGGTCACCTATACCGGTCTAGTTGTGGAGATTACATGCCCCTCGATTTGGCATCAGCCCGCAGCTCGCGTAAAGTAATTCGAGGTTCAGGGAGAGCGGTTCTTCTCCCGGGACACGGAATGCGCCCATAGCTCAGCTGGATAGAGCGTCTGTCTACGGAACAGAAGGTCAGGGGTTCGAATCCCTTTGGGCGCACCAGCAAGGTCCGTACCGGTTCTCCGGTACGGACCTTTTTTGTGCTGCCCGGACCGTCAACCCGGCTAGGCTTTGCTCATGATGCCCGAGGCCGCTGAGCGCGAATTTGATGTTGTTGTTATCGGCGCAGGCGCCGTAGGGGAAAACGTGGCCGGCCGGGTGGTGGAGGGCGGCTTGACCGCGGTGCTGGTTGAAGCCGAACTCGTCGGCGGCGAATGCTCCTATTGGGCCTGCATGCCATCGAAGGCCCTCCTCCGGCCGGGCACGGCGCTGCACGCGGCCCAGACCACGCCGGGAGCCAAGGAAGCCGCTACCCGCACCCTTGATGCCGCCGCCGTCCTGGAGCGCCGGAACTACTTCACCTCCAACTGGCAGGACGACAGCCAGGTGTCATGGGTGGCGGACACCGGGATCGAGCTGGTGCGCGGCCACGCCTGGCTGACCGGCCCCAAGGCTGTGGAGGTGGCAGGCCTGGACGGGACGCAGCACCTCCTGGGGGCGCGGCATGCCGTCGTGCTGGCCACCGGTTCAACCCCCACCACTCCCCCCATCGAGGGACTGCAGGACGTACCGGTCTGGGGCACCAGGGAAGCCACCTCGGCCCGCGAGGTCCCGGAGCGCCTCACGGTGCTGGGCGGCGGAGTGGCCGGGACCGAACTGGCCCAGGCCTTCGCCCGCCTGGGCTCGAGTGTCACCCTGGTGGCGCGCAGCGGGCTGCTGGGCAACTTCCCGGACGAGGCGGCTGCGCTGGTTGCCGCCGGGCTGCGCGCGGACGGCGTTGAACTGCGTCTCCACACCGCCACCGAACGCATCAGCCAGAACGGCGACGGCACCATCACCGTGACCCTGGGCGACGGCACCGCCGTCACCTCTGACAAAGTCCTGGTCTCCACCGGCCGCCACCCGGCCCTCGAAGGCCTGGGCCTGGAAAGCGTCGGCTTCGGGCCGGACGACTCCGGCCACCTGTCCCTGTCAACGGATTCGTCAGGCCTGGTGCAGGGCACTCCCGGCGACGAACAGTGGCTCTACGCAGTGGGGGACGCCGCGGGCGAGAATCTTTTCACGCACCAGGGCAAGTACGAGGCCCGGGCCACCGGTGACGCCATCGCAGCCCGCGCCAAGGGCGAACTGAAAGGGACTCCCGCCGACTGGACCCGATACGCGCAGACCGCCAACCAGCACGCCGTGCCCAGCGTCGTCTTCACAGACCCCGAACTGGCCAGCGTGGGACGCACCTTGAAGGCGGCGCGGAAGGACGGCTACAACGCGTCCTCCGTTGAGCTGCCCATTGAGGTGGCCGGCTCCTCCCTGCACTCGGAGAACTATGAGGGCTGGGCCCAGCTGGTGGTCGACGAGGACCGCAAGGTCCTGCTGGGTGCCACCTTCGCCGGCCCGGACGTGGCCGAACTGCTGCACGCCGCCACCATCGCCGTGGTGGGAGAGGTGCCGCTGGACCGGCTCTGGCACGCCGTCCCTTCCTACCCCACGATCAGCGAGGTGTGGCTGCGACTGCTGGAGAAGTACGGCCTTTAAGTCTATTTGAACTGACCGGTCAGTTCGGTTAGCCTTGTAGCAGACGATTTCTGCGAAAGGCAATCCTTGCTCTCAGCACACCAGCTCCACGCCAAAGGACGCCGGGATCCGCTGCTTCCTCCCACCTCTCTGACCGTGGCCCGCGGTGAACTGCTGCTCGTGGCCGGCGACCGGCAGGACCAGCGCACCGCGTTGTCACTGCTGGTCAGCGGCAGGATGAAGGCAACGGGCGGACAGCTCGGCTGGGATAACAATTCCCGCACCAGGCAGCTCCGCCTTGCTGCGGCCCTGGTGGACTCCCCCGGCGTCAACGAACCCGAGGAGCACCTCTCGGTCCGCGACCTGGTGACCGAGGACCTTGCCCTCATCCCCCGCCGTTTCCGCGGTGCACTGCTGAGCGGTCCATGGCTGAAGGTCAACCGCTTCGAGGACATCGCGGACTTGTGGACGGAGCAGCTGGAACCGCAGCGGCGGCTGGAACTGCTTACGGCGCTGGCCCTGGCGAACCCCCGCACGGACCTGCTGGTGGTGGATTCCCCGGACCGGCACTCCGCCGATGCGTCCACGTGGCTGCCGCGCCTCCGCGCGCTCGCATACGACGCCGGGCGGCCGCTCGCCGTCGTGGCGGCAGTCAGTGCCGTCCCCGCCTTGTGGGACGGTCCAGTGGCCACCATCGGCAACGCCGCACCTGTTGCGGCGGCGCCTGAAGCCGAGGCCGACCCGGTCCCGGACCTGGAGTCCGCGCACGGGAAACACGCCGGAGAGGCCATGCCCGAACCGGAGAACCACGAAACCACCATCGAAACTGAGGTTGCCAAGTGACTGTCCTGCGGTTGGCCCGCTCCGAACTCAAGCGCATGACGGGCGGCCTGCTGCCCAAGCTGACCATCCTGGCGCTGACCATGGTCCCGCTGCTCTACGGCGCTGTGTACCTGTACGCCAACTGGGACCCCTACGGCCACCTCAACAACCTCGACGCCGCCCTGGTGGTGGAGGATTCCGGTGCAACCGCCACCGACGGCACGCGGCTGGAGGCGGGGCACAAGGTTGCGGACAGCCTGGTGGAAGGCAACGTGTTCCACTGGATCCCGGTGGCCAGCTCCACGGAAGCCGACGCCGGGGTCAGCAGCGGGCAGTACGCCTTTGCCCTGAAGATCCCCAAGGACTTCTCCGCGAACCTCGTCTCCCCCGGCAGCTTCGACTCCGCCAGCCAGGCCATGCTGAGCGTCACCACCAATGACGCCAACAACTACCTCCTCAGCACCATCGTGGACAAACTGACTACGGCTGTGCACTCCACGGTGGCCAAGGAGGTGGGTGAGGAAACTGCCAACCAACTGCTGACAGGGTTCGGCACCATCCACTCCAGGATGGTCCAGGCCGCGGACGGCGCCTCCCAGCTTGCCGACGGCGTGGCCACGCTCCGGGACGGAACCGTCACCCTCCACGAGGGCACCTCTGCCCTGACCAGCGGCGCGGACCAGTTGTACGCCGGCCAGCTGAAGCTGCGGGACGGGGCCAACCAGCTGACCGACGGCGCGGGGCAGCTGAGCAGCGGGCTGTCCACCCTGAAGGACAAGACGGCCACCCTCCCCACGGATGCCCAGACGCTTGCCAACGGCGCCGCGCAGGTGGCTGCCGGAAACGCCCAGCTGAATGCCAAAGTCCAGGATGCTGCCGCACAGCTGGAGGCCGCTGACCAGGGCCTGCGCAACCGGGTGGTGGAGTCCAACAGCAGGCTCGTCACCGCGGGCGTGCTGACCCAGGAGCAGGCGGACAAGGTCCTGGCTGACTTTGATGCCGCCGCGGCTTCAAGCCCCGTGGCGGCTGCAAAGACCAGGCTCCAGACCGATGCGGCCCAGGTCCAGCAGCTGGCCGACGGCTCCGAAGCGGTCAGCGTCGGCGCCGCCCAGCTCGCGGCCGGAATGCCCGCACTGAAGGACGTTATCGGGCAGGCCTCGGCAGGGGCGGACCAGCTCCACACGGGGGCTGCCGCCCTGGCGGCCGGCGAGCAGTCCGCCGTCGACGGATCCTCCAGCCTTGCCGACGGAGCACGGAAGGTGGACGGCGGGGCCGCGCAGGTTGCGGACGGCGCCGGCCAGGCCGCTTCCGGTTCACGCACCCTGGCCGACGAGATCGGCAAGGGCGCCGGGCAGGTCCCCAACCCGGACGACGCCCAGAAGAGCAACCTGTCCCAGGTCATGGCTGATCCTGTCGCCGTCAGCAACGTGTCCCAGGCCAAGGCCGGGTCCTATGGCGCCGGGCTGGCGCCCTTCTTCCTCACGCTTGCCATGTGGATCGGGATCTTCATGCTGGTCCAGGCCATGCGTCCCATCACCCAGCGGGCCCTGGCCTCCAATGCGCCGTCGTGGAAGATCGCGCTGGGCGGCTGGCTCCCCTTCCTGCTGGTCTCGGTGGTGCAGGCGTCCCTGCTGACTCTGGTGGTGGACGTGGCGCTGGGCCTGAACCCTGCCCATCCGGTCCTGATGTGGCTGTTCATGCTGGCCGCCGCCATGGCGTTCAGCGCCCTCATCCAGGGCGTGGTGGCCCTGCTGGGCTCGCCGGGCAAGCTGGTGGTGCTGATCCTGCTGGTCCTGCAGCTGGTGTCGTCCGGAGGAACGTTCCCCTGGCAGACCACCCCCCAGCCGCTGCATGTGGTGCACCAGGTCCTGCCCATGGGCTACGTGGTCACGGGCATGCGGCACCTGATCTACGGCGGGGACCTGTCCATGATCCTCCCCACCCTTGCCGGCCTGGTGGGCTACACCCTGCTGGGCGCGGCGATGTCCACCCTGGCGGTGCGCAAGAACAAGTACTGGACACTGAAGACCCTGAAGCCGGAGATTGCGGTATGACCACCGAACCAGCAGGTGCGGCCAAGGCACTCCGGCCCGCCAGGACCAACGCCACGCGGCAGAAACTCTTCGACGCCTCGATGGAGCTGATCGGCGAGCGCGGCGCTGCCGGCGTCACGGTGGACGAAATCGCGGCAGCGGCCGGGGTTTCCAAGGGTACGGTCTACTACAACTTCGGCAGCAAATCCGAGCTGATCGCACAGTTGCTCCGGCACGGCGTGGACATCCTCAAGGCACGGCTGCTCGCTGCGGCCGACGGCGGCGGCCCCGGACGGGACCCCTTGCTGGCCATGGAGGCCATGATCGGGCAGGCCATGGACTTCATGGCCGAATACCCCTCCTTTGCGCGCCTGTGGGTCAGCGAAAACTGGCGGATCCCCAGTGAGTGGCAGGGCACCTTTTCGGTCCTGCGGGCGGAACTGCTCGACGTGATCGGGCAGACAGTGGAACGCGTCGCCACGGCGTACCCCGTGGATGATTCGGTGTCCCGGGGGAGCCTGGAAACGGCCATCTTCGGCGCCTGCTTCGTGGTGGGCCTTGACCGCCAGACGTACAACCCCGAGCGCACCCGTGACCAAAGTGTTGCCGCAATCATGGCGATCATGCGCGGCTACGTCCTGAAGGATGCCGCTCCTCGGGGATGATGGTGGACATGCGCCATACGGGGAAGAGCGGAAAATTCGCGGTCATCTGCGGGATTGTTGCTGCCGGGCTGCTGGTGCTCACGGCGATGACCCTTGCCGAGCCGGTGTTCCTCGCGTTCCTGGGCGTCCTGGCGCTGGCCTACCTCGCCGCGGTGGCCGAAATCCTGGTGCGGCGGCGCCGGTTCGCCCTGCTGGCCGCGGGTGCGGGGACCGCCCTGGCCCTCGGCTTTTCGCTGGCCTTCCTCAGCACCTGGGAGCTTGCCTTCGACGGTCAGTCGTCCTTCCTGGGCACACCTCTTCCCACTGACGACCCGGACAACTACTTCATTGCCGCCGCCTCCGCGCTGGCGGCAACGTTCGGGATCCTGTTCCTCGGAGCCCTGTGGCCGGGGAGGAGGCGGATCACGGCGGTCCGCCGGCCCTCCCCGGCACGGCGCAGCGGCACGCCGGCAGCCCGGCCCGCGGCGCGGGCAAGCGGGCAGGGAAAGCCGGCAGCCCAGGCCAGGCCAGCGGGGCAAGGCAGGACCACGGGGCAGCAGCCGCGCCCCCAGGCAGCCCAGCGGACGGCCGCCCCGCGCGGAGGCACGCAGGCCTCCCCCGTTCAGCGGACCTCCGTCCCGCGCGCTCCCGCCCGGGACCCGGCAGCGGCAGCCAGGCGCCCGGCGTCGTCCGCTTCACCGCCGCCCAAGCCGGCACCCCGGCCTGCCCGCGGCCAGCCCCGCCGCTGACGCCCGCCCCCTCCGGTAAGCACCGCCGTCGCCACGCCGGCCAGGAGGAGCAGGCCGCCTGCCAGCTCCGTTGGCGATGGCACCTCTGCGAGCACCAGCCACGCTGCGCTCATGCCCACCACCGGGACCAGCAGGGTGAACGGAACAACGGCCGACGACGGGTGGCTGGCCAGGAGCCGGTTCCAGATGCCGTAGCCCACGAGCGAGGCGAAGACAGCCGTATAAAGGGCACTGGCGATGGTGGGTGCCTGGAGCCCGGACAGGGAATCCCAAACCGTGGCCGGCCCGTCAACCAGCAGCGACAACGCGGCCAGCGGGACCGGGACCACGGCCCCGGACCACACCACCAGGCCGAGTCCGGAGGCAGCCCTCGCTTTGCGCGCAATGACGTTGCCAGCCGCCCAGGACAGTGCCGCCGCCAGGACGATGAGCAGCGGCAGCAGTGGGGCGACGGCGCTGCGGCCCACGGCCACGACGGCCAGGCCTGCCACGCCCAGCACCACTCCTGCGAGCTGGCGCCGGCTGGGCCGCTCACCGAGGAACCCGGCGGCCAGCAGGACGGTCAGCAGGACCTGCGCCTGCAGGACCAGCGAGGCCAGGCCTGCCGGCATGCCGAGCGCCATGGCCAGGTAGAGGAGCCCGAACTGGCCGGCGCTCATGAAAAGTCCGACGCCGATAATGGCCTTCCACGGCACGTCCGGCTTCCTGACAAAGAAGATCCAGGGGACAACCACCAGGACGAAGCGGATCGCCACGAACAACAGCGGGGGGAAGTCCCGGCCACCGGCGTGGAGGCCGATGTCGATGGCCACGAAGTTCAGGCCCCACAGCAGGGCCACCAGGACGGCAAAGAGGGAATCGCGCAGGCTCACGTCCCCACTGTGGCAGAGGAACGGTTGAAGCACCAGCGCCCATTTGAACATCAGATCATGTAGCTTTGCTTCATGATCGATATCGGCTCGCTGCGGGCCCTGGCGGCTATCGAGCAGCACGGGACAGTGGTTACCGCCGCGGAGGTGATGGGGTTCAGCCCCTCAGCGGTGTCGCAGCAGGTGAAGAAGCTGGAGAAGGAAGCCGGGTTCGCGGTTTTGGAGCGCCGCGGCCGCGGGGTCCTGCTGACCGAGCGCGGCCTGGCGCTGGCAGCCTACGGCCGGCGCATCCTGGCCGAGCTGGAGGAACTGGAGTCAACCCTCCTCGCGGACCCGGCCAAGCCGAGCGGGAGCCTGCGCCTGGTGTCCTTTTCCACTGCCTGCCGGGGGTTGGTGGGTCCGTTGCTGGCGCAGATCGGGCAGTCGGAGGCGGCGCTGGAGATTTCCGTGCTGGCGGAGGATCCGCGCGAGGCTGTGGCCCGGGTGGCCAACGGTGAAGCCGACCTTGGCCTGGTGCATAACTGGAATTCGGTGCCCCTGGTGATCCCGGAGCACCTGACGCTGGAGTGGCTGTGCGAGGACGTGGCGGACGTCCTGGTCCACCGGCAGCATCCGCTGGCAGCGTGCGCGGACATCGAGCCCGCGCAGCTCGTGGAGGAGCGCTGGATCAGCACACCGGATGGCGCCATTTGCAATGAAGCCCTCCTCCGCATCTTCGCCGACCTCGGCCGCGTCCCGGACATCAGGGTGTATGACCCCGACTTTGCAACGCACATCGCCCTGGTGGAGCAGGGGGTGGGTGTTGCACTGGTCCCGCGCCTCGGCCGCCCGGCATTGCCTCCGGACGTGGTGGCCGTGCCGGTGGTCAACCCGGTCCAGGCACGGCAGGTGGGGCTGGTCCACCGGAGGACCATGACCGCCAGTCCAGGCATCAGGCATGTAGCGGCGATGCTGCGCGGCATCGCCGTCAGTGCGACCGGGGAACCGCGAAGCGCGTAATCCGGGCATCCTGCCCATCGAGTTCCGCCCATGGCTTTTCCGTTTCCAGCACGGTGAGCGCGTTGGTGGGGAAACGGGTGGCGGCGTCCATGTAGGCGTCGTGGTCCGAATCGCGCGAGGCGAGGTGCATGGCCAGGTCCTGGACGCCGGGCAGGTGCGCGATCAGCATCAGGGTGGTCACCGTGTCCGGTACATGGTTGACCACGGTCAGCATCCGGAGCGCCGATGCCGCATACAGGCCGTCTTCGAGCTTGGGCGTGGGGGCCTTGTCACCGAGCTCCGAGCAGACCCAGGTACACGTCTGGCGGGTCCGCAACGCACTGGAGCACAGGATGAAGTCCGGGACGATGTTGTGCTTGAGCAGCCACCGTCCGGCCAGCGGCGCTTCCCGGTGCCCACGCTCCTCCAGCGGCCGCTCGTGGTCAGCCACCCCGCCGGGCCAGTCGGCCTTGGCATGGCGCATGATCACAAGGCGGCGAAGGTGGTGCTCACTCATGCCCCAAGCCTAGCCAATCCCCCCGCCGGGGAGGCGGCCAGGTGGAACCGGGAGTTAGATCGAGTACTCGGGCGCAGCCCAGACAACAACCTCGGGGTGCTCGTAGAACCGGTAGCCCTGGCCGCGGACCGTGCGGACGGTGTTGGCAAGGCGCCCCAGCTTGGAGCGGAGGCGGCGAATGTGGACGTCGATGGTGCGCTCGTTGGGCACTTCTTCGGCGTTGCGCCACAGGCCTTCGAGGAGCTCGTCGCGGCCCACGGTGCGGGTGCCGTTTTCGACGAGGTAGTTCAGGAGCTCAAACTCCTTGAACGTGAGGTTCAGGGACTCGCCGTCAAGGTGGACTTCGCGGCGGGCGAGGTCGATCAGCACACCGGAGGGCCGGGGTTCCTGCGGCTGGGCAGCACGCGGGGTTTCCGTGCGCTGGCGGTTGTTGACGGTGGGGTCGCCGAAGGTGGAACGGACGACGTCGAGCGCGGAGCCGGGGGTGCCGGCCGGGGCCACCGCGACGGCGGCGTAGCTCTCGGCGCCGGAGACCAGCGATTGCGCGTAGGCGCGGATCTCCTGGGCCAGTTTGGCAATGGAGGTACCCGCCGCTGCGGCCGTCTCCTCGTCGATGCCCATGTAAAGGACGAATCCGCGGGCCACGTTGTCATTGGCGACCGGACGGACGGCGTTCGGCCCTGACACGACCGGGGTGGGTGCAGTCACCGGAGCGGATTCGGCCGGATGGACGGCGCGGAGCTGGCCGTAGGAGTTCGGGTTGTATCCCTGCGGGGCAAAACCCTGGGCAGGGTAGCTGCTTCCGGAGGTGGAGGGGGCAAGTGCCGGCCGCGGGCCGAAGCCGGGACGGATGCCGGAGGGCTGGCCTGCCTTGGCGGCGTTACGGACAGAGATGTGGACGTATCCGGATGCAACTGACATGGAATGCTTACCTCAATGTGAAATGGCCGCCTTCGCGGCTCGAATGCTGGCTTCCCCGCGGCGAAGACCGGGGAGGGGCGCCCGACGCTGGGCTGGGGGCGAATGCCTAAGAACTTCGATGGGTGGGAAGGTCAGGCGTGCATTCGACAACAGCGCATGTCGGCAGCAGCGGATGTGCTGGGCCAATATTCTGCGGCTGCAGGTGCTGTTGAGTTCTTGTTCACATTGGAAGTGTGCAGCGTAACAATGCCAACTTGCAAGTAACAATGGACCAAATCGTCCGCATTGTGAGACGAAACGGAGAATTGTGCGGTAGATCACGATTTTGGCAGAGGGAATTTACAGCGACGCTTGTCCGGTCAGGACCCCCTCTTTGGCACATTTTCTGAATATTATTCGGCAAAGACCCTTCTCCTCGAATTGGCCTGAAATTCAACCGTTTGACATAGAATCGCGGTACCGGTGGAGGCCGTGTCCAACCGCTTGCTGGCAAATTCCGATCTTTTTTGCCGCTTTGGCCCCTTCCAAGGGTCAGTTGCTGCTGGTTCCGGCACCGGGCGTGGTCGGGGCGCTGGACGTTGCGAGCAGGATGGTCTGTGCCGTGTAGGTATTGCCGTCCTTCAGGGCTGTCACGCGCACAGTTGCCCCCGTGGTCACGCTGGCCAGGCTGGGCGTACTGCCGGTGGACGCGCTGCCACGTTGCCGCATGCCTTGGGTCACCTGGACGTCGGAGCCCACGGAATAGGTCCGGGAAAAGCCGTCCTCGCTGTTAACGGTCATGGAGGTTTCCGAAATCGCTGTGACAGTGCCGGCCTGTCCCGCCATGGTGACGTAGCCGGAGTCCTGGAGGACCACGTATTCGGAGTGGACAGCCGCGTTCAGGCCCGCTGCCCCCAGGCCCAGTCCGCCCGGACCGCCATCCATGCCCATCCCGCCGTTCATACCGCCGGCCGCACCGCTGCCGTCCACCCCGCTTTGGCCGCCCGGGCCCATCATGCCGCCCTGCCCGGTCATGCCGCTTTGCCCACCGGGCCCAAGCTGTCCGGCCGCCCCCGTGCCGTTGACGCTTGAGGCAGCTGTAGCCCCGTTGCCGGCTGCGTAGGCTCCCGCGCCGGCCGCGGCGCCGACGACCACCGCAACGCCGCCCACCAGCAGGCTTTTCCTACCGGTCCAGTTCCCCTTCCCTGGACGGGACGAAGCATCAGGCGCGTAGTGCTGCGGTGCGCCCCAGCCCGTGCCGGCGTTGTCCGCCTGGCCGCCCGCCGTCGTCGTGCCCCACCCTGGGGACGGCGTCCCGGGGGCGGGTGCGCCCCACCCCTGGGCGGGCTGTTGCCCCGGGGATTGATCCCGGCCGGATGGTTCGTAGGCCCCGGTGCGGCCTTCCGGGGCGCCGCCCCAAACCGGTGCGGGCCGGCCTTGCTGCCCGCCCTCCATGGCGGTATCCGGCTGGCCGTCATGCCCGGAAGCCCCGGGGACGGTGCGGTTGTCGTGCTGGTCCATGGCGTTCTCCAAGAAGTTGAAACTGTCAGGTGGTGGTGCTGTTGTTTGGTGTCATCAGGCTCTGCCGATTTGCTGTGCGCTGGCTGTGCAGCAGGCCAAGCCCTCCTGTGACCCTCGAGACCCCAACCGGAGCCAGGGAAGCCCCAGGTGGCTAGGCTGGAGCTCACAGCTGGAACACAGCAACGGCAAAGCACTGGCTAACCGACAGATCGGAGAGTTGTCCCATGGCATCCCCGCACCCCATGACCAACAACCTTCCCCAGCTCACCCATCCCGACGGTTCCCCGATCCGTGCCCTGGTGGTGGACGACGAGCCCAGCCTGTCGGAGCTGATGAGCATGGGCCTGCGCATGGCCGGCTGGTCCGTAGCCGTTGCCGGTGACGGACCCACGGCCGTGAAACTGGCCAAGGACTTCCACCCGGACGTCCTGGTGCTGGATGTCATGCTGCCGGGGTTCGACGGCGTGGAACTACTGGGCAGGATCCGCGCCTTTGCGCCGGAGGTGCCCGCGCTGTTCCTTACGGCAAAGGACGCTGTCCAGGACCGGATCGTGGGCCTGGCGGCAGGCGGGGACGACTACGTCACCAAGCCCTTCAGCATGGAAGAGGTCCTGCTGCGCCTGCACCGCCTGGTGCAGCGTTCCGGAGTCGCTGCCATGGACACCGCCGAGCTGGTGGTGGGCGATCTGGTACTCAACGTGGACACCCGCGAAGTAACCCGTGCCGGCGAGGACATCCAGCTGACGGCGACGCAGTTTGAACTCCTGCGCTACCTGATGGAAAACCCCAAGCGCGTGGTCAGCAAGGCGCAGATCCTGGACCATGTGTGGGACTACGATTTCGGCGGTCAGGCGAACATCGTGGAACTCTACATCTCCTACCTGCGCAAGAAGATCGAGGCCAGGCACCCGCCGATGATCCATACCGTGCGCGGGGCGGGCTACGTCATCAAGCCCGCAGACTAACCGGGGAAACGCATGTCGTCGCTTTCCGGTGTCCCCCGGCCCACCGGCCGGTCCTGGTTCAACCCCTCCACCTGGCATTTGCGGACCCGCCTGATCCTGCTCTCCATGGCCCTCCTGGTGGCCATCTCCAGCGCGATCGGCGTGGCCAGCTACGCCTCGATGGACGTGGTCCTCACCAACCAGCTGGACAGCCAGTTGATGCAGGCCTCCCGCGGCCGCCCGCCGGAAGGCAACCCTTCCGGACGCCCTGACCCGCTCGACGCCCGGGGCCAGAGCGTGGGAACACTCAACGCCCGCGTGAGCAACGGCCAGATCAGCAACGCCGCAGGTTTCCTGTCCTCCGACTTCACGCGCACAGCGTTGACTTCCGCCGATGTGGCCACCCTGCAGGCACTGCCACGCAACGGTGTGCCGGTGGACCGGCAGCTGTCCAACGGCGACTACCGGGTCCTCGCCACCGCGACGCCGTACGGCGATGTGGTGATCACCGGGCTCCCCCTGGCCATGAAGAATGCCACCGAAGCCTCCCTGGTGCTGACCATGGTGCTCGTGTCGCTGGGCGGCCTGGTCTTGATTGGGCTGGCCGGCACTGCCTTGATCCGCCGGACCATGCGGCCCCTTGAACAGCTCTCCGACGTGGCCACCAGGGTCTCAAAGCTGCCCCTCGACGCCGGTGAGGTGGCGCTCGCCGTGCGCGTGCCACCCTCCGCGGCGCACCCCACCACCGAGGTGGGAAGCGTGGGCCATGCCCTGAACCTCATGCTGGACAACGTTGCCAACGCTCTCGAGGCACGGCAGCGCAGCGAGATGAAGGTGCGCCAGTTCGTAGCCGATGCCTCCCACGAGCTGAGGACACCCCTGACCGCCATCCGCGGCTACACCGAACTGATGCGGATGACCGAAACGCTGACCGAGGACGGCCAAAAGTCCCTGGGGCGCGTCCAAAGCCAGTCGGAACGCATGACAGCCCTGGTGGAGGACCTGTTGCTCCTGGCCAGGCTGGATGAAGGCAAGGCAACCGAAACCACGGACGTGGACCTCACCCAGTTGGTGGTCGAAACCGTCAGCGATGAAAAGGTCATGGCTCCGGACCATACCTGGCAGCTGCAGCTTCCGGACGAACCCGTGACCGTCCGCGGCGACAACACCCAGCTCCACCAGGTCCTGGCCAACCTGCTCTCCAACGCCCGGAAGCACACCCCGGCCGGCACCACGGTGACCACCGGGCTGATGCGCTCCGCCGACGGGAGCGTGGTGGTCACGGTCACCGATGACGGGCCCGGCATCCCCGCCGAATTCCAAGGCAGCATCTTTTCCCGCTTCACCCGGGCCGACGCCGCCCGGTCCGGTTCCGAGGGATCGTCCGGGCTGGGGCTGTCCATCGTGGAATCCATCGTCATGGCCCATGGGGGCACCGTTGAGCTGGTTTCCCGGCCGGGCAGGACGGAGTTCGCCATCCGGCTTCCCGCGACGGCCTGGACCACGACGCCGTAGCCCCGGTGATCCGCGCCCACAGGCAGGCCGCCGATAAAGTGACCTTCACTTACACAGGCACGTCACAGGTTGTGCCTAAAGCCCTCAAATCCGGCAGCGCCACTGTTGATGCATGACGCTCACCGACTCCACTTCAGGACCCCGCCAGGACGCCGCAGTGGCGCCGCCGGGCCTTCCTTCCAGGGGGCATGCCGTACGGCGGGCACCCGTGGACACCCGCACCGCCGTCCCCGTCCTGGACGTGACCATTCCGGTCTTCAATGAGGAACGCGACCTGGAGGAATGCCTGCGCAGGCTCCACGGCCACCTTCATGAAACCTTTCCGCACAGCTTCCGGATCACCGTGGCGGACAACGCCAGCACGGATGGCACGCTGAAGATCGCCGAACGGCTGGCCCGCGAGTTCCCTGAACTGGCCGTGGTCCACCTCGACGAGAAGGGCCGGGGGAATGCCCTGCGCAACGTATGGCTGGCGTCCCCCTCACCGGTGCTGGCGTACATGGACGTGGACCTCTCCACTGACCTCGCCGCCCTGGCTCCCCTGCTGGCGCCCCTGATCTCCGGGCACTCGGACCTGGCCATCGGTACCCGGCTCACCCGGGACTCGCGCGTTGTCCGCGGTCCCAAACGGGAGTTCATTTCGCGCGGCTACAACCTCATGCTCCATTCCTTCATGGGCGCACGCTTCAGCGACGCCCAGTGCGGATTCAAGGCGATCCGGGCCGACGTCGCCCAGCAAATCCTCCCCTACACCGTGGACAACTCCTGGTTCTTCGATACCGAACTGCTGGTCCTCGCCGAACGCTGCGGCCTGCGCGTCCACGAGGTTCCGGTGGACTGGATCGACGATCCGGATTCCAGCGTGGACGTGGTCCGCACTGCCCTGGCAGATGTCCGCGGCATGGCGCGGCTGACCCGCGACCTGGTCTATGGCCGGATCCCGGTCCCGGAACTGCGTGCCGCCCTGGCCCGTGGGCCGCTTCCCGCATCATCGAGGGCCGGTGAGCAGACCCGCGGCAGCAGCCTGTTCGGCCAGCTGGTCCGGTTCGCGGCCATCGGCGCCGCCTCCACCCTGGCCTACCTGGCCATCTTCGTGTTCTGCCGCGGCTTCATGGACCCGCAGCTGGCCAACTTCCTGGCGCTGCTCATCACGGCGGTGGCCAACACCGGCGCCAACCGGCGTTTCACGTTCGGCATCCAGGGCGGCAATCCGGTCCGGCACCATTTCGAGGGGCTGATCGTGTTCGGCATCGGCCTGCTGCTCACCTCCGGGGCGCTCGCCCTGGTCCACCGCGCGACGACGCCGGACCGGTGGGTGGAAGTCCTCACCGTCGTGGCGGCGAACCTGGCAGCCACGGCCGTCCGGTTCCTGCTGTTCCGGCTGTGGGTCTTCCGTGAGCGGTCACCGCGTCCCCCAACCCCCGGCACCGGCACCCGCACCGGCGAAGCCAGCGCCACCACCGCTGACCACGCTCCCGCCACGACCTCCACAGAAACGGCAGCATCATGACCTCCACCATCTCACCGGCATCAACCCCCGGGGGCGAAACGGCCGCTCCAGCCACCGGCACGGCCGCTGCCACCGCAGCATCAGGGCCGGAGGCACCGGCACGCTGGACCCGGTACGCCTTCGGCAGCCAGCCGCGCTGGGTCCGGCCGTCCGCGGCCGGGCTCCTGGTGGCCACGGCTGTGCTCTACCTCTGGAACCTGGCAGCCACCGGCTACGGAAACTCCTTCTACGCGGCGGCCATCCAGGCCGGCACCAAGGACTGGACCGCGTTCCTCTTCGGATCGCTGGACGCCGGCAACGCCATCACCGTGGACAAGCCCCCCGCCGCACTCTGGATCCCGGCGCTCGCGGGCCGCATCTTCGGATTCTCATCACTGAGCATGCTGGTGCCGGAAGCGCTCATGGGCGTTGCCGCCGTCGGCTTCCTCTACCTGGCGGTCAAGCGGGTCTCCGGTCCCGCTGCGGGCCTCCTGGCGGGCGGCGCACTGGCGCTGACCCCGGTGGCTGCCCTGATGTTCAAGTTCAACAACCCCGATGCGATGCTCACCCTCTGCCTGGTGCTGGCGGCGTACTTCACCACCCGGGCCATCGAGCGCGCGGGATGGAAGTGGCTCGTGGCGGCCGGCGCCGTGATCGGCCTGGCATTCCTCACCAAGATGCTGCAGGGCTTCCTGGTGGTTCCGGCACTGGGACTTGCCTACCTGTGGGCCGCCCCCACCACGCTGGGGCGCCGCCTGCTGCACCTGCTGGGCGCGCTGGGCGGCATCATCGTTGTGGCCGGCAGCTACATCGCCCTCTTCCAGTTGACTCCGGCTTCGGAGCGGCCGTACATGGCCGGGTCCACGACCAACAGCTTCCTGGAACTGACGTTCGGCTACAACGGGCTGGCGCGCATCACCGGCTCGGGTGAGGGCATGCCCGGCGGCGGGGCAGCGGGCGGGGGCGGCGCACCCGCAGGCGGTTTGGGCGGCGCACCCGGCTTCGGCGGCGGGAACGCCGGCTTCGGCGGTGCGGCAGGCCTGCTCCGGATGTTCGGCACGAGTTTCGGCGGCGAAGTATCGTGGCTGCTGCCCGCAGCCCTCGTCCTGCTGCTGGCCGGCCTCTGGTTCACCCGCCGCGAAGTCCGCACCTCAGCGAACCGGGCCGCACTGATCCTCTGGGGCGGCTGGCTCCTGGTCACGGCCGGGGTCTTCAGCTTCATGAGCGGCATTGTCCACCCCTACTACTCGGTGGCGCTGGCCCCGGCCATCGCGGCACTGGTAGGCATCGGCGCCGTGGAACTCTGGCGCGGCCGTGGGTACTGGCCTGCCCGCACGGTCCTGGCCGTGGCCATCCTCGGCACGGCCATCTGGTCCGCGGTCCTGCTGGGCCGCGACGCCTCGTGGCTCCCCTGGCTGCGTCCCGCGATCATCGTCCTCGGCGCCGTTGCCGCCGCCGGAATCCTGTTCCGCCTGGACGCCGTGGCCCCGAAGGGACGCTTCCGGCGCGCAGGCGCGGCCGCCGTCGTCGTCGTATCCCTCCTGGCCGGTGGGCTGGGACCCGCCGCGTGGACCCTCGCCACTGCCGCTACGGCACATGCGGGTTCCATTCCGACGTCGGGGCCAGCGGGTTCGTCGACCGCCGGCTTCGGCAACCGGGCAGCGGGACTCCGCGGTGACCGGGCTGACGGCAGGGAGGCCGGCACGGACGCCACCGCCGGCGCAGAAGGCTTCGACCCCGCCAACGGCCTTCCCGGTGCTGGTGGTCCTGATGCTGGGGATTCCGGTGTTGGGGGTCCCGGTGTTGGCGGCGCAGGCGGTCCCGGCGAAGGGGCGGCCGATGCGTCCGTCACCGCATTGCTGGCGTCCACCACCACCAAATGGTCGGCGATCGTCTCCGGCGCGAGCCAGGCGGCCAGCCTGGAACTTGCCTCGAACACCAGCGTTATCGCCCTGGGCGGCTGGAACGGCGGCGATCCCTACCCCACACTCGCCGAATTCCAGGACATGGTCTCCAAGGGCGAAATCAGCTACTTCATCGCAGGCGGCGGAATGGGCGGAGGCGCAATGGGCGGCCGGGGCGGCAACTCCGAGGTGGCTGCCTGGGTCCAGGCCAACTTCCAGGCCCAGACGGTGGGCAGCTCCACCGTGTACCAACTGACCAAGTAGGACGCCATGGCCGGCCGATTCACCAGCACCACGTACCGACGCATCGCTACCGGCTTTGTGCCGTCCCGTCCCGGCCGGGCAGCCGGAACAGCTTCCCCCGCTCCGGGCACAGCACAGGACGTCCCTGCAGCGCGGCGGGCCTGGCCGGCCGCGCTGCAGCGCCTGGAACTGGCTGCCGTCCTGGCGGGCACCGCAGTGCTGTACCTCTGGAACCTGGGGGCGTCCGGCTGGGCGAATGCGTTCTACTCGGCGGCGGCCCAGGCCGGATCGCAGGACTGGACGGCCTGGTTCTTCGGTTCATCCGATGCGGCCAACTCCATCACGGTGGACAAGCCGCCGGCGTCGCTGTGGATCACGGGATTGTCCGTCCGGCTCTTCGGGCTGAATTCCTGGAGCATCCTGGTGCCCGATGCGTTGATGGGGGTCGGCGCGGCGTGGCTGCTCTACCTCGCCGTCCGGCGCGCGGCTGCCCCGGCCACCGGTGACGCGAGGCTCGCGCACCGGGCCGGGCTGCTGGCCGCCGCCGTCCTTGCCCTCACACCGGTGGCCACCCTGATGTTCCGGTTCAACAACCCGGACACCCTGCTGGTGCTGCTCATGACAGCGGCAGGCTACGCGGTCCTCCGGGCCATCCAGGAGGACCGGCTGCGGTGGATCCTGCTGGCGGGGGTGTTCCTGGGCTTGGGTTTCCTGGCCAAGCAGTTGCAGGTGCTGCTGGTGGTTCCCGGCTTTGCCCTGGCGGTCCTGGCGGCGGGCCGCGGCAGGATGGGGCGGCGGCTGCTGTGGCTGGCTGCCGCCGGCGCCGCAATGGCGGCTTCGGCCGGATGGTGGCTCCTTGCGGTGGAGCTGACACCTGCCGGCATGCGCCCCTACATCGGCGGATCGCAGGACAACTCCATCCTGGAGCTGACGCTGGGCTACAACGGCCTTGGCCGGCTGACCGGCGACGAGACAGGCAGCGTGGGTGGCGGCAATGGCTGGGGTGTTCCCGGGCTGCTGCGGATGTTCAACAGTGAGTTCGGCGGCCAGATCGCATGGCTCCTGCCGTCTGCCCTGATCCTGGCCGCGGGCCTTCTCTGGGTGGGCCGGCGGGCCCCGCGGACGGACATGGTGCGCGCCAGCGTCATCGTCTGGGGCTCGTGGGTGCTGGTGACCGGCCTGGTGTTCAGCTTCATGTCCGGCATCATCCACCCTTACTACGCGGTGGCACTGGCGCCCGGGATAGCCGGGCTTGCCGGGTTGGGCGGGGTTCTCCTGTGGCAGCACCGGCACCAGCCGGCCGCGGCCGTGGCAGTGGCTTCAGCTACGGCCGCGGCAGCAGTTATGGCGTTCCAGCTGCTCGGTACCACCACCGCCTATGGTCCCTGGTTCCGCTGGCTGGTCCTGGCAGCAGGCCTGGCGGCCGCGGCAGGAGTTGGACTGGGCAGGTTCCTTCGCCTGCGCTCCATGCAGTGGACGGCAGCGGTGCAGTGGACGACAGCGGTGCAGCGGACCGCGGCGGGGCGGTGGACGACGGCGGTGCAGCGGGCGACGGCGGGGCTCGCCATTGCGGCGTCGCTCGCCGGACCTCTGGCGTTCTCCATCTCCACGGCGGCAACGGCACACAGCGGGGCCATTGTCAGCGCCGGGCCGGCGACAGCATTTGCCGGCCCTGGCGGCTCCCGTGCCAACAGGACCGGTGGGCCCGGCACGGGCGGCAATACCCGGCAGTTCGGCGGCCGAACCGGACAAAACCAGGTCGGCTCCGGGCAGGCAGGACCCGGCCAGTCCGGGGCGGGCCAGGCCGGACAAGGCCCCGGCGGAGCTGGTGTGGCCGGCGGCCGTGGCGGCGGTGCAGGCGGCGCCATGGGTGGCCTTCTTGGCGCCCCCACCCCGTCATCAGACCTGGTGGCAGCATTGAAAGACGGTGCAGCGGGGTACACCTGGGCGGCGGCGGTGGTGGGCTCCAACAATGCTGCCGGTTACCAATTGGCAACGGAACTGCCTGTGATGGCAGTCGGCGGCTTCAACGGGACCGACCCCTCCCCCACCCTTGAGCAGTTCCAGGAGCTGGTGTCGCAGGGGAAGATCCACTACTTCATTGCGGGCGGAACCACCCGGTCCAGCACAGGCTCAGACGCCGCCGCCCGGGTTGCCCAGTGGGTAGCGGAAAACTTCACCGCACGGAGCATCGGCGGGACCACCGTCTACCTGCTTGGCGACTGAGCCAAACCTGAACCGGTGCGCAATTCGACTCGCTGCCACCGTGACTTCCGTTACCTAAATGTGACTTTCTCGTATCCTTCCTGTACCGTCGATTGGGTGCGGTCCCCGTTCGGGCCGCATATCCCGGGTTGACGCCAAGCTCTGCCGCTTCCCCGGATCCCGATTGAGCTACGGCAGAGGCGGGGGACCCACCGTCCCGGGCAATGAATGCCCTTGGGGTTAAGCCAGTACGTGTTCTTTCCGTATGGCCGGATGCCCTCATCCGAACCCGACAGCTAACTCCGCAGGTGTGAGAGGCGATCAATCATGTCCAAAAACACGGCAGAAACACGCCTGCAGGCCAAGGCTAAACACCGGGCCGCCAAGCAGGCCAAGAAAACCACCCTGGGCCAGCGCGCCGGGATCCTCGCAGCATCGTGCGCGGTGCTGGTGGGCGTAGGCGCTGCAGGCCAGGCCACCAGCGGCATGACCCCAGTGTCATCCACCGGCTCCAACTCTTCCACGGCAGCGGCCGACTCCCAAATGAGCATCGAGAAGAGCGAGATCCGTTCCAACCCGGCGGCCAGCCCCGCTCCGGCAGCAATCACGGTCGCGCCGCAGGCAGCGGAACCCGCCCCGGCCGCCCCCGCACCGGCGCCGGCAGCCCCCGCACCCGCCCCGGCACCCGAACCCGCCAAGGCACCCGAGCCGGCTCCCGCCGTCGCAATTAACGACCCGGCCGGCGCCCAGGCGTACGCCGCCGGCCAGCTGGCCTCCTTTGGCTGGGGCCCGGACCAGATGCAGTGCCTGCAGACGCTCTGGACCAAGGAATCGGACTGGACCACCACCGCCACCAACGCCAGCAGCGGCGCCTACGGGATCGTCCAGTCCCTTCCCGCGGAGAAGATGGCGAGCGCCGGTGCGGACTACCTCACCAACTACCGCACGCAGATCAACTGGGGCCTGGACTACATCAAGAAGAGCTACCAGTCGCCCTGCGGTGCCCTGAACTTCCACTTGGCTCACAACTGGTACTAGGCACGGCACCACCGCAGAGGGGAACCGGCGCAAGACGCGGGCCGCATCACGTGATGTGGCCCGCGGTTTGCTTTAAGGGCTGGCCTGGCCCTCATTGCGCCATGGGATGTACTGGACAGACCACCTGTTGCCGTCGGGATCGGCGAAATGGACGAAGTGGCCCCAGTCCTGCACGTCGATGTCGCTGACGTCCACGCCGTTGTTCTTCAGGAAGTCGTGGGCGGCCTTGATGTCGCTGACCACCATCTGAAGGTTGGATCCGGTGCCGGGCGGGGCGTCCGTGAGTCCTTCGCCGATGCAGATGGAGCAGGCCGAACCGGGCGGCGTCAACTGCACGAAGCGGATGGAGTCCGAGGGACGCTCGTCATAGTCGGCGTTGAACCCGACCTTGTTGACGTAGAAATCCTTGGCCCGGTCGACGTCGGATACGGGGACAAAAACGAGTTCGAGTTTCCAGTCCATCCGCTCAGGCTAGCGGCAGGAGGCCGGCTGAAAAAGGGTGGACCCTACCCTGCGATGCCGTAGAGGCGGTCGCCCGCGTCGCCCAGGCCCGGGACGATGTAGGACTTCTCGTTGAGCTTCTCGTCGATGGAGGCCAGGACAATGTGCACGTTGGCCCCGGACAGCTCCTCCTCCAGTCTGGCCAGGCCCTCCGGCGCCGCGAGCAGGCAGATGCAGGTGACGTCCGACGCGCCGCGCTTGAACAGGAACTTGATGGCCTCGCGCAGCGTGCCGCCGGTAGCCAGCATGGGGTCCAGGACGAAGACCTGGCGGCCGGTGAGGTCCTCCGGGAGGCGTTCCGCATAGGTGATGATGTCCAGCGTTTCCTCGTCCCGGGCCATGCCCAGGAAGCCCACCTCAGCGGTGGGGACCAGCTTGGTCATGCCTTCCAGCATTCCCAGGCCGGCACGGAGGATCGGGACAACCAGTGGGGTGGGTTTGGTGAACGCGGTGCCGATGGTTGTGCTGACGGGCGTTTCGATGGTGACGGGCTCGGTGCGGACTTCCCGGGTGGCCTCATAGGCCAGCAGGGTCACCAGCTCTTCCGTCAGCTGCCGGAAGACAGGGGACGGTGTGTTCTTGTCCCGCAGGACGGTGAGCTTGTGGGCGACCAGGGGGTGGTCAACAACGAGAGTACGCATCCCCCAAAACTATCATCCGGCGCTGCCCTTCCCGGGCCCGGAGCCTCCGTGCTCGTGCACTTCCTCGGCGACCACATCGCGCACGATCGGACGGTCGAACGACGGCGCGGCGCCGGCATGCTCCCGCCTGCGGACCAGGTGGAACAGCCGGTGGGCCATAATCACCACACCGACCCAGGTAAGGCCCAGCAGCCACCCTGCCATGACATCGGTCAGCCAGTGGTGCCCCAGGAAAACGCGGCTCAATCCCATGGCAATGATGAAGATGGTGCCGCCCGTGATGGCAGCGACGCGGACCCGCATGGTGTGGAACTGAAGGCAGATGAGGTACACCACCAGGCTGATGACCACGGTGGTATTCAGGGTGTGGCCGCTGGGGAAGGACGGCGAGTCCTCGTACGGGGGAACGGCGTCAGCGTGGTCCGGGCGGGTGCGGCCCACCAGCTTCTTGCCGAACGTGGTGGCCGTGACCGAGGCCGCTGCTGCCCCGCCGATGAGGACCAACGGCCGCCAGTTCCGGCTAAGGAAGGTCAGCCAGGCGGTGAGGATGCTGGCCAGGATGGGCATGCCGACGCCGCCGCCGATATTGGTGAAGCCGGTGACGAACGCATCGAGGCCTGGGCTCCGCAGGCTTTCGGCGAAGGCCAGCGCGGGCTTGTCCAGGTTAGCGAGGCCGGCTGAGTCCACCACATTGTCGTAGACCTCCGCACCGAGCAGCGCCAGCGACACAATGATGACGCCGCCCACCAGGATCGTGAGGACCAGTGCCGCGTACGGTTTGAACCAAATACTTATGCGGTCCCGAAGAGTGTCCATGGTGCCTCCCGGCGTCGGTAAGTAACCTGAATATCCCCCGAAACTATCATTGAGCCATGCCCTTGCCGGAAAAGAAACACGACGCCTGGATGGGCCTTGCCCTTGTGGAGGCCCGGCGGGCGCTGACCACGGAGGACGTGCCGATCGGCGCCGTGGTGATAGGGCCCGACGGCGCCGTGCTGGGTTCCGGCCGCAACCAGCGTGAGGAACTGGGCGACCCCACGGCCCACGCCGAGGTGGTGGCCATCCGGGAGGCGGCGCGGCAGTTGCAGGCATTGGCCCGGGGGGAGGGCGGCGCCGGTGACGGCTGGCGGTTGTCCGACTGCACGTTGGTGGTCACCCTGGAACCCTGCGCCATGTGTGCCGGCGCGATTGTGCTGGCCCGCATCCCGCGGGTGGTCTTCGGGGCCTGGGACGAGAAGGCGGGCGCCGCCGGCTCCGTGTTCGATATCCTCCGCGAACGGCGGCTCAATCACTGGGTTGAGGTGTACCCGGGCGTCCGCGGGGAGGAGTGCGGTGCGTTGCTGCGCGAGTTCTTCGCGGGGCACCGCGGCGCGATCTAAGTTGCGGTGACGCCTCTTGGGCTCCGACAGGCGGCGTTTCCCGCGCTCCCGTCAGTCGCGCTCCCCCAGCATGGCCAGGACCTGCTGCGCGGTGCTGTTCCAGTCCGGCAGCCGTGGCCGGGCGTCCAGGGCAGCTGCATGCCATGCCTCCCTTATTCCTGGATCCTCAAGCCAGCGGCGGAGGACGGAGGCGAGCCGTCCCGGGCTCTCCGGCCCTCCTTCGGGAAGGGGCAGTGCCGCGCCGGGAAGCCGCGGTCCGCCGTCGGCCGGCACCAGGCTGGCCAAGGAAAGAGCCTCCACCGCACCTGTCCCTTCGCGGACCAGGACCGGGACACCGTGGGCCAGGGATTCGGTAACAGCTATGCCGAAGGCCTCCTGCCGGGAGACGAGGAGGCTGAGGTTTGCGCGCGCCCATTCGGCTTCCAGGGGGTCGCCGGTGAGTTCCCCGGTGAGTTGGACCCTCTCTTCCAGCCCGTGGGCCGCGATGGCGGCACGGACCGCCTGCGCGTAGTCCGGGTCCGCCTGGTCCGAGCCCACGAAGGACGCAGTCCACGGGATCTCCTGCACCTGGGCCAGGGCCTCGACGGCGAGCAGCTGGTCTTTGTTCGGCAGCAGCGCCGCCATAACAATGAAGTGCGGGGGAACGGAACCCTTCGCCTGGGGCGCGGAGGCAACGCCGGGAAGGGCGACTCCGGCCTGGGGAAGTCCGCGGTCCGTGAGCTTCGAAGCGGCCCAGGTACTGGTGCAGACCACTCCGGTTGCTGCCCGGAGTGCGCGGGCTTCGTCGGCCAGAGCTGCGGTTCCGGAGCTTTCCGGCACTGGCATATGCACCAGGACCCATATGTCCTGGCCCGCTTTGGCCGCGAGTTCCAGTTCATCGGGGGCACCCACTGCCACCAGCCCGTCCACGATGACCACTGCCTGCCCGGGAACCGCCTCCGGTTCCCACGCGCCAAGAAGGCTGCCCAGCCGTCGTCGTTCCCCGGCACTGGCTTGTGGCCAGCGTCCCTCAACGGCGACGACCTCAACCTCGGCGCCATGCGCCTGGAGGCCGGCCACCAGGCGCGCGTTGTAGACATTCCCGCCGGAGCTGTGGTGGATGTTGCCGGGGACCAGCAGCCGGATGGAGCGCATGGCTAGGCGGTGAGGTCCAGGGAATAGGTGGCCCAGGCGTCCGGATTCTCGCGCAGGGTGACCTCGATTCCTGCGAGCTCGGGGCCGTCGTTGGTGTCCTTGATCCGGGCCGCCACCTGCTGGGCGACGTACTCGGCGAGGGCTTCGGTGGTGCTGAGCTTGTCCTTGAAATCGGGGTGTTCGTCCAGGTTGCGGTAGTTCAGGCCGGCGAGCACTTCCTCGATGATGGTGCCGGCGGCGCCGATGTCCAGGACGATCGCGTCGTCGTTCAGTGCGCGACGGCGGAAGGCCACTTCGGCCACAAAGGTTGCCCCGTGCAGTCCCTGGGCTGGACCAAAGGCTTCCCGGGGAAGGCTGTGGGCGATCATGAAGTGGCGGCGGACGGTCAGGCTGAACATGGGTTACCTCAAGTTTTCGGAGTTGTGGGCGGCTGGGGTGGGGGCTTGACTGGTGGCGGGGTACTCGACGACGTGGCACAGGGCGGCCAGGCTGCCGTCCGCCAGGCGTTGGACCACGTCCGGCAGGTCCTCGAACCGGGACGATCCGGTCAGGAACGCGTCGAAGACGGGGTCCTTGAGCAGCGATACGGCGAGGTCGAGGCGGTCCGCGGTGGTCCGGCGGTGGCGGCGGGCCCGGGCCACTGTGCCCACCTGGCTTGCCCGGATGGAGAGGCGCCTGGCGTGGAAGTCCTCTCCCAGCGGGACGGTGACCTCGCGGTTGGCGTACCAGGACATCTCGATGACGTCGCCTTCATCGCCCACGAGCTGCAGGCTGCGTTCCAGGCCTTCCTGGGATGCAGAGCAGTGGAACACGATGTCGCAGTCGGCCAGCGCGCTGTCTGGGTGCGCAAAGTCCACTCCCAGCGTGTCTGCGAGCTGTTTCCTGCCAGGATCGAGGTCCACCAGCTGCAGCCGCTGCAGCGGGAATTTGGCCAGCAGGGTAGCCACCATGCCGCCCACCAGGCCGGCGCCCACGACGGCGACCCGGTCCCCCAGCCGCGGCCCGGCTTCCCAGAGCGCGTTGACGGCGGTTTCCACGGTGCCGGTGAGGACGGCACGGCGCGACGGGACGTCGTCGGGGATCCTGGTCAGGGAGTCCACGGGAACCACGTAGACGTCCTGGTGCGGGTTCAGGCAAAAGACGCGCTGGCCTTTCCATTCCGCGGGTCCGTCCTCCACGACTCCCACCGAGAGGTAACCGAACTTTACGGGCCCGGGAAACTGCCCTTCCTGATGCGGAGCCCGCATCGCCTCCGCTACCCGGGGAGGCACGGCCCCTGCGTGGACCACCATCTCCGTGCCCTTGCTGATCCCCGAGTACAACGCACGGACCAGCGCCTCGCCCGGCCCTGGTGCGGGGACCTCCTCGGCCCTGAGCTCGCCGTGTTCCTTGGCAGTGGTCCAGTATGCGGTGGCGTGGATCGGATTCTGTGAATTTGTCATCTTGCTGATGAATCTAGCCGGACGTGCGGGGACGGCGAAAGTCCGACGGCGCGTGGCGAACTTTTGCGTGGCGGTGGCCCTTCGGTGTGGGTGGGCATCCGTGAGGGCATCCGGGTTGAGGGCTGGGCACGGGCTGTAAGGGCCTTGGGGATTGAATCCCGTTTGGCACAGGGCGCGAAACCCGGAGGCGGATTGGCCCGGGGCCTTCCGGGGCCTTCATGGGCCTTCACGCAGAGGGCGGGTGGAGGATCCTTCCAAGCCATTGCTCGCCCGGGGAGAAACCCAGCCTGACCACGTCGACGCAGCCGGCCACGCTCCATTCCGGCAGCCGTGGTTCAAGCGCCAGGCCGGGAGGCCAGCGTGGTGGTTCCCAGTCCTGGTGTTCGCTGGCGTAGTGCCGGCCGGTGGGTGAGGTCCAGCCGGGTGGTTCGTTTTTGGTTGCGGGGGTTGGTGTCCAGCCGGTGGTGTGGCGTAGTTTGTGGTGTTTTGGGCAGGGTTGTCCCAGGTTGCTGATCCCGGTGGTGCCGCCGTTGGCCCAGGCGAGGAGGTGGTCGGCCTCGTTGTCCAGGGAGTGGTTGCTGCAGCCGGGGAACGGGCACTTGCCGTCGCGCAACCTTAGCCAGGCCCGCATGGCTTTCGTAAGGCGGTAGCTGGTCCTGCCGATCTCCAGCGGCGCCCCGTCCCGCGGATCCACCAGGACCCGGTGGAAGGACTCGGCTCCGTTCGCAACGAGGTCCCTGGCCATTGACGGCGGGATGGGACCATACCCGTCCAGCATTGCCGGTTCATCGGTCAGACCCAGCAGGGAGAACACGGGAACGGTGACCAGCACCTGCGCCCTTATTGATGTCGGCGGGACATCTGTTTCTGCAACGCTTCCGGATGCGGTAAGGCAGTCTCCCCCGCCGCTGCTGTCGCTGTGGCGGGTCAGGGCGCCACAGGCCGTGGCGGGGGAAGCATCCGTGCCGGCAGAAGTCCTCCTGGCATCCCTGCCGGCGGACGTGCCGCTGGCGTCCGTGCGGTCTGGTGTGCCGCCTCCCAGGACAGTGGCAGCAAACGTGTCCGCGCGGAGCTGGGTCATGGTCCGGGGCTCGTCCGGGCCCTGCAGGGACCGGGCGACGGCGGTGAGCCGGTTCCACCCGGCAAGCGCCTGGTCCGCGGGCAGGCATGCAGACAGCCAGGCCATTCCGTCCCGGTCCGGCCGGAACTCCACCCGCCGCTCCACCACCCCTTTGGCGTGCCGCTTCTCAATCGACTCCGCATGGTGGCGTTCCCGCCACGTCCGCGCCTTGACCCGAAACCGGTGCGCCGGCAACTCCCCGGCCGGACAACCCCGCGCACCATCCGGTGCTCCGGGGTCCAGGAAATGGGCTTCCAACGCCGCAGCCCCGGCAGCATCCAGGCCAGCGGTTTCATCGGCCATCACCACCGCGTGCTGCCACGACAGGGACCCGGCCTGCAAAGCCTCCAAGGTCAGCGGCAAACCAGTGGTCAGGGCGTGCGAGGTCGCCAGGAACGAGGACGCCGCCCGCGGCCCCAGCGCCAGCACACACCCGATCTCGGCCGCGACCGCCATCTCCTGCGCCACCACCGGCACATCCGGACCCGCAACAGCACAAGCAGCCTCCGTGTACGTCACCGCCGCCTTCGCCTTCAACCCCGCGAACCCGGCCTCCACCTCCCGCGCACCGGCCAGAACGTCCAGGCACCCATCCGCCAAACCAGCCAACGGATCAGACACTGAAAACGGCGCCAACCCGGCCCCATCCACCTCAGCATTCAGCACCGCTATGGCAGCCCGGATATCCCCGAACGCCTTCACCACCGCCGCTGTCCCCATAAACCCATCATGACAAGGGGGTACGACAATGAGGATCGGACGCGGCGCGAGCATTCGCCGCAGGCCGTTTTGGGGATGCAGGCCATGCTCCGGTACCCTATTGAGGTTGGTGACGTGTCCGAGCGGCCGAAGGTGCAACACTCGAAATGTTGTTTGGTGTAAAAGCCAACGTGGGTTCAAATCCCACCGTCACCGCCACGCAGAAAGGCCCCGGTTCTTTTGAATTCAAAGGAACCGGGGCCTTTTGCTTGCCATCTCCGCTGGGGAATCAGGACACCAGGGCTGCCTTTTCCGGACACAGGCCACCGGCCCTAGAGGATCCGCTGGTACATCCGGTGGTCCTGCCACTGGCCGGCTATCCGAAGGTAGGCGCGCGCCGTGCCGTACGCCTCGAATCCGTTCTTTTCCAGCACCCGCTGGGACGCGGTGTTGTGCACCAGGGTTGCGGCCTCGAGCCGGTGAAGCCCCACATTGACTTTCGCGAGTTGCGTGACGGCAGCTACGGCCGCCGTCATCAGCCCTCTCCGTTGGTAGGAGTGGGCAATCCAGTAGCCCAGATGGGCATTCTGGAACGCGCCGCGCACGATTGAGCTGAGGTTCAGCAGCCCCACAATGCCTGCATCTCCTGCCAGCACCAGTGGCAGTGCCGTGCCGGCGTGAAGCTCGGCCAGCCGCCTGCCGATCACTTCCCGCTGGCCCTGCACCGTATAAAAACTCTCCGGACGGACGGGCTCCCAAGGAGCAAGGTAGGACCGGTTGGCCTGGAAAGCCGCTGCCAGTGGCGCTGCATCTGACTTCTGGACAGGACGAAGGAAAATACCCTCTGAAAGTTCACAGGAGAAGTCCACTGGGCCAGACTACGCGGGTAGCAGCGTGGCCCGCTAAGGGGCCGGCGACGGCGTGCCCGGCCCCTGCATACCGGCTCGCTTCCTGATGCCCAGCAGCATGGCCCGGTCCATGACCAGGTAAGCGGGCCGAAGAATGAAATCGGTGACGCGGAGACTGGTGGGGCGCCGGGAACCATAGCGGGTCCTCAGGAGCAGCCGTGTGGCTGAGCCGTCGACGGGACGGAGGACGAACTGCCAGGTCCCGGTCACCGTCCCCGGCGGCGCGCCGGGGCTGGAGTCCAGGACCAGGTGCCGGCCCGGTTCCAGGTCCACTACGCGCGGCCCCTGCCGCCCACCGGGATATCCCTCCGGGGTAAAGGCAATAATGTCGCCCACCTTCAGGTCCTGCCACTCGGGATGGATGCGGTCCGCGTTGGTGACTCCCAGATGGAGCAACCCGTTTTCCACCCACGTGTAGGAGTACAGGCCTGCGCGGTCGACGCCCATTTGCACGAGCCATGGCCACACGTCCTCCGGCCGGGCAGGGACGGTGACGGCCATTGTCTGGATTTCATCGGCGTCGGGAACCAGTTCGTCCCCTGGCAGGGGCATAACCTTTTCGGCGTCCGTTGCACCCCACTCCCCCAGCATGCGCGGCAACACAGCATGGGTGAGGACTCCGGCTGCGGCGGCAAGACCCAGGAATCCCGCAAACCGTCGGCCAGGGCGGGCGGCGCGCGGGGAACGCAGCCCGGGCGCGCTAAGTCCCAGCACCTCCGGCATCATTCTGCCCACGGCACACCTCCTTATAGTCCGCTCTCCAGGGAGCCTACAAACCGGACTGCCATCTGCCCCAGAGTCCAAAGCCCCATGGAGCACGGCACACCTGCGCACCGCACCACAAGGCCGCCCTTGACTCAGGGCCGGTCCCCGGACTAGAAAGTAAGTAGCCTTATTATTTGTTGGTTCTGCCGAACCGTTCTGCAAAGGGAGGACAAGCCATGAGTGAAAAGCCGGGTAACCAGACACCGAATACGCCCGACGTCAGTGAGACTGAGCTGCGCAACATGAAGGTGGACGAGCTCCGCCAGGAGGCCAGGGAGGAGCACATCAGCGGCGCATCTGGCCTGCGCAAGGAAGAACTTGTGAAAGAGGTGGCCCAGGCCCGGCAGGAGGACGCGGATAACGGCCGGGGCCGCAACAGCCGCTCCGGGGCGGACGACGAAGAAGACCTGGGAGCCGGCCCCGACGGCGGCAGGGTCCGCCATGGCGACGACTCGTCCAAGTCGTTGAAGTACTCGCAGGAAATTACGTCCACCGAGGAGGAGCCAGAGCGCGAAGGACGCAGCCTCGCGACCACACACCATGAGGTCATCAGGCAGTGGGCGGAAGAACGCGGCGGCGTTCCGGCGACTGTTGACGGCACGGAACACGGGGACCACCTGGGCGTCCTGCGCATCGACTTCAGGGAGAAGGACGCGAACCTTCGTGAAGTCAGCTGGGAGGAGTGGTTTAAGACGTTTGACGACCGCGGGCTCAACTTCATCTACCAGGAACAGAGGTCCGATGGGAGACAGTCCAACTTCTTCCGGCTGGAGAACCCGGAGCGTGAAGACGCCTAGGGGGACCCGGGCCTGAAGCATAAAGGAGGCGCCACCGCTGCTGCGGTGGCGCCTCCTTCGGTTGGTTCCTAAAGCCGGGTGTCGAAGGACCCGCAGAATACGTTGTCGTTGAACGTGCCCTGGAACTCCGATTTGCCCTGGATCTTGTCCACGGCTGCCCGGATGGCTTCCCGGGTGCCCGCATGGGCGTGAATGGCTGTCTTGACCATGGGCACGTCGATCAGGTGGTTCGGCTGGTTCAGCGAGACGAACACCGTGGGCACTTCCGTGACGTACCACGGGATTTCCGCTGCCATCGGGGAAGACCACTTGATGCGGATGGCTGCTTCCTGCGCAAAGCCCTTGACGTTGGCGAAGACAAACGCAGCGTCGTACTTCTCCGCGTAGTCCCCCGTGGCTTCCTCGGCCAGGACCCGCATGAAGTTCATCCCGGCCTCCCCTGCTGCCTCACGCTGCTCAGCAGTCCGGAACAGGTGCACCTCGAAACCGGCGGCTTCCAGCTCCTCCTTGACTACGTCCAGGTAGGCAAGCGGGTCGGCGCGGGTGAAGTCGGCGCCACCGGAAATCCCGTACAAACGGATCCGCGGATGTGTGGCCGGAGTGATGGGAAGGTTTCCTGCCGTGTCCTTGACCAGGGTCACGGTCTTGTCCGCAATCCCAGCGGCAATGGCCCGGTGCTCGGCGGATCCAATGACCGCAAGTGCTCCGGGAGGAGGCACCAGCTGGTCAGCAGGCTTGAGGTGCAGGCCCAGCGACGCCTTCAAACCGAGGATCCGCCGCAGGGCGTCGTGCAGCCGTTGCTCGGTGATGACTCCGGACTTGTAGCCGTCCAGCATGTACTGGAAGTCCTCAGCGGGGTTCCGGAAGAACAGGAACATGTCGCAGCCGGCAGCGATCGTGGCCGGCACCAGGTCCTTGCGCTTCTTCGCCTGGGTCAGGCCCACCATCTGTGAGGCATCCGTCAGCACCAGCCCGTTGAAGCCAAGCTCACCGCGCAGCAGGTCCTGCAGCAGTTCCGGAGACAGCGTGGCCGGCAGGATCTCCGCGTCGGCAATCCCGGGCCGGAAGTGCCGGGAGACCTCGGGCGCCCCGATGTGGCCGACCATAATGGACTGCACGCCGTGCGCAATCATCTCCCGGTACACATGCCCGTACGTCCGGTTCCACTCCTCATAAGAGAGGGTGTTGTAAGACGTGACGACGTGCTGGTCGCGCTCGTCGATGCCGTCGCCCGGGAAGTGCTTCATGGCGCAGGCCGTGGGCGATTCGCTGATGCCGTCGAAGTATTCCTTGGCACGCTCCACCACGATTTCCGGGGTGTTCCCGAAGGAACGGGTGGAGATGACGGTGTTCCGCCAGTTGTAGTGGATGTCCACGATTGGCGCGAACGCCCAGTTGCACCCCAGGGCCGCGGTCTCCACTCCGGCCACCTGCCCCATCTGCCGGGCAATGGTCTTGTCCGGGTGGGAGCCTGCCTGCAGGTGCGTGGACACGAACGTGCCGTCATCGCAGCTGCCGGCTCCGCCCATTTCCGGGTTGGACGCAATCAGCAACGGGATCCGCGTTTTGGACTGTGCGTAGCGGATGTGTTCCTGGACGGCGGCGGATGGACCCGGGCGGTACCGCATGCCGCCCACGTGGTAGTTCTCCAACACCCCGTCGAGGTACCCGGGCGAGTAGTCGTTGTTGTGGTTGATGAAGAGCTGCCCGATCTTTTCCTCGAGCGTCATGGCACCGAGGGTGCCTTCCACCCAGGCGATCGCCCCGGCGTCGAGGTTGAACGGCGCTGCCGCGAGGTCGACGTCGAACTGCCGCGGCCGGGTGCCGGACGCATCCTTGCCTGGAGGTACGACGCCGCCGATCCCCTTAAGTGCCTGGGCCACCACGTCGGCGACGGGCGCGGCGATGTCCACCACCACGCCGCGCTCGTCTTCCTGGAGTGGTTCGAGGGTGGCGAGCTGGGAGTCGAGCAGGGCTGGTGGCATGAAGTGGCCGGTGCGGCCTTCGGTTCGTGCCTTGAGGACCTCCCTGCTGCCGTTCAGGTGCAGGAAGATGGTGTCCGGCGCCTGGGCGCGGATGGCGTCGCGGTAGCTGCGGCGCAACGCGGAGCAGGCCAGGACCAGTCCGCCGTCCCCGGCAGCAGCCAGTTCAGATCCCACCGTTGCCAGCCAGGGCCAGCGGTCCTCGTCCGTTAAGGGCGTCCCGGCGGCCATTTTGGCGACGTTCTCTACAGGGTGGAGGGAGTCGCCGTCCAGGAACGGGACGCCGAGTTCGCGGGCGACGAGGTCGCCAATGGTGGTCTTGCCGCAGCCGGAGACGCCCATCACGACGATGCGGATCTTGTTCATGCGGGTGCTTCCTTACCAGTCGTGGACGGTGCCGTCGACCAGGCGGTTGTAGGGCAGGTAGGCCTGCTGGTACGGGTAGGCCGCGGCGGCTTCCTCGTTGAATTCGACGCCGATACCCGGCTTGTCACCGGGGTGCAGGTACCCGTCCACGAACGTCATGGACTGCTCGAAGACCTCGTTGGTCCTGGCCGAGTGCTGCATGTACTCCTGGATCCCGTAGTTATGGATCGCCAACCCCACATGCAGCTGCGCCGCGAACCCCACCGGCGAAATATCCGTCGGACCATGGAACCCCGACTTGATCTGGTACTGCGCAGCGAAATCCATCACCTTCTTCAACGGCGAAATCCCGCCAAAATGCGTGGACGCCGCCCGCACATAATCAATCAGCTGCTCCTTGATCAGCGTCTGGAAGTCGAACACCGTATTGAAGATTTCACCGATCGCCAGCGGCGTGGTGGTGTGCTGCCGGACCAGCCGCAAACCCTCCTGGTTCTCCGCCGGCGTGCAGTCCTCCAACCAGAACAAGTCATACGGCTCCAGCGCCTTGCCCAGCTTCGCCGCCTGGATCGGCGTCATCCGGTGATGCCCGTCATGCAGCAACGGGATCTCCGGACCAAACTCATTCCGCACCGCCTCAAACACCGTCGGCAGGTGCCGCAAATACGCCCGGGTATCCCAGTCCTCCTCCTGCGGAAACGCACCCCGCCCGGCCGGCTCATAGTCATACCGCTCCCCCGACGCCTGCGCCTGCGCCGCCACCCCATAAACAGCCTTGATCCCCGGGATCGCGGTCTGGATCCGGATCGACTTATACCCCAGCTCCAAATGCTCCCGCACCGAATCAAACAACGACTCAATATCCGACCCCGACGCATGCCCGTACGCCCGCAACCCGTTCCGCGACGCACCGCCCAGCAACTGGTACACCGGCAACCCGGCCACCTTGCCCTTGATATCCCACAACGCCATATCCACCGCAGCGATCGCCGCCATCGTCACCGGACCCCGCCGCCAATACGCACTCCGGTACAGGAACTGCCACGTATCCTCAATCCGGTGCGCATCCTTGCCGACCAGCAACTGCGCCACATGCTCCTTCAAATACGCCGCAACAGCCAACTCACGACCGTTCAACGTCGCATCACCAATCCCGGTCACACCGTCCTCCGTCGTGATCCGCAACGTCACGAAATTCCGCGACGGACTGGTAACAAACACATCGGCGGCAATGATCTTCATGGGATTTATTGTTCCTTCCAAGGGGATGGGGTTGGCGGTGCAACCTGCGTTCACGTGTGTGCGGGGGTGGCGGAGCCGGCCGGGTTGGCGCTGAGGGTTCCGGACAAGGCTGAGACCAGGGCAAGGATTTGCGGGTCCTCGGCGAGGCCGGCGCTGACCAGGCGGAGCAGTGCCTGGATCCTTCCGGTGCCGGGCACGGCGTTGGCTGCCCTGATGTCTGCGGCCAGCGGGTCCTGGAATTCGGCGCCGGAGCCGGCGTAGTCGATCCATGCGGCAAGCATCAGTGCGCTGCCGCTGCCGCGGCGGCCTGCGGCCCGTTCCGCCATCAGGACCGGGACGGCGCGCATGCGCAGCTTGGTGGTCCCGTCGGCCGCGATCTGAGCCAGCCGGTGGGCGATGCGGGCATTGCCGAACCGGTCCAGCAGGGCCTGCCGGTACTGCGGGATGTCCAGCCCGGCAGCGGTCAAGTGGTTTGCCGCCTCGTCCCAGAATTCCTCCACTGCCTTCCGGCACACCGGATCGGATAGGGCTTCGGCCACCGTTGCGTGGCCGCGGAGCTGCCCGGCGTAGGCCAGGATCGAGTGTGAACCGTTGAGCAGCCACAGTTTGCGGTTCTCATACGGCTCGATGTCATCGACAACCACGGCACCGGCGTCCTCCCAGCGCGGCCTGCCGGCCGGGAAATCACCGCTGAGCACCCAGTTGCGGAACGGTTCGGCCACCACCGGCGAGCTGTCGCGGTAGCCGCATTGTTCGGCCACTTCCGTGGTATCCGCGTCCGTGGCGCGGGGAGTAATGCGGTCCACCGAGGTACTGACAAAGCTGACGTTGGCGTCGATCCACTCCGCCAGGCCTTGGCCCCAGGCCCCGGCCAGGCCCAGGACGGCACGGCGGGCTACCTCGCCGTTGGCCGAAAGATTGTCGCAGCTGACGACGGCGAGGGGTCCCGCGCCGCTGTCGCGGCGCCGGGCGAGGGCAAGCACCAGCCGGCCCAGCGGCGTGCCGGGCACCCCTGCCTCCCCTGGTCCTGTTCCCCCGGACGCTGCTGCCGACAGCGCCCGGAGGTCTTCCGCGACAGCCGGCGCGTCGGCGTCGAACCTTCCATCCGCCGCCAGCCCGTAGGCTGCCTCGGTGATGGTCAGCGTGACGATCGCCGTTTCTTTCGCCGCCAGAAGCTCGCACAGACGGCCCACGTCGGCCCCGTCCACCGCCTCGACAATGCTGCCGATAACCTCGAAGCTGTCCCCGGCTGCCGAACGCTCCACCAAGGTGTACAGGCAGTCCTGGGCGGACAGCGCCTCGGCGGCATCCGGGCGGCGGCCGGTGAACGCCGCGATCCCCCACTCCCCCGCGTCACCGGCGTGCTGGGTGTACCAGGCCTGGTGGGACCGGTGGAACGCGCCCAGGCCAAGGTGCACGATCCGCACCGGCGCCGTGGGCAGCGGCTTCAGGGTGCGGTCCAGGACCGGCAGTGCACCCGGGGCGGGCGGGACAGCGCTCACAGCTTGAACACCCGCCGCGGTGAAGCATCCACGATGTCGACAATCAGTTCCTGGGCCCGGTCCTCGGTGATCCGGTGCTCGGCCACCAGGCGTGCCAGGAAGGAGGCCTCGATCCGCCGCGCCGTATCGTGCCGGGCAGGGATGGAGCAGAAGGCGCGGGTGTCGTCGATAAAGCCCGAGGACCGCGAGAAGCCCGCCGTCTCCGTCACCGCCGACCGGAAGCGCAGCATCGCGTCCGGAGCGTCCAGGAACCACCACGGTGCCCCCAGGTACACCGACGGGTAGAACCCGGCCAACGGCGCCAGCTCCCGGGAGAACACCGTCTCATCGAGCGTGAAGAGGACCAGGTGGAAGTCCTTGGCCGTGCCGAAGTCCTGCAGCAGCGGCCGGACGGCCTCCGTGTAGTTGACCGCCACCGGAATGTCATGACCCGTGTCGGCTCCGAAAGCCTCGAAGGTGGGCGTGTGGTGGTTGCGGAACGAGCCCGGGTGGATGGTCATCACCAGGCCGTCCTCCACCGACATCCTGGCCATCTGGTACAGCATGTGGGCCTCGAAGGCATCCCGTTCCCGCGGCCCTGCCTGGCCGGTGCGGCCGAGCTCGAAAAGCCGCTCCGCCTCGCCGTCGTCCAGTTTGAGGGTGGCCGGGGTGAACACGCCGTGGTCGGCGGACACCCCGCCCCGGTCCACGAAGTGCCGCCGCCTGGCTTCGAGCGCCTTGATGTAGCCGGCGTAGCCGGTGGCGCCCTCCCCTGCGGCGCTGATGAGGCGCTCCACGTTGTCCTGCCACGCCGGATGCGCCATGTTCAGGTACTGGTCCGGCCGGAAGGTGGGCAGCACCCTGCCTGCGAAGGCAGGATCCGCCTGCAGCGCTGCGTGGCTGTCCAGGGTGTCCAGCGGGTCATCCGTGGTGGCCAGGACCTCGATGTTGAATTCCTTGAACAGCTCGCGCGGGCGGAAACCGGGCTCCGAAAGTTTGGCCTGCAGGGCGTCGTAGAGCCGGTCGGCGTTGTCCGCGGACGGCTCCTCCTGCAACCCGAACACTTGGGCGAACTCCTGCCGGATCCAGTACCCGGACGCCGTTCCCTCGAAGTTGGGCCACGCTTCGCAGAAGCGGCGCCACACCTGCCGTGAATCAGCAGGCTGGCCGCCAAGCCCCAGCTGGTCCATGGGGACCCCGCCGGCATGGATCAACCGGGTGACGTAGTGGTCCGGAGTGACCAGGAGCGCGGCAGGATCAGGGAAGGGAGTGTTCTGTTCGATGACCGCCGCGTCCACGTGTCCGTGCGGGGATATGATCGGCAGCCCCTCCACCCTTTTGAAGAGGGACCGGGCAACCTCCCGGACACCGGGATCAGCCGGCAGCAGCCGGTCCGGGTGGTCCGCTATTGGCTGGCCCATTGCTCAACGCCTCCTGGCCGGGACGGAGAGGCCTGCCAGGGCAGCCGTGGAGCGAAGGTACTCGAGGTTGTCCGCCGTACGCTCGGCCAGGGGTAGCTCGGTGGAGAAGTCCTCCACGGTGACCCACCCGTCATAGCCGAAGGCCGCGAGCGCCTTGAAGTACTGCAGCACGCTGCCCTGGCCCGAGCGGAGTGGGGCCCACTCATTGCGGTAGACGGCGGCGCCGGACTCATCGGTTTCGCCGCTGTTGACCCAGACCGCGTTCTTGACGTGCACGTGTGCCAGGTAGTCGCCCAGGAGCTCGAAGGCGGGAAGGTAGTCCTCCTGCCCTTCGATAAGCAGGTTCCCCAGGTCGTGGATAACGCCCACGTGCCGGGGGTCCAGTCCGTCCAGCAGCCGCAGCGCGGACGACGCGGAAGCGGTGATGGTCCGGTGGTGCAGCTCCACAAGTGCCTTGACGCCGTGGTGCGCAGCCCGTTCGGCGATCCACTCGAAATCGCGGCGGGCTGCGGCAAAGAGTTCCGGGTAGGGCGTGCCGCTGGCCGGTTCGTTGCCCCATGCCGCAGTCCCCAGCGGAAGCGTGGTCACCCTGACCTTCTCCGCGCCCAGCCGGGCCGTGGCGGCCAACATGCGGTCCACGTCCGCGTGGTTGTCGCACCGTGCGTACCCGCCAATCCCGGAGAACTCCAGGCCAGCATCGCTGGTGAGGCTGGCGATGCGGTCCAGGTGGTCTTCCATCCCGGTAAGCGGGACCGTGGCCCTGTTGCCGGCCCAGAAGCCCGGTTCTGCGGCGTCGCCCTGGTCGGTGATGCGCCATTCGACGCCGTCCCAGCCTTGGTCGGCGAGGTGCTTCACTGCTTCTTCGGGAGTCCAGTCGGGGGTTGATGCCGTAAATACTGAAAACTTCATTGCTTCAGGCACTTTCTGCCGCGGTGTTGCCGGTGCGGACTTCGAGGTCGTTGTACTTGCCTGCCAGAACGTCGTCGAAGAGGACGGGCTGGCCCAGGGTGGCAGACACGTAGACGGAACGCACCGCAGCGAGCGCGTTGACGGCGTCGCTGACGGTGACGCCCGGCTGGCGTCCGCCGGCGATGGCGGCCAGGATGTCGCGGTATTGCCGCACGTGCCCGGCGGGGTACGTGGTGGGGTCCGCCGCCTTGTAGTCTTCCTCGGGATACTTGGCCAGTTCTTCTTCCGCCTGGTTGCCGCCGCCCTGCAGGCCCATGTCCGCCGATTCACCGCCGGCGTCCTTGCTGTGGAAGTACTCCAGCCGGTCGTTGTCCACCACGGCCGAGCCTTCGGATCCCATCAGCTGGACGCGCACCGTCAAACCGGGGTAGGCCGCGGTGGTGGCGTGAAGGACGGCCAGGCCGCCGTTTTCGAAGGTGATGGTGGCAACGGCGGTGTCCTCCACCTCAATCCGTTCGTGGGCGAGCCGTGCCGTGTGTGCGTGGATCTCCACAGGGCGCCCCATGAACCAGAGGAGCAGGTCCACGGTGTGGACGCCCTGGTTCATCAAGGCGCCGCCACCGTCCATGGACCAGGTGCCGCGCCAGTCACCGGAATCGTAGTAGCCCTGGCTGCGCCACCAGGCCACGGAGGCGATGGCTGACGTCAGCCGGCCGAAGCGGCCTTTCGCCACGGCGTCCGCGACAGCGACGCTGGACTGGTCGAACCGGTGCTGGCTGATGACCGAGGCGATGATGCCCTTTTCCGCGGCTTCCTTTGCTGCGGCCTCGATCTCCTGGGCCCTGGTGAGATCCACATCCAGTGGCTTCTCGATCACCACGTGCTTGCCGGCGGCCAGGACCTCCAGGCCCTGTTGGATGTGGAGGCCGCTGGGGGTGGCCAATGCCACGAGGTCGATGTCCTCAGCCGCGAAAGCTTCGGCCAGGGAACTGAACTGCGGCGGCCGTTCGCCGCCGTTCTTTTCAATGAAGTCCGCGAGGGATTCCGCTGCCGCCGGGATGGCGTCGACGAGGGCGACGATCCGGGCCTCGGGAAACGACTGGAGGGCTACGGCGTGGGTGCGGCCAATGACGCCGCACCCCGTGATGGCTACGTTCAAGGTACTCATGCGGTCTGGACTCCTGCTTCTGCGGTGACTTTTGCGAAAGCGCGTGCGGCGATGCCGAAGGCGGTGGGACCGGAGAACCCGCCCAGGCCATGTGCCCCCGCCAGGTGCGGCTCCAGGGACGCGAAGCCCTGGTACCGGTCAGCCTTCAGCGCCTCGACGGTGCGGAGGACGTCCCCGTCCCCTTCACCGGCCGGGACCACGTGGCCATTTTCGAACAACGCATCTTTAACCTGCAGGTATTCAAGGTGCGGGCGGAGCTTGGCGTACCCCTCGTCGAAGGGCTTGACCCCCACCTGGACGAAGTTCGCGGCGTCCCAGGCGACCTTAAGGGCCGGCGAATTGACGGTCTCAATAATGTCCAGCACGCGGTCCGGGACATCCCCGAAGATGTCCTTCTCGTTCTCGTGCAGGAGGATCACCCCGCCTTCCTCGGCCACCCCGGCGAGCGCCCGCATCCGCTCCATGACGGCGTCGCGGATGCTCTCCACCTGTACGGATTCCCCGTAGTAGAAGGAGAAGATCCGGATGTACCGTGCATCCAGGACTTTGGCGGCGTTGACCGCGCGGCGCAGCCGTTCCACCTCGTGCTCCACGGGAAGGCTGACATCCACCTTGCCAATCGGGGAGGCGATGGCCGAGACCTTCATGCCCTTTTCCTTCAGCAGGGACGCGAGGGCCTGGAGCTGTTCGTTGCTGAGGTCCACGATGTTGGTACCCCACGCGCTGCGGACCTCGATGTGGTTGGCGCCGAGGGCCTGCAGCACGGCGATCTGGATTGCGGGGTCGTCGTCGATCTCGTCGCCGAAGCCTGACAGCTGCCACGTGGTCTGCGTGGTCGAAACCATGGTTATTTAACTCCTCCGGCGGTCAGCCCGCCTACTAGGTAACGCTGGAAAATCAGGTAGAGAATGACCACCGGAGCGGCACATACCAGCGCCGCCGCCATCATCTGGCCGTAGTAAGGGATGGCGCCGCCTTCCTGGGAGGCACCAAAGATCTGGAGCGCGACGGCGGCGGTCTGGCTTTCCGGCCGTGTCATCACCGAGGCGAAGAGGACGTCGTTCCAGCCGAGAAGGAAGGCGAAGATGCCGGAGACAACGATGCCGGGCCAGCTCAGCGGCAGGATGATCCGGAACAGCACTCCCAGGTTGGACGCGCCGTCGATCCTTGCTGCTTCTTCCAGTTCCTTGGGAAGCCCGCGCAGGTAGGTGACCATCACCCAGGTGGAGAACGGCATGGCGAACGTCAGGTAGGTGACGAACAGGCCCCATTGGGTTCCGATGACCTGGATCCCAAGGTAGGTGGCGGCTGAGGAAAAGAGCACGAAGACCGGCAGCACCATCAGTGTTCCGGGAACGGACTGCAGTGCCAGTAGGCCGCGCAGGATGGTCAGCCTGCCCCGGAAGCTGTAGCGGACCAGCACGAACGCGGTGGACACGGACAGCGCCGCCGAGACGACGGCTGTTGCTCCCGCCACCAGGACGCTGTTGGTGAGGCCGGTGGCCAGGCCCACGCTGGTCCAGATCTTCGAGTAGTTGTCGAATGTGACCGAGGACGGCCAGAACTCGCCGTTGGCCACCCCGATGTCCGAGTTGACCGAGGCCAGGAAGATGTACAGCACAGGAGTCAGGACCAGGACGCCGAGGAAGACCAGGACGAAGATCAGCAAAGGGGTGGGCAGCAGCCGCAGGACCTCATGCTGGCGGTGGGAACCGGGACGGTCGACGTGGAAGGCCGCCGTGCCCTGCCTGGTGGCTGTCGTGGTGCTCATTTCTTTGCTCCAGGTGATTCGGCGTCGTCAAGCTTGACGGCACGGAGGTAGACGAACAGCGGAATGGCGATGAGGACCAGGGAGATGAAGGCCATCGCGGCGCTCAGGCCAAAGCGGAAGCTCTGGAAGCTGGTGACGTAGGTCAGGATGGGCAGGACCTCGACGTCGGCCGGCGCCGGAACGCCGAACAGCACGAACGGGAGGGTGAAGTTGTTGATGTGGTGCAGCATCCCGATCAGGAAGGCCAGGGCCAGCGGGCCCTTCAGGTAGGGGAACACCACGTAACGGAGCTTGTTCCACCACAGCGCGCCGTCCAAGGCCGAGGCTTCGTGCACCTCGTGGTCTACGGACTGAAGGCCGGAAAGGGCCAGGAGGTAGATAAACGGCCAGGAAGCCCAGATCTGGACCAGGACCAGCGTCCAGAAGGTCTGCGGCCCGTTGAGCCACAGGCCTACGTGGATGCCCACCGTGGCAAGGGCTTCATCCACGATCCCGCCGGGCTGGAGCATGGTCCGCCAGACGGTGGCTACTACGAAGGACGGCAGGACGTACGGAATCAGGAAGATCGAGCGGATGACTGCCCGGCCTTTGAACGCGTTCTGGGTGGCCACGGCCGCGGCGATGCCCAGCGGCAGGGTCACCACCATGGCCAGCAGCGAGTAGCTGACGCTGAGCCAGACGGAGTGCAGCAACGGGGAGTCCGTCACCGCTTCAACGAAGTTTTCCACTCCGATGAACGGCGAGCTGATCCACTTCCGCAGGGTGTACTGGTCCAGGTTCAGGACGGACATGTAGATGCCCAGCAGCAGCGGGACCACGATGATGATGATCATCAGGGCTCCGCCCGGGATCAGCATCCATAGCGGGCGGTTGCGTTCGCTCAGGCCCTTGCGGCGCAGTCCGCCCTTGTGTCCGGGCTGGCGTCCTGTGTCGTCGGCGGGGCGGGGCGCCCGGCCCGCGGCGGTATCCGCCGCAGGCCGGACTTCATGGGAGGCGTCGGTCGACATCAGAACCTATCCTTTGGAGGCCCGGTCCAGGGAAGCCTGGCCCTTGTTCTGGGCGTCCTTGATCCTTTGTTCGAGGGCGGACTCGTCCACCTTGCCGGCGGCCAGGTCAGGGACGGACTGGACGGTGACGTTAAGGAGTCCCAGCTGGATATCGCCCCAGGCGCCGGTGAACGGAGTGGCCTTGGACTTGGCGGCGGCGTCGGCGAGCGGCTTGAGCTTGGGGTCCGTCAGGCTGGCCAGGGCTTCGGCGTTTGCAGGCAGGTCGCCGAAGATCTTTTGGTAGTTCAGCTGCTCATCCTTGGAGGTGATCAGCTTGATGTAGGCAAAGGCAAGGTCCTTCTGCTTGGAGTAGTCGGCCACCACGAGGTTGTCGCCCGAGAGGATGCTGGCGGCGTCGCTGTCGGACTTGGACTGCGTCTCACCCGGGGCGATGGTGGGCATCAGTGTGTATTCGTACTTGCCGGCAACTGCCGACTTGTCGAGTGTGGGGATGGAGCTGGAGGTGGTCATCATCAGGTAACCGGCCTTGCCGCTGGCGAAAGCTGCCACGGCGTTGCTGTTGCTCCAGCCCACGGAGGCGGGGTCAACAACCTTGTCGTTGGTCAGCCAGCCGAAGTACGTTTCGTAGGCCTTCTTGACGGTGGGATCGTCCATCTTCAGCTTGTTGCCGTCAACCAGCGGGTTGCCGGCCTGCACGGCCATGGCCCAGATGAACTTCCAGGGGTCGTAGTTGTCCTTGTAGCCGGTGGCGATGCCGTACGTGTCGCCCTTGGTCATCTTCTTGGCCTGGGCTGCCAGCTCGTCCCAGCTTGTGGCCGGCTTGTCGATGCCGGCAGCGGCCAGCAGGTCCTTGTTATATGCCATCACGAACGGACGGCTGACGAAGGGGATGCCGGCCTGGTGGTCCTTGTCCGGTCCTGAAATGCCGAGGGCGGCCTGGTTGAAGCGGTCCTTGCCGCCCACGGCCTTCCAGTCGTCGTCCGAGAGGGTCACGAAGGCCTTGGTGGCGTAGGCAGTCGGCGTGAAGGTGGTGCCCAGCCCATAGATGTCAGGCCCTTGGCCCGATACGACCGAGGTCTGGATCCGGGTGAGCTCGTCATTGGCCGAGGCGAAGGTCTCGAACTTCACGTCGGCGCCGGTCTCAGCCTTGAACTTGGCGGCGATATCGCTCTGCCACTGTTTCTGCTGTTCGGGGTACTGGCTCAGGACGCCGACCAGGACGTTGAGGGTCTTGCCCGTGCCGTCCACTTTCCCATTCGCGTTGGTCGAGCCTCCGCTGTTGCCGGAGCCCCCGGATCCACAACCGGTCAGGGCGAGTGCTGCAGCCGTGACTATTGCCGCGAGCCCAGTAGTCGATTTAAACCTCATTGTTTTTCTCCTCTAGGACACCCGCATGGCCACATCCGTCCTGTGGCGGAAATCACTGCAGGCGACTCGAGAGCCAGTCTAGGAAGATGGCAAGACGGTGGCAAGCGGTTGCCAAAAATTGCCATCAGTGCTCAGATTGATGCATCGGAAGTCAGGGCACGCCGGCGGAAATTTTGCCGTGGCGGTTGGTCCAGCCAGTAGTGAAAGGTCCAGTGCCATGGCTGATTCAGGGGCCGCAGACACCACCAGGGGAAGCTCAAGAGCGGCAACCCGCCAGGAGCGGCCACCCACTATCCGCGATGTGGCGGAACTGGCCGGCGTTGCCACGTCCACGGTATCCCGGGCGCTCGCGCGGCCCGACAGGGTGAACCCCAGGACGCGGCTGCGGATCGAAGAGGCCGCCGCGGAACTGAACTACGTTCCGAGCTCGCAGGCGCGGGGACTGAGCTCGGGACGGACCAATGCCGTGGCCGTGCTGGTGCCCGACATTACCAATCCGTTCTACTTCGACATCATCCGGGGCACGCAGCACCAACTGAAGGCTGCGGGCGTGACCCAGCTCCTGGTGGACACCGAGGAATCCAGCGAAATGGAACTCGATGCGCTGCATAAGATGCGCAAGTCCGCAGATGGATTCATCCTGGCCGCCTCGCGCCTGACCGATGCCCAGCTGGCGGAGGTTTCGCAGTCACAGCCCCTGGTGACCTTCAACCGCGCTTCCACCAGCGCACCCACGGTGATGATCGATACGCCGTCCGCCATCATCCAGGCCCTGGAGCACCTTGCATCGCTGGGCCACCACAAGGTCTGCTATGTGGCGGGGCCACCTACCTCGTGGTCCAACCAGATGCGCTGGAAGGTCTTCGAGGAGGACGCGACGAAGCGGGGGATGGAGGTGCACCGGATCGGCCCGTACACGCCCAAGACGACGTCGGGGGCGGCGGCGGCGGATGCCGCGGTCAGGACGGGGGCCACGGCGTGCATTGTGTTCAACGACCTGCTGGCCATCGGCATGCTCCAGCGGCTGCAGGCCCGTGGCATCAGGGTTCCGGCCGACATGAGCATCGTTGGTTCGGATGACATTTTCGGCGCGGACTTCTGCAATCCCCCGCTGACCACCATCTCAAGTCCCATTGAGCAGGCCGGAAGGGTTGCAGTGTCCATGCTGCTGGCGCAACTCAACCCGCTTGCGGGCAATGCCAGCCGCCAGCTCGCGGTCATGCCCACGCACCTGACCATCCGCGAGTCCACAGGCCCCGCGCCCCGGTAGTGGACACGGGGGAACTACTCCTCAACGCCTTCTTCGCGGTGAACGGCAGGACCCCAGGTCTCACCGGGTTGTAAACGCGCCCACCCCAAGCAAAAGGTGGGCGTACGACGGCGGGAGCCCACCCGCCGTCGTACGCCCGCCCTTGGAGTGCGGTGCTTAGGCCTCTGCCAGCACTGCGCTGGCCGGAACCTCCGCCGGGGTTCCGGGCTGGTTCCGGCCATACAGCCAGTCGTTGTACTGGAAGTTGTTGTCGCCGCGGCTCTTGAACAGCATGTTCCGCAGGACGCGTGCCACGCCGTCCACGTGCCAGGATTCCCCCCAGATCCGCGCGGTCCGCTGCACGCGGGCGGTCCGGGCGGCGCGGGCCTCATTGAATTCGCGGAAGGCAGCTTCCCAGGCACCGGCGTCGATGCCCCCGGCGGTGAAGACCTTGCCGCGGGACACGTCCTGCAGGACGGCCGCGTCCTCCAGCGCCTGGCAGGCGCCCTGGGCCAGGTACTGCAGCATCGGGTGGGCGGCGTCGCCGATCAGCGCCATGCGGCCGGAGACCCAGTTCTCGATCGGGTTGCGGTCATACATGGGCCAGCGGATACCGGTGGCCAGGTTCTTCAGGGCTTCCTGCACGGCGGGGACGCAGTCCTTGTAGGCCGCCTGGAGTTCGTCCACGCCGCCGTACTGCTCTTCTCCACGCTCAAAAGACGGGGACTTGAACACTGCCACGGTATTGAGCAGCTGGCCCTTGCGGAGCGGGTACTGGACCAGGTGGCAGTTCGGGCCGAGGTAGACGATGACGTCCTCCAGGTCCGCGGCGGGGGTTTCCTCGGTGATGGGCACGGTGCCGCGGTACGCCACGTAGGCCGAGTTGACGGGGCCGTCGTTGGCAACGGTGGCGCGGAGGGTGGACTTCAGCCCGTCCGCTGCCAGGATGGCGTCTGCCTCGAACACCTCGCCCTTGGCGCTGTAGGCGCGGGCCCGGTCTCCGCCGGTTTCCACTTTCTGCACCAGGACGTCGTTCACCAGGGTGACGCCGGCCGCCTGGCATGCTTCGAGCAGGATCCGGTGCAGGTCGCTGCGGTGGATCACCACGTAGGGGGCGCCGTAGCGTTCCTCGAACTCCCCGCCCAGGGTCTGGCGGGTCAGTTCCTCCCCCGTGACCGCGTCGCGGAACACCAGGTGCTTGGGCTGGACGCCGATTTCCAGCGCCTTTTCCAGCAGGCCCCAGCGCTTGAGGACGCGGGAGGCGTTGGGCGCCATTTGCAGGCCGGCCCCGACTTCACCGAAGGCCGGTGCCACCTCAACCAGGGTGACGTCGGCGCCGTTTTCGCGCAGTGCCAGCGCGCCGGCCAGTCCGGCCATGCCGCCACCCACCACCAGGACATCGGTGGAATCTTTGACGTTAGACATTGGAAACTCCTACTGCTGTTGATTTCTTGATTTTGATGCCCACTGCAGCGATCAGGACTGCCGCTGCGGCTGCTGCTCCGGCAAAGGCCAGGAAGTTTGAATTCACGCCCAGGCCCGCTGCGAGCAGGAGCCCGCCGGCCTGCGGTGCGGCCACGGCCCCGATCCGGCCCACGCCCAGGGCCCAGCCCAGCGCAGTACCGCGGAGGTGTGCCGGGTAGTGGCTGGCCACGGCGGCGATGATGAGGCACTGCGTGCCGTGCGTTCCCACGCCGGCAAGCACCAGCATGAAATAGACGACGGCGACCGGCGGCCCGGTGACCAGGACCAGCAGTCCGATGGCCGCCACCGCCGCTGCCGCAATGGCAGTGGGGATGGGGCCGAACCGCGTGCCGGCCCAGGCGGTCAGCACCGAGCCCGCAACGGCCCCAAGGTTGAGTGCCAACGCGAACGTCAGGGCGGACCCGAGGTTGTACCCGGCCAGCTGCATGAGGTTGGGCAGCCAGGTGCCCAGGCCATACCAGGCGAAGAGGGTCACCAGGGTGCCGATGGCGAACAGCAGGCTGATCCCGAGGTACGGTGCCCGAAGAAGGGAGCCGAACCCGACGTCTCTGGCACCGCCGGTCCTGCCGCCGGCTTCGGGTGCCAGCGTCTCCGGCAGGTAGCGGATGCCCAGCGGAATGACCACCACCAGGGCGACGACGGCGACCAGGAACATGACCGGCCAGCCGAAGGCGGGAATCAGCGGGATGCCGACGAGTGCTGCGATGGAGCCGCCGATCGGCACGCCGGACATCATGAGCGTGGCGATCGTGGAGCGCCATTTTTCCGGGACGAGCTCGGCTACCAGGGCGTTGGCGGACGGCACCAGGCCGCCCAGCCCAACGCCCGCCAGGAGGCGGAGGCCGCCAAAGACAGGCGCGTTGGGGGCGAATGCGCAGAAGATGGTGAAGACGGAGAACACTATGGCGCAGCCGATGATGGTGCGGCGCCGGCCCCAGGTATCGGCCATGCGGCCGGCGAAGACTGCTCCGATCATCATGCCGACGAAGGCCATCGACCCGATGGTGCCGGCAGTGGCCTTGGTCAGGCCCCAGCCGGTATCGCTGATGAGCGAGCCCTGGACCGTCCCATACACGATCAGGTCATAGCCGTCGAAAACGACCAGCAGCCAGCACACCAGCACGGCGAGCACGGAACGCCGGGGAAACCCGGAACGGCCTGCACCCGCGGCGGGGGCGGCCGTGCGCTGCGGCGCTGCAGCGGAAGTTGTGTGATTCATCCCACCACTGTGCTGGCAGGCGCGCTTGGAGGCCCATAAGATTCTGTTATGCAGAATCTTCCCGCCCGGCGGAAGCCCACCTATTCCATCGAAGCAGTGGACAACGCCCTGCAGCTGCTCCAACTCCTTCGGGACGTGGGGAGCCTGCGGCTCAAGGACGCCGCGGCCGAGCTTGGGGTGGCGCCCTCCACGGCGCACCGGCTCCTGGCCATGCTGGTCTACCGGGGTTTCGCGGTCCAGGACGAGACCAGGCGGTACGTTCCGGGTCCTGCCATGGGCGCGGGCCCTGCCGGCTTCAGCTGGACGCGGCAGTTGCGGGACATCTCCCGGCCGCACATGGAACTGCTCTGCGCGCGCACCCACGAGACCGTGAACCTCATGATCCGGGTGGGCACCAAAGTCCGCTTCCTGGACACCGTGGAAAGCACCAACATCCTCAGGGTCGGGGACCGGCAGGGCACCCTGCTGCCGGCGCACAAGGCGTCGGGCGGAAAGGCCATCCTGGCCGAGCTGGAACCGGCGGCACTGGACCAGCTGTTCCGCAGCCCGAACGCGGAGCTAACCGGCGACTATATCCCCGACGCCGAGTACCCGGCCTTCCTGCGCGAGCTTGAGTCCGTCCGGGCCAATGGATTCGCCGCAAATTTCGAGGGCACCGAGGAGGGAATCAGCGCCTTCGGGATGGCGCTGCACAACGGGCGGGGCATGGTGGTGGGGGCCCTGAGCGTGGCCACTCCGGTGGCCAGGTTCCGGCCCCTGTTCGATGCCGGACTGGTGGGCGTCATGATGGAAACCAAGCGCCAGCTGGAAATGGACATCGCGGCCAATCCCGCGGACGGGTCAGCAGGCGGCTGACCCGCACAGGGGGACCAAAATTCTGGCAGCCAGAATATACTGGGGGTCACAGCGCATCCTTCCCTAAGGTCGAATCCACGCCGCAGTCAGTCCGCACGCAAGGAGAAGGCCAGTGTCGATCAGCGCTGAAAACCAAACCCACGAATCCGTGGCACAGGAACACCATGTCCCGGAGCCCACCGCCGAGGAAGCTGCCCAGCTTGAGCAGCTGTACCGGGATTTCGATAAAGAAAACCTGATTCCGTTGTGGACGGAGATCGCGGACCTGATGCCGATGGTCCCGTCCCCCAAAGCCGTGCCGCATGTGTGGCGGTGGGATGATCTCTACCCGCTGGCTGCCCGTGCCGGGGACCTGGTGCCCGTGGGCCGTGGCGGGGAACGCCGCGCGATCGCGCTGGCGAACCCCGGCCTGGCCGGCACCCCGTACGCCACCCCCACCCTCTGGGCCGCGATCCAGTACCTGGGCGGCCGGGAAACAGCCCCGGAGCACCGCCACTCGCAGAACGCGTTCCGCTTCGTGGTGGAGGGTGAGGGCGTGTGGACCGTGGTGAACGGTGACCCGGTCCGGATGTCCCGCGGCGATTTCCTCCTCACCCCGGGCTGGAACTTCCACGGCCACCACAACGACACCGACGAGCCCATGGCGTGGATCGACGGCCTGGACATCCCGTTCGTGCACTACGCCGATGCCGGGTTCTTCGAATTCGGCACCGAACGCGTCACCGACGAGGCCACCCCGGACATTTCCCGCTCCGAACGGCTGTGGGCCCACCCCGGCCTGCGCCCGCTCTCCGGCCTGGAGAACACCACCAACTCCCCCATCGCCGCGTACCGGTGGAAGTACACCGACGCCGCGCTCCGCGAGCAACTGCTGCTGGAGGACGAGGGCCATCCCGCTACCGTGTCCCAGGGCCACGCCGCCATCCGGTACACCAACCCCACCACCGGCGGGGACGTCATGCCCACCATCCGCGCGGAGTTCCACCGCCTGCGGGCCGGCGCCGGGACCGAGACCGTCCGCGAGGTGGGCTCCAGCGTCTGGCAGGTCTTCGAAGGCACCGGCACCGTGACCCTCAACGGCGAAACCCGGGTCCTGGCCAAGGGCGACCTGTTCGTGGTTCCGTCCTGGGCAGCCTGGTCCCTGCAGGCCGAGACTGAGTTTGATTTGTTCCGGTTCAGCGACGCACCCATCTTTGAGCGCCTGAACTTCAACCGCACCTACATCGAAGGACGCACCAAGTAATGAAACTCCTCACCCTCCGCCTCGATTCCACAGGCAACGGCGGCACCGAAGCGCGTACGACGGCGGTCCGCCAGGACGGCGATACCCTCACCGAGATCCCGGGGTTCGCCGACGTCGGGGCCCTGCTGCAGGACCCCGCCTGGGAAACCACCGCGAAGGCGGCCAACGGCGCAACGCACCCTGTGGCCGGCGCCGACCTTGCCGCCGTCGTCCCGTCCCCCGGCAAGATCATCTGCGTGGGCCACAACTACCGCAACCACATCAAGGAGATGGGCCGCGAAGTCCCGGCGCACCCCACCCTGTTCGCCAAGTACGCCGAGTCCCTGATCGGGCCCAACGACGACCTGGCCCTGCCGCAGGAATCGGACACCGTGGACTGGGAAGCCGAACTCGCCGTCGTGATCGGGAAGCAGGGCCGACGCATCCCCGAAGCGCAGGCCGCAGAGCATATCGCCGGGTACGCCGTACTGAACGACATCTCCATGCGCGACTACCAGTTCCGCACCATCCAGTGGCTGCAGGGCAAGACCTGGGAGAAGTCCACCCCGTTCGGCCCGGCCCTGGTGACCCAGGATGAATTTACCCCCGGGCCGCTGATGACCTCGGCCGTGGACGGCGAGGTCCAGCAGAGCACCCCCACCTCGGACCTGGTGTTCACCCCGGAGTTCCTGGTCTCCTACATTTCCACCATCATCACCCTGAACCCGGGCGACGTGATCGCCACCGGCACCCCCGGCGGCGTGGGCCACGCCCAGGATCCCAAGCGCTACCTGCAGGAGGGCCAGGTCCTGGTGACCACCATCGAGGGCCTGGGCCAGCTGACCAACCGCGTGGTCAAGGAAGCCTGATGGTTGCCCGGCACGACCAAACCACCGATCCGGTCCTGCTCGACGGGCTGCTGCAGGCCCGGCGCGGCACCGCGTTCTTCGCCCGCAAGCTCAACGAGCTCACCGACGCGGAGCTGGACGGGGACTCGCTGCTGCCGGGCTGGACCCGCCGCCACGTTGTAGCCCACGTGGGCTACAACGCCCGGGCGGTTTCCCGCCTGGTGGAGTGGGCGGCCACTGGCGTGGAAACACCCATGTACCCGTCGGTGGAGGTCCGCAACTACGAGATCGACTTCGGGGCCACGCTCAGTCCCATCGCGCTGCGGAATCTGTTCGACCACTCCGCCGTGCACCTGAACGTGGAGTGGCGGGACCTGCCCGCCGACTCCTGGCACCACAAGGTCAAGACCGTCCAGGGCAGGACCGTCCCGGCTGAGGAGACGGTCTGGATGCGCACCCGCGAGGTTTGGGTCCACGCCGTCGACCTGGTCAACGGGGCCACCTTCAAGGACATCCCCGCGCCCGTCCTTGAACGGCTGCTCAAGGACATCACCGACGCGTGGCATGCCCGCGGCACGGACAATGACCTGGTGGTCCAGGTGGACGGCACCGCCTTATCGTTCGGGGACACAACCGCCGCATCGTCGCCCACCATAGTTTCCGGCCCGCTGGCTGCCATCGCCCAGTGGGCCACCGGACGGGGCACGGACGGAACCAGGGCACAGCACGACGGCGGATCCGTCACCCCGGTGCCGGCGGCGCCGGCCTGGATCTGACGCCGGCGCCATGTGTCCACCGTGCCGGAGGCGGGCCAGCGCGGCCGGTCCGCCTCCGGCATTGCTGCCCGGCACCCTGTTTCCGCCTGGACCTACGGCGCCTCGGGCTGGAAACCAAAAATGCTCCCCGGGAGTTGGAACAGAATCCATAATCCACCCCCACCAGGCTGGATAGCATGAGGTAACCGGACAGAGCCGTCCGGCAGGACCCAATGCAAAAGGACAACCCATGGCCGCGGTTACGGTGGATGACATCCTCTCGGATCTTCCGCTTGGCTTCGCCAGCCTCATCCTCCGGCCCGCACCATCGGCGCCGGATATCGAACGGTTCCTGATCGTCGACGCCGATGACGAGGGCGTCCACGCCGCCGGGGCATTTGTCCTGCTTATCGGCGTCCGCGGCCGTTCCGCATTGCCTGCCCTCCGCCGCCTCCTGGACAATCCGCCGCCCGTCGTGGCGGTCAAGGGCAACCGCGAAGATGTCGCCGAGGCCGAAGAGCTCCTCGGCGCCGCCGGTTCCGGGCTCCTGCTGGTGGACCCGGCCGCTGACTGGGACCGCCTGCTTTCCATTGCCAAGGACCGGATCCAGCCGCGCAGCTACGAACGCGAAGTACTCACCCTGCTTGAGGAAGACCTGTTCGCCATTGCCCAGACAACCGCCCGGCTGACGTCGAGCCATGTCCTGGTCGAGGATGCGGCCAACAAGGTCCTCGCCTACTCCACGGTCACCAACGACATCGATGAACTCCGGAAAGCGTCCATCCTGTCCCGCCGCGGCCCGAGGAAGTACGAACTGCTGCTCAAGGACCTGGGCGCCTACCGAGAACTCCACCGCACCCGCCAGCCCGTGCGGGTGCCTGCCAGGCCGCAGGACGGCCTGCGGGAACGGGTGGCCATCGCGCTCTTCGCCGGTGAACGGATCATGGGGTACATCTGGCTGCAGGAAACCGGCGACGGGTTCGGCCCGGACGTCGAATACGTGCTCACCGGGTCCGCGGCCCGGGTATCCGCCGAACTCATCCGCTACCGCAACCAGCAGTCCGTCCACATGCGGGAGGACCGGATTGCGCGGATCCTGTCGGGCCCGGCGGAAGCCGCCGCCAGTGCACACAGCGGCAAGATCCCGTCGGAGCGTCCCGCGGCACTTCTCCTGATCGGCATGTCCGACGCCGACTCCCGGGCTGAAGACGCCGCGCTCAAGCACGGGGAACTGGCCAACCTTGCCTCCATCCATGCCGCTGCCTACAAAGCATCCGCCGTCGTCGGGCAGTTCAACGGTGACACCGCCATCATCATGCCGGACCTGCAGTCCGGGACCGCGGAGGCGGGACTGCGGTCCCTCGCCGAAGCAATCGTTCGGGACGCCCGCAAACACCTCGGCATCACGCCGTCCGCCGCGGTGGGGCCGCTGGCCCCGGACCTGCTGTCCATCCACACCGCCACCGGAATCACCGAGGCCCTGCTGGCCTGCGTGCGCAGCGCAGAGGCAGGGTCGGTGGCCACCGTTGACGACTTCGAAGCGGAAATCCTGTACCGGCAGGCGGTGCGCAACTTCCACGATGCCCCTTTCCGCCACCGCAGCCTGGCCGCATTGCTCCATGACGACGCCGAGCTCGCAACAACCCTGCAGGCGTATTTCGACGCCTCCTTCGACGTCGCCGAATGCGCCAAACGGATGAACCTGCACAAGAACACCGTCTACTACCGCGTTGCCAAGGCGGTCCGGGTCACCGGGCTGGACTTCGGCAACCCGCGCGACTCCCTGGTGGCCCTGCTCCATCTCCAGGAATGGGCCGCCTCCAACGACAATCCAGGCAGGAAATGAGCACCACACTCAGCGCACCGCCCCTTGGCCTCCTCCTCGGGGACATCGTCCGGCGGCACCGCCCGCAGAAGAAAGAAGGAGGCGTCCCGGGAAACATCCCCTTCCTGGCCACGGTCCCGTTCGACCGCTTCGGCATCGCCGTCGCCACCACCTCCGGTGAAGTCTTCAGTTCCGGCGACGCCGACGTTCCCTTCTCCATCCAGAGCATCTCCAAAGTGTTCACCCTGGCCATGGCCCTGCAGGGAAGCCGCTCCGCCCGGCTGTGGTCGCGCGTACTGCGCGAACCCTCCGGAACGGCGTTCAATTCGCTGGTCCAGCTCGAAGCTGAACACGGCATCCCCCGCAATCCCTTCATTAACGCCGGCGCCCTGGTGGTCACGGACCACCTGATGGAAGAGACGCCCGACGCCGCCACGCAGCTCCTGCGGTTCCTCACCAGGCAGGCAGGCACGGAGGAAGGGACGGCCGTCCCCGGCCCGTTCATCGACGAAGCCGCCGCTGCGGGCGAACTGGCCGGCAGCAGCCGCAACCTGGCCCTGGCGCATTTCCTGAAGGACTTCGGCAACCTCACCCAGCCGGCGGAATCGGTGGTGGAGAACTATGTCCGCCAGTGCTCCATCATGATGAGCTGCGTCCAGCTGGCCAAGGCCGGCCTGTTCCTTGCCAATGACGGCCAGGGGACCTCCGGCAGGGTGCTGAGCCCCAGCGAGGCCAAGCGGATCGGGTCCATCATGCTGACCTGCGGCATGTACGACGCCGCGGGCGAATTCGCGTACCGGGTGGGCCTGCCCGGCAAGAGCGGGGTGGGCGGCGGCATCCTGGTCATCGTCCCGGGCCAGTGCGCCATCTGCGTGTGGAGCCCGCGCCTCGATGCCAAAGGCAACTCCCTTGCCGGCACCGCTGCCCTTGCCGACCTCTCCGACCGCACCGGTTGGTCAGTCTTCTAAGTTTCCCCATCCAACAAGATCTTTTCCGGATCGAAAGGAATACCCATGCCCAACAACCCCAATGAAGAGGTTGAGTTCGACCACGTTATTGATGGTGGTCATGCGCATGCGTCTGAGACCTCCCTGCACGCGGAGGACAAGGGTTACCACAAGAACCTTAAGCCGCGGCAGATCCAGATGATCGCGATCGGCGGTGCGATCGGTA
>NZ_JARFXU020000018.1:0-98718 GCF_029581595.2 Arthrobacter sp. NQ7 | reverse complement strand
ACCTCCACGCCGCCGGCTGCGACCTGATCACCATCACCCAGTACCTGCGCCCCTCCGAACGGCACCTGCCCGTGGACCGCTGGGTCAAACCCCAGGAATTCGTCGACCTCCAGCACGAAGCCGAAGAAATCGGCTTCCTCGGCGTCATGTCCGGACCCCTGGTCCGCTCCTCCTACCGCGCAGGCCGCCTCTGGGCCACCGCAATGCGCAAAAAAGGCCGCGACATCCCCGCCGAACTCGCCCACATCGCCGACGGCATCCAGGACTCCGGCACCACCCGCCAGGAAGCCGCCACCCTCCTGGCGGCCCATTCCTGACCCCGCCAGCGCCTGCACAGGGCCGGACGCCGGAACAATTCCGGCGTCCGGTCCTGGGGTTTAAGTCACGTAGAATTGAGGCACTATGGCGAAATCCCCTGACTCCAGCAACTCCACCCCCTCGGGCTCAAGTGCGGTGAAGCGCGGCATGTTCCAGCGCAAGCCCAAGGAAGCCAAGGCCAAGAAGCCCAGCAGGCTTAAGCAGATCGGCGAGGTCTTCACGATGACCCGCCGCCACGACCCCATGGTTCCGTGGCTCATGCTGCTGGTGTTCCTGGGGATTGTGGCCGTCAGTTTCCTGGTGGGTTTCTGGCTGGACAACTGGATCACCGGCCTGATTATCGGCATTCCGCTGGGACTGCTGGGTGCCACGTTCATTCTTTCCCGCCGTGCAGAACGCGCGGCCTTCTCGCAGATTGAGAACCAGCCCGGTGCCTCCGGTGCCGCCCTTGGCACGCTGCGGCGTGGCTGGATCACCGAGGAACAGCCGGTCGCCGTCAACCCGCGGACGCAGGACGCGGTGTTCCGCGCCGTTGGACGTCCCGGCGTCGTTCTGGTCAGCGAAGGCCCGTCGCACCGCGTCAAGCCGCTGCTCGATGCTGAACGGAAGCGCCTGGCGCGCATCCTGCCCAACGTTCCGGTACACACCATCCAGACCGGCCGCGGCGAAGGACAGGTGCCGTTGAGCCAGGTGGCCAAGCAGATGGGCAAGATGAAGAACGAACTGACCAAGCTTGAGGTCAGCACGGTTTCAAAGCGCATTGCTTCCATGGGCACCAGGCTGCCCATCCCCAAGGGAATTGACCCCTACAAGGCCCGTCCCAACCGCGGACGATAGCTGGTGGAACGCCCTGGAGCCGGCACATCCGGTTCCAGGGCGTTTTTTCTTGCCCCTGACCATGCCTGCGCGGCCGCGACGGACCGCGCTTCACCTGTGACAGGACCTGACCATGCCCCTTAGGACAACATCGATCCGCGTCTTCCGCATCCTTGCCGTCGCGGAAGCGTGCAGCTGGGCCGCTCTCCTGGCCGGCATGTACTTCAAGTGGATTGCGGGCAGCACCGAGCTCGGGGTCCAGGTGGCAGGGCCCATCCATGGCGCGCTGTTTATCGGATACGCGATGGCCGCACTCACGCTGTGGCGTGTCCAGCGCTGGCCGTTCCTTGTGGCAGCGCTGGCCGGCGCCTCCGCCGTCTTTCCCTTCGCCACTGTCCTGTTCGAACGGTGGGCAGGCCGCCGCGGCTACCTCAGCGCGGATTCCGCCGAACCCGCTGTTCCCGCCCTTGCGACCAGCCGTTCGTAGCAGGCGGCACCGGTGAAAGGCAGCCCGGGCCGGAGACGGATGGTCGCACTGCTCTCGCTGCTGGGGGCAACGCTGTTCTGGGCCGGGAACTACGTCGTGGGGGCCGCGGCCGTCCAGAGCATCGACCCGCTCAGCCTGGTGGTCCTGCGGTGGGCCCTTGCCCTGGTGCCCCTGCTGGTGATTGCCCACCTCGTCGAGCGGCCCCGCTGGCGCTCGGTCCTTGCCGCATGGCCGTGGCTGCTGGCGCTGAGCCTGTGTGGACTCCTGGGCTACAACCTCCTGCTGTACTTCGCGCTGGAGCACACGGGCCCCTTCAACGCGTCACTGATCAACGCCTTTAACCCCGCGCTCATCTCGCTGGCTGCCGCCGTCTTCCTGCGCGAACGGCTGGCTCCCCTGTCAGTGGCTGGTATCGTCGCGGCGCTGGCCGGTGTCCTGGTTGTCATCTGCGGTGGTGATGTGGGCAGGCTGCTCACAGCCGGCTTCGGTACCGGGGAACTGCTGATGACGGGCGCCATTGTTGCATGGACGGCCTACACGGTAACCGGCAGGCTGGCGCCGAAGGTCCCGCCGGTGACGGCAACGGCAGTGCAGGCTGCGGTGGCGGTCGCCGTGCTGGCCCCCGTGCGGCTGGCAACGGGCGGCCTGGCTCTTCCTGCGACAAGCAGCGGGCTGGCATCGCTGCTGTTCATCGCCATCTTCCCGTCAGTGCTGTCCTACCTGTTGTGGAACCGCGCCCTGGCGGTCCTGCCCGCGGGCGGCGCCGGGGTATTCCTCAACCTCATCACCGTCTTCACGGCGGTCCTGACCGTCGTTGCCGGCCAGGTTCCCACAACGGCGCAGCTGGTGGGCGGCGCCATCGTCATCGGCGGGGTGGTGGCCACGAACGCGCCGGCGATTGCGGGGCAGCGCCGGAAGGCGCAGGGGCCCTCCGGACTTAAGGGCTAGCGGCGGACCAGGAGCGTGTTCATGGCCTTGTCGTGGAGGCCGCGCTGGTCCGGATCGAAAATCACGGCGGGGATCACCAGGCAGAGCAGCACCGCCCGCACCAGGGCCGCGAGCGGTCCGGGGGTGCCGCCTCCCGGTTTCACCACGGCAATACCCATGATCCGGTGGCCGATGCTGTAGCCGAGAGTTCCCACCAGGAGGATCTGTTCGATGGCGAAGACGGCCAGGGTGGCCCAGGAGTCGCCGTTAAAGGCAAAGTTGCTGATCAGCAGGGCGATTCCCCAGTCGATCATGATCGCGGCGATCCTGCGCCCAGCCCGGGCAATGGAGCCGGGGCCGGACTCCGGCAGGCCCAGCCGCTCCCCCGGATACTTCGAGATGCCGGAGGTGTCCGGTCCGCTGAGCCAGGAGCCAATGTCTTTGCGATCTACCACCGTTCAAGCTTACCGATCCCCGGGACGCGCGGCGCGCCCACAGTGTGGATAGGACTCGACCATAGTGTGGACGGAGGATAGCGTGGTCATAGCAGGGCATTCTGTAACCTGCCCGAAACAATGCGGACACGGACGGGAAATGCCGCATCCATAGTCTGTTAGCAGTTTCAAGCAATCCCCCGGCAGGTACCCACAGCAGGGAAGACCATGGGTTCTCCCTGCTTTTGGATTGCGCTGGATCACATGGCTTGCACGCCAGATATTTACATATGCGTTAGGAGCATAGATGTTCAAGACTGCGGACGAAGTCCTCAAGTTCATCAAGGACGAAGATGTAAAGTTCGTCGATATCCGCTTCACCGATCTTCCGGGCGTCCAGCAGCACTTCAACGTCCCCGCCAAGAGCGTTGACGCTGACTTCTTCGTCAACGGCCAGCTCTTCGACGGTTCCTCCATCCGCGGCTTCCAGGGCATTGCCGAATCCGACATGCAGCTGATCCCGGACGTCACCACCGCGTTCCTGGACACCTTCCGCATGGAGAAGACCCTCGCGCTGAACTTCTCGATCGTCAACCCGCGCACGGGCGATCCGTACCACCGCGACCCCCGCGGCGTTGCCGAGAAGGCCGAAGCCTACCTGGCCTCCACGGGCATTGCCGACACCGCGTTCTTCGCTCCCGAAGCCGAGTTCTTCGTGTTCGACAACGTCCAGTACCAGTCCTCCCCGCAGGGCAGCTTCTACAAGATCGACTCCGAGGAAGCCCACTGGAACACCGGCCGCGAGGAAGAGGGCGGCAACCTGGGCTACAAGACCCCCGTCAAGGGCGGTTACTTCCCGGTCTCCCCCACCGACAAGCAGGCCGACCTGCGTGACGCCATGTGCGTGGCCCTGGACGAAGCCGGCCTCGAGGTGGAGCGCAGCCACCACGAAGTTGGATCCGCCGGCCAGGCCGAGATCAACTACAAGTTCACCACCCTCACCCACGCTGCGGACGACCTGCAGAAGTTCAAGTACGTCATCAAGAACACGGCTGACGCCTGGGGCAAGTCCGTCACCTTCATGCCCAAGCCGGTCTTCGGTGACAACGGCTCAGGCATGCACTGCCACCAGTCGCTCTGGAACAACGGCGAGCCGCTGTTCTACGACGAGAAGGGCTACGCCGGCCTGTCCGACACCGCCCGCTGGTACATCGGCGGCCTGCTCAAGCACGCCTCCGCCGTCCTGGCCTTCACGAACCCGACGGTGAACTCCTACCGCCGCCTGGTCAAGGGCTTCGAAGCTCCGGTCAACATGGTGTACTCGCAGGGCAACCGCTCCGCCGGTATCCGCATCCCGATCACGGGTTCCAACCCGAAGGCCAAGCGCATCGAGTTCCGCGCTCCGGACCCCTCCTCCAACCCGTACCTGGCCTTCGCTGCCCAGCTGATGGCCGGCATTGACGGCATCCGCAACCGCATCGAGCCCCCCGCCCCGATCGACAAGGACCTCTACGAGCTCCCCGCCGAGGAAGCCAAGGACATCCCCAAGGCCCCGGGCACGCTTGAGGAAGCACTGGAAGCCCTGCGCGAGGACAACGAGTTCCTGCAGGCCGGCGGCGTCTTCACCCAGGACCTGATCGACACCTGGATCGAGTACAAGTACGAGAACGAGATCCGCCCGCTGTCCCTGCGCCCGAACCCCTACGAGTTCGAGCTCTACTACGGCGTCTAGCCTGCAGCCTGCCTGGCAGGACCACTGAAGCAGCAAAGGCGGCCACCGGATCATTCCGGTGGCCGCCTTTGGCGTTCCGGGGCTGCGGGCCCTTGGGAACACAAAGCCTAAGGTGGGGGCCCGCTTCCTGACGTGCTGAGACCGGGAACCGGACCCCCTGACGAATGCCCCCCGAGACGAAGACTCTGTCCAGCCTTCCCCCCAACAAGGTTGGAGAACACCGCCAATCCACATACTCGGGCAATTGGATGCCAAGCGCAATGCCCGTCCGGCGGGTTACGTCAGCGGGCAGCGGCGAAGCTGTGGAACATCGTGCGCTGGGGGCCGGAGGAGCCGCCCAGGTAGCGCCCGGCGTCGACAAAACCGGCACGGCGGTAGGCAGCCAGCGCCGCCGGGTTTTCCTCATTAACGGAAAGGACGACGCCGGACTCACCGGTTGAGTGCCTGGCCGTAAGCCTGCGCGCTGCCTCCACGGCCGCGGCGGCCGCCCCCGTGCCCAGTCCTGAGCCCTGGTGCCGGCAGTCGATGAGGAACCCGCGCAGCAGCCACGCTGAGTGCTCATCCGGCCAGCCGGCAAGGCAAGCCGCGCCCCGTTGCAGGGTCAGCAGGCCGACCGGTTCACCTTTGACTTCCACCACGTACGGATGCCGTGATTCCTCCGCCAGTCCGGCCAGTGCCATCCGCAGCGGGTCGCCGACGAAACGCTCCTGGCCGGGCAGCAGCGACATGGCGGCGACGGCGCCGAACTGGATGGCGCGGGCGTCCCGGTCGAGGTCACGCAGCGGAATAAGCCACACCCACGGGGCCGGCCTAGTTTCCATAGAAGACCCGTTCAAAGACCGCCCGGGCCCGGCGGCTCACCCTCAGGTAATCCTCCTCCAGGGCAGCGGCGTTGCCCGGTTCGTAGCCGCACCAGCGTGCCACGGCTTCCAGGTCCCGGCGGGAGGAGGGCAGGAGGTCGGATGCCTTGCCGCTCCAGATAACGTTGGCAGACCTGATGCGGCTGGCAAGCCGCCAGGCCTCAGCCAGCAGGCCGGCGTCGGCGGTATCCAGCAGCCGCAGGTCCGCTGCGGCGTTGAGGGCCTCCAGCGTGGACGTCGTGCGGAGTTCCGGGTATTTGCCGGCATGCTGCAGCTGCAGCAGTTGCACCAGCCACTCGACGTCGCTGAGTCCGCCGCGGCCCAGCTTGAGGTGGCGGGCGGGGTCCGCGCCGCGGGGCAGCCGCTCGGATTCCACCCGGGCTTTGATACGGCGGATCTCGCGCACATCCTGCTCCGAGACTGTCTCCGGGTACCGGATGGGGTCGATAAGCTCCAGGAAATCTGCGGCCAGAGTATCGTCGCCGGCCATGGGGCGGGCCCGCAGCAGGGCCTGCGCCTCCCAGATCAGGGACCAGCGGCGGTAGTACTCGGCGAAGGAGTCCAGGGAACGGACCATGGCCCCGTTCTTGCCTTCCGGCCGCAGGTCTGCGTCCATCTGGAGGACCCGTTCGGCCATGATGGCGGGCTTCAACGGCTGGGTCAGCAGGCTCGATACCTTGGACACGATCCGGGCAGCCTGTTCCTGCGCCTCCGCTTCGGTGAATCCGGGGAGGGCCCGGTGGACGTACATGACATCGGCGTCGGAGCCGTAGCCGATCTCCCGGCCGCCCTGCCGGCCCATCGCCACCACCAGCACCGTGGTCTTCAGCGGGCCCCCGGCGGACACGATGCCTTCCGCAACGCGGAGGGCGCCCAGGACGGCGGCCCGGTCCGTGTCCGCCAGGGCCCTGCCCACCTGCTCCTGGTCGAGCAGCCCGGCGGAATCGGCGATCGCGATGCGCAGGATCTCGCGCCGCCGGATCAGCCGGATCAGCCGCATGGCACTCTCCGGATCGGCGTGCCGCGACATCTTCGCCGTGATTTCCTGCCATTGGGCCTCAAAGCCCACGGGAACCAGGTCCTTGTCCTGTCCCAGCCATGCAACGGACTCGGGCGAGACTTCCAGGAGGTCCGCGATCAGCCGGGAATTGGACAGCATGTGGCACAAACGCTCGGCGGCGGCATTGGAGTCACGGAGCAGGCCAAGGTACCAGTGCGTCGTACCCAGCGCTTCACTGACGCGGCGGAAGGCCAGGAGCCCTGCGTCGGGATCCACGCCTTCGGCGAGCCAGTCCAGCAGGATGGGCAGGAGCTGCCGCTGCAGTGCGGCGCGCCGGCTCACCCCTGCCGTCAACGCCTCGATGTGGCGCATGGCCCCCTGCGGGTCCCGGTACCCAAGCGCCGCCAGCCGCCCCTGGGCCGCCTCGGGGGTCAGCCTGGCGTCCTCGCTGCTGAGCTTGGCCGCAGTGTTCAGCAGTGGCCGGTAGAAGATCCGTTCGTGCAGTTCGCGCACGGACCGCTTGGTCCGGTGCCAGGCAGACAGCAGGGAATCCGGGCTGGGCCGTTCGTTGGAGAACGGGCCCAGCACGGCCTTCGCCAGTGACCGCAGCGCCGGTTCGGCCACCGGCATCAGGTGGGTGCGGCGCAGCTGGAAGAGCTGGATCCGGTGTTCCAGCAGGCGCAGGTAGCGGTAGGCGTTGTCGAACGCCGCGGCATCCGAACGGCCAATGTAACCACCCGCAGACAGCGCGGCGATCGCCGAGGTGGTGTCCCGCCGTCGTAATGACTCATCTGCCTTGCCGTGCACCAGCTGGAGCAGCTGGACGGTGAACTCGACGTCCCGCAGGCCGCCGCGGCCGAGCTTGATCTGCCGCTGCTCCTCTGCGGCCGGAATATGCTCGGTCACCCGCCGCCGCATGGCTTGGACGGACTCCACGAAGCCCTCACGCCCGGCCGAACTCCAGATCAGCGGCGACACGGCGTCCTCGTAGGCCCGCCCCAAGCCGGCGTCGCCGGCGATGGCACGGGCCTTCAGCAGCGCCTGGAACTCCCAGCTCTCGGCCCACCGGGCGTAGTACGTCTCGTGCGAGGCGAGGGTGCGGACCAGCGGGCCGGACTTTCCCTCGGGCCGGAGGTTGGCGTCCACCTCCCACAGGCCCGGTTCCCTGGCCACCGACGAGATGGCCCGCGAAATGCCGCTGGCCAGTGCGGTGCCGATGGTGTTGGCGTCCGCGTCGGCCAGGCTGCCGGGGTCGACCACGTAGATGACGTCGACGTCGGAGATGTAGTTCAGCTCCCGGGCGCCGCACTTGCCCATGCCAATCACGGCAAGGCCGACGTCCGCAACGTCGGCGGCGCTGTATTGCCCGGCCGCCTCAGCCCGGGAGACGGCGAGGGCAGCATCGATGGCAGCCGCGGCAAGGTCCGCCAGCTCGCCGCCCACCGAGGGCAGGAAATCCAGCGGATCGGCCGCACAAAGGTCCTTGACGGCAAGGTCCACCAGTCCACGCCGGTACGCCGTCCGCAGGGCCGCATAGGCCTCCACGCCCGTGGCCGCGGCGACCGGGCGGGCAGCGCGGGGGTCCGCGCCGACGGACTGCAGGAGCGTGGCGCGGAGGCGGGCCGGGTCGGCAGGCAGCGGCTCCGGGCTGGCGCGGACCTGGAAGGCGTCAAGGTGCTCGGGATGCCGGATCAGGAACTCCCCCAGCGCTTCCGAGGCGCCCAGGACCCGAAACATCGGTTCACTGGCCTCAAGGTCGGCAGCAGCGAGGTCGCGCAGCTGGGGATGCTTTTCGATCAGCCGGACCAGCGACTGCAGTGCTGTGTCCGGGCTGGCCGCGAGCTGAAGTCCGGCGAAGAGCGCGTCCTGGTCCAGGCCCTCGAGTTCGCGCGCGGCAAGGAACCGTTCGCCCTTCTCCAGGTCGCTGAATCCGGCCGCGATGAGGCGGCGTGCCAGGCTCACGCCGGGCACCTAGAGGATGCCGAGGTTGCGCTGCAGCTCGTAGGGCGTCACCTGCAGCCGGTAGTCCTGCCACTCCGCGCGCTTGTTGCGCAGGAAGTGCTCGTAGACCTGTTCACCCAGGATCTGCGGCATGAGCTCCGAGTCCTCCATGGAGCGGATGGCATCGTGCAGGCTGGCCGGGAGCGGGTCATGGCCCATGGCGCGGCGTTCCGCGGAACTCAGCGACCAGACATCGTCCTCTGCCGCGGCCGGAAGGTCGTAGCCCTCCTCGATGCCCTTCAGGCCCGCGCCGAGCAGCACGGCGTAGGCCAGGTACGGGTTGGCGGCAGAGTCGATGCCGCGGTACTCGATGCGGGCCGACTGGCCCTTGCCCGGCTTGTAGAGCGGGACGCGGACCAGGGCCGAACGGTTGTTGTGGCCCCAGCTCAGGTAGCTCGGTGCTTCGCCGCCGCCCCAGAGCCGCTTGTAGGAGTTGACGAACTGGTTGGTGACGGCGGTGAACTCCGGAGCGTGCTTGAGGATTCCGGCGATGAACTGGCGTGCTGTCTTGGACAGCTGGAACTCGGCGCCCGCCTCGAAGAACGCATTGCTGTCGCCTTCGAACAACGAGAAGTGGGTGTGCATGCCGGAGCCCGGGTGGTCCGTGAACGGCTTGGGCATGAAGGTGGCGTACGTGCCCTGCTGCAGCGCCACCTCCTTGATGACGGTGCGGAAGGTCATGATGTTGTCCGCTGTCTGCAGCGCATCGGCGTAGCGGAGGTCGATCTCGTTCTGGCCCGGGCCGGCCTCATGGTGGCTGAACTCCACGGAGATGCCGACGGATTCGAGCATGGTCACCGCCGTGCGGCGGAAATCCTGGGCCACGCCGCCGGGGACGTGGTCGAAGTAGCCGCCCTCATCCACCGGAACAGGAGCGCCGTTCGGGCCCGGCTCGCTCGACTTCAGCAGGTAGAACTCGATCTCGGGATGGGTGTAGCAGGTGAAGCCCATGTCCGCGGCCTTGGCCAGGGTCCGCTTCAGCACGTTGCGGGGGTCCGCCGCCGAGGGCTCCCCGTCCGGGGTCAGGATGTCGCAGAACATCCGGGAGGTCTGCTCCGTCTCACCGCGCCACGGCAGGATCTGGAAGGTGGCGGGATCGGGCTGGGCCAGCATGTCCGATTCAAAGACACGGGCCAGGCCCTCGATCGAAGATCCGTCGAAGCCCAGGCCTTCCTCGAAGGCTCCCTCGACTTCGGCCGGCGCAAGCGCCACGGACTTCAGCGAACCCACCACATCGGTGAACCACAGGCGCACGAAACGCACGTCGCGCTCTTCGATTGTGCGCAGGACAAACTCTTGCTGGCGGTCCATGAAGGCCTCTTCTCCGGTCAACGTCCATGCTCCGGGTCCGCGCAATGGGGAGAACCGGCAGCAGTTCATCATCACTGTACTAATCATTCGGCCGTCGTGCTTGAGCCTGCGCCCCGCGTAACACAGCATTAACCTGGCGCGGCGCCCGGCCCCGCGGCGGTATCCGTCCCTTACCGCTTCAGGATGGCCCCGCGGCTATGACGGTAATCACCGTCCTCGCGCAATGCGCGCGGTAGCTAGTACGGCGGGTACCGCACTACGCTCATCCCATGGCTTCCAGCAACAGCTCCGACTCCAGCGCGTCCGCAGAAGTACCCGCACCGTACGGCACCGGCCCCGGCACCCCGGCCCCGGCCAGTGCCGACGCCACCGCCGTCCGGAAGCCGGCCAGGGTCCGCATCCACCACCTGCAGCAGGCCAAGCGCGACGGCACGAAGTTCGCCATGCTCACCGCCTACGAGCAGTACACGGCCGAGATTTTCGATGCAGCCGGGATCGAGGTGCTCCTGGTGGGTGATTCGGCCTCCAACAACGTATTCGGCAACGAAACCAGCCTTCCGGTGACCGTGGATGAGCTGCTCCCCCTGTGCCGGGCAGTGGCCAGGACCGCAAAACGGGCCCTGGTGGTGGCGGACCTGCCGTTCGGCAGCTATGAGGTCAGTGCGGAGCAGGCGGTGGCCGCCGGTGTGCGGTTCCTGAAGGAAGGACTGGCACACGCGGTCAAGATCGAAGGCGGGAAGTACTACGCCCCCACGGTCCGCGCCATGGTGCAGGCGGGCATCCCGGTCATGGCGCACATCGGTTTCACCCCGCAGAGCGAACATGCCCTGGGCGGTTACCGGGTCCAGGGCCGCGGCGACGACGGCCAGCGGCTGATCGAGGATGCCCGCGCCCTTGCGGACGCCGGCGCATTCTGCGTGCTGATGGAAATGGTGCCCGCAGAGACGGCAGCGGCCGTCGATGCAGCCGTGGACGTACCCACCGTGGGCATCGGCGCCGGCAAGGCAACCACCGGGCAGGTCCTCGTCTGGCAGGACATGGCGGGCCTCAGGGGCGGCCGGATGGCCAAGTTCGTGAAGCAGTACGCGGACCTGCGCAAGACGCTGCTCGACGCCGCTACCGCCTACGGGGACGACGTCCGGTCCGGCACGTTCCCCGGCCCGGAGCATTCCTTCTAAACTTTCAGCTTCGGCCCAACGGCCACGCGGAACTGGGACACTGACACAAATGCCCGGGACCTCCGCGTCCGGGCGGTATTCCGGAAGCGGACGTCAAGGTGAGGCCGCCCGCGGCCGAGGCAGTCCGCGGAGGAGTGCCGCCCGGACGCCCTGCGCACCAACCGTTCAGTCCTCGTCGCCCTTTTCCCAGGCCTCGTTGCGCGCCTTCACCTTTTCCAGGGCGTGCTCCGCTTCGGCCCGGGTCTTGTACGGCCCAATGAGCTGGCTCCAGTCCGACAGCCGGTCCTCTTCCACCTCGTGGGTCTTGACGTTGAACCAGTACTCAGTCATCGTTGCTCCTCGTTCCGGCGACAGGAATGCCGGGTGACCCACGTAACACAAACACTTACGCGTGCCCTCCGCCGCTTGTCGGTTGTTAGGCGTTCTGTGGTGCCTTATATGATCAATCTATGCCTTCCCTTGCCTCGACTGCACCCATTGGCACCCTCACCCCGGGTACCTTGAGTCCGCAGCGTCCCGTCCCGGCGTCCATCCCCCGTCCGGAGTATGTCGGCAAGCCTGCACCCGCCAAATTCACCGGCTCCGAGGTCAAGTCCGCGGAGACGATCGAAAAGATCCGGGTCGCGGGGAAAATCGCAGCCCAGGCCATCGTGGAGGTGGGCAAGCACATCCAGCCCGGCGTCACCACCGATGAGCTGGACAGGGTGGGGCACGAATTCCTGCTGGACCACCACGCCTACCCCTCCACCCTCGGCTACCGCGGATTCCCCAAGTCGCTGTGCTCCTCGCTGAACGAGGTCATCTGCCATGGCATCCCGGACAGCACCGTGGTCCAGGATGGTGACATCCTCAATATCGACATCACCGCCTTCATCAACGGCGTCCACGGCGACACCAACTACACCTTCCTCGTGGGCGACGTCGATGAGGAGTCGCGGCTATTGGTGGAAGGCACCCAGGAATCGCTGAACCGTGCGATCAAGGCGGTGGCCCCCGGACGCGAGATCAACGTCATCGGCCGCGCCATCCAGTCCTATGCCAAGCGTTTTGGCTACGGTGTGGTGCGTGACTTCACCGGCCACGGCGTCGGCGAAGCATTCCACACCGGGCTGATCATTCCGCACTACGACGCCGCCCCCGCCTACAACACCGTGATCGAGGCGGGGATGGTATTCACCATCGAGCCGATGCTCACGCTGGGCACGGTGGAGTGGGACATGTGGAGCGACGACTGGACCGTGGTCACCCGGGACCGCAAACGCACCGCCCAGTTTGAGCACACCCTGCTGGTCACGGAGACCGGCGCCGAAATCCTCACCCTGCCGTAGGCTGGCCCATGCCCGCACAGGGCATGGCCGCCGCCGCAGACCGGACCCTTTTTATGGGCTGCCAGTGGCCGCCCCTTTTCCTGCCCGCCCCTGTCAAGAACGGAATCCCATTGGCCAAGAAGGACGAGAAGTCGCACAAGAATGCACCGCTGATCGGCATCGACATCGGTGGAACAGGCATCAAGGGCGGCATTGTCGACCTGAAGAAGGGCAAGCTCCTCGGTGAGCGCTTCCGGGTCCCCACCCCGCAGCCCGCCACTCCCGAGGCGGTCGCCGAGGCCGTGGCGCTGGTGGTGGCCGAGCTTTCGGCACGCCCGGAGGCTCCCGAGGCCGGCTCCCCCGTGGGTGTGACCTTCCCCGGCATCATCCAGCATGGCGTGGTGCACTCGGCTGCCAATGTGGATAAGAGCTGGCTGGACACCGACATCGACGCGCTCCTCACCGCCCGGCTTGGCCGGCCGGTAGAGGTCATCAACGACGCCGACGCGGCCGGCCTGGCAGAGGCCAGGTACGGCGCGGGTGCCGGCGTTTCCGGCACGGTGCTGGTGATCACCCTGGGCACGGGCATTGGCTCGGCCTTTATTTTCGACGGCAAACTGGTTCCCAACGCGGAGCTGGGCCACCTGGAAATTGACGGGTTCGATGCCGAATCCAAGGCGTCCGCCGTTGCCCGTGAACGCGACGGGCTGTCCTGGGATGAGTACAGCGTGCTGCTGCAGCGTTACTTCTCGCACGTCGAGTTCCTGTTCTCACCGGAACTGTTCATTGTGGGCGGCGGCATTTCCAAGCGCGCGGATGAGTACCTTCCCAACCTCAAGCTCCGCACGCCTATCGTCCCGGCTGTCCTGCGCAACGAGGCAGGCATCGTGGGAGCGGCGCTGGAGATTGCGCTGAAGCACAAACTGGCCAAGTAGGAGTGGTGCCGGTGGCGGCTGCGGCTTCCCCTCCGCTGCCACCACCGGAGTCTAGAGCGGGCTCTTCTCGGAGCTCTTGGGAGCGCCCTTGGCGTCTTCCTCCGCCTCATGGCGGAGCAGCGCGATAGCGGTTTCGAAATCCTCCAGTGATTCGAACGCCTGGTAGACGCTGGCGAAACGCAGGTAGGCCACCTTGTCGAGTTTCTGCAGGGGTCCCAGGATCACCAGTCCGACCTCGTGCGCGTCGATTTCGGCTGCACCGGAGGAACGGATCTGTTCCTCCACTTCCTGCGCCAGCATGGCGAGATCGTCCTCGCTCACCGGGCGCCCCTGGCACGCCTTGCGCACCCCGTTGATGACCTTGCTGCGGCTGAACGGCTCCCCCACGCCGGACCGCTTGATGACGGAGAGGCTGGTGGTTTCGACCGTGGTGAAGCGGCGTCCGCATTCGGGACACTGCCTGCGGCGCCGGATGGCTGAACCATCATCGGCCATGCGGCTGTCAACCACGCGGGAATCGGGGTTGCGGCAGAACGGACAGTACATGGCGGTCCCCCTTCACGCTCGTGGTCTGCGGTGCCTTGGAAGCCACGGGCACCGCCGGGGGGCGCTGCCGTGGCGTCTCCCAGTTTACGGCCAGATATGGGGTAATAACAATCCTGTAATTACTACATGTAGTGGTGTCACACGTTGGCCGGGAAACGGGCCGTGACCGCGTCGCCGTGCGCCGGCAGGTCCTCGGCCCGGGAGAGGCTGACGATGTGCCCGCTGACCTGTTCCAGGGCTTCCCGGCTGTAGTTGATGACCTGGATGGCCCGCAGGAAAGTGGTCACGTTCAGGCCCGAGGAGAAGGCAGCGGTGCCGCTGGTGGGCAGCACGTGGTTGGAGCCGGCGCAGTAGTCGCCCAGGCTTACCGGGCTGTAATCGCCGACGAAGATGGCTCCGGCGTTACGGATGCGCGCTGCCACACCTGCAGCGTCCCGGGTCATGATCTCCAGGTGCTCGGCCGCGTAGGCATCACAGGCAGCGATCCCCTGATCCAGGCCGTCCACCAGCACCACGCCGGACTGCGGCCCGGACAGCGCCTCACGGACCCGGTCCGAGTGCTTGGTGGCAGCGGCCTGCCGTTCCAGTTCCGCACGGACTTCCGTGGCCAGTTCCTCGGAGTCGGTGATGAGGACCGATGCCGCCTTGGGGTCGTGCTCGGCCTGGCTGAGCAGGTCTGCGGCCACCAGCGCGGGCTGGGCGGAATCATCGGCCAGGATGGCGATCTCCGTGGTTCCTGCCTCGGAGTCGATGCCCACGACGCCCTTGACCAGGCGCTTGGCCGTGGCGACGAAGATGTTGCCGGGGCCGGTCACCACGTCCACGGGCTCCAGGGCAGGACCGGCCTCCGTTGCCTCGATGCCATAGGCGAAACCCGCAATCGCCTGTGCGCCGCCGATGGCATAGACCTCGGTGATGCCCAGCAGTGCCGCCGCAGCGAGGATGGTGGGGTGCGGGAGGCCGCCGAATTCCTTCTGCGGCGGCGAGGCCAGGGCAATGGACTCCACGCCGGCCGCCAACGCCGGCACCACGTTCATGACCACGGAGGACGGGTACACGGCGAGCCCGCCGGGAACGTAGAGCCCGACACGCCCCACAGGCACCCAGTTCTGGCTGACCACGGCGCCGTCACCGAGCTCCACGTCCACGTTGCGGGGGCGCTGTCCGTCGGCGAACTTCCGGGCCCGGCTGATGGATTCCTCCAGGGCGGCCCGCACGGCAGGGTCCAGGCCGTCCAGGGCGGCGGCGAGGGCCTCCCTGGGGACCAGCGGATGCTCCTGCGCCACGCCGTCGAACTTCTCCGCCAGCTCAGCCAGCGCGGCAACGCCGCGTTGGCGGACGTCCGCGATGATGGCCAGGACCTTCTCCTCCGCGTCGGCCATGGTGTGGCCCTGGGCGCGGGGAACGGCGGCACGCAGGGCCGCAAGGGTCATGCTGCGGCCCCGAAGGTCGATGGTGCGGAAATCGACGGCGGCGGTTACGGAGGCGGGAAGATCCGGGGAAGTGGTCACCGGTCTATTTTAGGGGGCTGAACCCGGTGGCTGTTCCGGTGCCGCCCGCGTGCGGCTTCCTGCCGCCGGCGCCTACGAGTTCCAGGATGAAGACGGACACCGCCGTGGCGGCGGGCCACAGCAGCAGGACCGGCCAGGCCCGGAGGGAAAAGGCGATGCTGGCATTCGCCGAGGCATCGACGGCCGGGCCCCATAACCGGGCCACCAGGACCCCTGTCCCCCATGCCACGGCGCTGCCGGCCAGCGCTCCGGCCAGCCCCGTCAACAGTGCGGCCTGCGGATCCGGCCGCTTTCCATCCGCCAGGAACACCGCAAGGAGGCAACCGGCCAGCACCAGGATGCCAGCAAGCGTCAGGTCGCGGGGCAGCCAGACCAAGGGGACGGTGCCCGAGGACAGTGCGGGATCCCGCGTGACCAGGTTCAGGCCGCCCGGAGCCAGGATCCACCACAGGAGTCCGGCCGGGATGCCCGCCGCCGCGGGTACCAGCAGCAGGGACCAGGGCAGCAGCCGCCTGGCGGGGCGGGCAGAGTTCGTCATGCAACACACCTTAACAAAGCTTCCTGCGGGATATCCCAACTACTGCGCCAGCGGCAGGTTTTCCTGCCGCGACCATGGACCAATACGCTTGGAGGAAGAGTTACACCACCTAGTGCAGGAGTCCCCGGTGACTGACAACAGCGAGCCGTTCGAGCAGACGTTCAGGGAGATGTTCCGCCGGCACGCCGCCGGCGTGGCCATCATCACCGTGAACTACCAGGACGAGCCCTACGGCTTCACCGCCACTTCCGTCGCGTCGTTGTCCGCCAAGCCGCCGCGCTTCACCTTCAACATGGCGCGCAGTTCCAGGTCCTGGCCGGCGGTCGCCAACACCCAGTACCTCGGGGTCCACATGCTGGGGCTGGAGAACCAGGAACTGGCGGCGCGCTTCGCCCGCCCCGGCAACCGGTTCGAAGGCAACCACTGGGAGGTTGGCCCGCATGGCGTCCCCATCCTCAAGGACGTGGCGGGCTGGCTGATCGGGGAGGTCCAGATGCGGCTCTCGTTCGAAAACAACGCGGTGGTGGTGGTCCAGGTGGTGGACGGCCAGGTGGGCGGCGAAGGAACGCCCCTGCTCTACCATGGCGGCGCCTACGGGCAACCGATGCCGCTGGACTACGAAATCTAGGTCCCGGCTTACCGTTGGAAGCCACAAGGCGGACGACGGCGGGAGGTGCTTCCCGCCGTCGTCCGCCTTTCGCGTGGCGTGGGGCCGTCCTAGGCGTCCAGGCAGGCAGGTCCCAGCAGGACCTTGAGGTCGCCAAACAGCGACGGACTGGGGTTCACCCGCAGGTGCACCGGCAGGCCCATGATTTCGGTGCGGGTATCGCCCTGCAGGTGGAGCCTGACCTCCGAGTTGCCGCGGTGGGTGCGCAGCACGTCGCCAAGTTCCGTGACCACGGCCTCAGTGGCCTTGTGGGTGGGCATGGTGATCACCAGTGGTCCGTGCAGGCCCTCGCTGAGGTCCGGAACGGACAGTTCCATGCAGTTCAGTGTGATGGCACCGTCGTCGCGCTTCTGCAGGCGGCCCTTGACCACCACGATCAGGTCCTCGGCGAGCACGGAGGCGATGGGTCCGTAGACCTGGCCGAAGAACATCACCTCGATCGAACCGCCCAGGTCCTCCACCTCGGCACGGGCATAGGCGTTGCCGCTGGCCTTTGCGATGCGGCGGCTCAGGGACGTGATCATGCCGGCGATGGTGATGATGGCGCCGTCCTGCGGCCCGTCCTCGCCCAGGATCGTGGTAATGCTCATTTCCGCGTGCTGGCTCAGCAGGCCTTCCAGGCCCTGCAGCGGGTGGTCGGAGACGTACAGGCCCAGCATGTCCCGTTCGAACGAGAGTTTGTCCTTCTTCTCCCATTCGGGCAGGTCGGGGATCTCGATGCTCAGCGAGGCCTCCGACTCGGCCTCCTCGAACCCGGCGAAGAGGTCGAACTGGCCGATGGCCTCGTTGCGCTTGAGCGTGATGACGGAGTCGATGGCCTCTTCATGGACCATCGCAAGGGCCCGGCGGTGGTGGCCCAGTGAATCGAAGGCGCCGGACTTGATAAGGGATTCGATGGTGCGCTTGTTGCACACCACTGCCGGAACCTTCATCAGGAAATCCTTGAAGGATGTGAACGCACCCTCGCTTTCGCGGGCGGCCACCATGGCCTCCACCGCGTTGGCACCCACGTTGCGGATGGCACCCATGCCGAAGCGGATGTCGTTCCCCACGGGGGTGAAGTTCAGCGCGGACTCGTTGACGTCCGGCGGCAGCACCGTAATGCCCATCCGGCGGCATTCGTTGAGGTAGATGGCGGACTTGTCCTTGTCATCGCCCACGGAGGTCAGCAGGGCGGCCATGTATTCAGGCGCATAATGCGCCTTCAGGTACGCGGTCCAGTAGGAGATCACGCCATAGGCGGCCGAGTGGGCCTTGTTGAAGGCGTAGTCGGAGAACGGAAGCAGGATGTCCCAGAGGGTCTTGACCGCCTCCATGGAGTAGCCGTTGTCCTGCATGCCCTGGGAGAATCCGGCGAACTGCTTGTCCAGTTCCGACTTCTTCTTCTTGCCCATGGCGCGGCGCAGGATGTCTGCCTGGCCCAGCGAGTAGCCCGCCAGCTTCTGCGCCACGGCCATGACCTGTTCCTGGTACACAATCAGGCCATATGTGCCGCCCAGGATCTCCTTGAGGGGTTCCTCCAGCTCCGGGTGGATCGGAATAACTTCCTGCACGCCGTTCTTCCGCAGCGCGTAATCGGTGTGGGCGTTGGCGCCCATGGGACCCGGACGGTAGAGCGCCAGCACGGCGGAGATGTCTTCGAAGTTGTCAGGCTTCATCAGCTTCAGCAGCGACCGCATGGGGCCGCCGTCGAGCTGGAAGACGCCCAGGGTGTCGCCGCGGGCAAGGAGCTCGTAGGATGCGGCGTCATCCAGTTCGAGGTTCTCGAGGTCCAGGTCGATGCCGCGGTTCATCTTGATGTTCTCAAGGGCGTCCGAAATGATCGTCAGGTTCCGCAGGCCCAGGAAGTCCATCTTGATCAGGCCCAGGCCCTCGGACGTCGGGTAGTCGAACTGGGTGATCACCTGGCCGTCCTGGAAACGGCGCATGATCGGGATGACGTCGATGATGGGGTCCGAGGACATGATCACACCGGCGGCGTGCACGCCCCATTGGCGCTTCAGGCCCTCGATGCCCAGGGCGGTCTCAAAGACCTTGGCTGCCTCCGGGTCGGTGGCGATCAACTGGCGGAAGTCCCCCGCCTCGCTGTAGCGCTTGGCTTCAGGATTCTGGATGTCGGCCAGCGGAATGTCCTTGGCCATCACCGCAGGCGGCAGCGCCTTGGTCAGCTGCTCGCCCATGCTGAAGGGGTAGCCCAGCACGCGGGAAGAGTCCTTGAGTGCCTGCTTCGTCTTGATGGTGCCGTAGGTGACGATCATGGCCACGCGCTCGTCGCCGTACTTCCGGGTCACATAGTCGATGACCTCGGGGCGGCGGCGGTCATCGAAGTCGACGTCGAAGTCGGGCATGGAGACGCGGTCCGGGTTGAGGAACCGTTCGAAGATCAGGCCGTGCCGCAGGGGGTCGAGGTCGGTGATGCGCATGGCGTATGCCACCATGGAGCCTGCACCGGAGCCACGGCCCGGCCCCACGCGGATGCCGTTGTTCTTGGCCCAGTTGATGAAGTCGGCAACCACCAGGAAGTAGCCGGGGAAGCCCATGGACGTGATGACGCCGAGTTCGTAGTCGGCCTGCTTGCGGACCTCGTCCGGGATGCCGCCCGGATAACGGTACTTCAGGCCCTTGTCCACTTCCTTGACCAGCCAGGAGGTCTCGTCCTCGCCCGGCGGGCAGGGGAAGCGGGGCATGTAGTTGGCGTCCGTGTTGAAGGACACCTCGCAGCGCTCCGCGATCAGGAGCGTGTTGTCGCAGGCATCCGGGTGGTCGCGGAAGAGCTCGCGCATCTCGCGCGGCGACTTGAGGTAGTAGCCGCTGCCGGAGAACGCGAAGCGCGAGCCGCCGTTGTCGTAGGTGGGCTCCAGCAGGGTGGAGCCGGACTGGATGGCCAGCAGGGCCTCGTGCGCCTTGGCGTCGTGCTCGTGGGTGTAGTGCAGGTCGTTGGTGGCCACCAGCGGCAGGTTCAGTTCCTTGGCCAGCCGCAGCAGGTCGCCGGTGACCCGCCGCTCGATGTCCAGCCCGTGGTCCATCAGTTCGCAGAAGTAGTTTTCCGCGCCGAAGATGTCCCGGAACTCGGCCGCGGCTTCCAGCGCTTCGCGGTACTGGCCGAGCCTGAGGCGGGTCTGGACCTCCCCCGACGGGCAGCCCGTGGTGGCGATCAGGCCTTCGGAGTAGGTGTTCAGCAGCTCCCGGTCCAGGCGGGGCCATTTGCCGAAGACCGAGTCCAGGGACGCGATGGATGAGGCACGGAAGAGGTTCCGCATGCCCACATTGTTGTAGCTCAGGAGCGTCATGTGCGTGTACGAACCACCACCGGACACATCGTCCTTGCGCTGGGATTCGTCGCCCCAGCGCACGCGTTCCTTGTCGGTCCGTGCGGTGCCGGGGGTCACATAAGCTTCGACGCCGATGATCGGCTTGATCCCCTTGGCCTGGGCCTTCTGCCAGAAATCGAAGGCGCCGAACAGGTAGCCGTGGTCCGTGGTGGCCAGGGCAGGCATGCCCAGGCGTTCGGTTTCGTCGAACAGCTCCCCCAGGCGGGCTGCTCCATCCAGCATGGAATATTCGGTGTGGGTGTGCAGGTGGACGAACGAATCATTGCTGGAACTCACCGGACCATTCTAAGCGCTGCACGCGGCCGGACCTGGCAAGCCGGGGGTCAGGCCTGGCCCGATTCCAGCACTTCCAGTGCGTAGGCAAGGTCCTGCGGGTACCCGCTGGTGACCGTCACCCGCTCCCCTGTCACGGGGTGGTCGAAGGCCAGTTGGCGGGCGTGCAGCCATTGCCGGGTAAGACCCAGGTTGGCCGCGAGCCGGGGGTCGGCACCATAGGTCAGGTCTCCGGCGCACGGGTGGCGCAGGGCGGAGAAGTGGACCCTGATCTGGTGGGTGCGGCCGGTCTCAAGATGGACCTCCACCAGGCTTGCCTTGCCGAAGGCCTCCAGGACTTCGTAATGGGTTACCGACGGGCGGCCGTCCTCGATCACGGCAAAGCGCCAGTCATGTCCCGGGTGGCGGCCAATGGGGGCGTCGATGGTGCCGGTCAGCGGGTCAGGGAGTCCCTGCACCACTGCGTGGTAGACCTTGTCCACGGTGCGTTCCTTGAAGGCCCGCTTCAGCGCGGTGTACGCCCGCTCCGATTTCGCCACGACCATCACACCCGACGTGCCGACGTCGAGCCGGTGCACGATGCCTGCACGCTCGGGAGCGCCCGAGGTGGAAATGCGGTAGCCGGCGGCGGCAAGCCCGCCCACCACGGTGGGCCCTACCCAGCCGGGCGATGGATGGGCTGCGACGCCAACGGGTTTGTCGACGACGACGAAATCATCGTCGTCGAGCAGGATATCCAGGCCTTCCACAACTTCCTCCACGACTTCCAGGGGGTCCCGGCGTTCCGGGATGGTGACGTCCAGGACGTCGCCGGCCACGAGTTTCGCCGACTTACCCAGGGCCTTGCCCCGGTTCAGGACATGGCCTTCGGCCAGCAGGGCCGCGGCGACGGAGCGCGATACCCCCAGCAGGCCGGCCAGCCCGGCATCGGCCCGGGTTCCGGCGTACTCGCCGGAGACGGTGATCCGCTCACTCATGGCCGGGCTTGTCCTTGTGCGCGCTGCCCAACCGTGTGCCGTCCAGGGCGATCCCGCGGATGGTCAGGATGCAGATGATGGCGACGGCGGACACAACGGCGGAGTCTGCGATGTTGAATATCGCGAAGTTGGGAAGCTGGATGAAGTCCACCACGTGTCCCATGCCAAAGGATGGCTCCCGGAAGAGCCTGTCGGTCAGGTTGCCCAGGGCTCCGCCCAGCAGCAGGCCCAAGGCCAGGGACCACCAGGCCGAGCCGAGCCGTCGGACCTGGAACAGAATCGCGATGGCGACCCCGGCCATGATGATCGAGAACACCCAGGTGACGTTCTCGCCGATGGAAAATGCGGCCCCGGAGTTGCGGATGAAATACCAGTGCAGCAGTGGAGGCAGCACGGGAATGCGTTCCCCTTCCACCATGGTGGAAGTCACCCACAGCTTGGTCAGCTGGTCCAGGACATAGGCGAAGACCGCGAACCCCGCGAACAGGGACAGCAGCACAGCCCGGCGGGGCCGGTGCGTGGGTGGGACAGGGCGTGCCGCGTCCGCGGCAAGTTCGTCAGTCATGGTGCTTTCAATTCGGGGGAACTGGGGTTCAATGCCAAAAGCCGGTGGCCGAGGAATCCTCAGCCACCGGCTTTCAGAATACGTGCTGCCAGGCTTAGTTGGCTTCGCTGACTTCCGGGGTTGCCACGGAGCCACGGGCTTCGAGGTCGCGGAGCTGGCCTTCGATGTAGGCCTTCAGGCGTGAGCGGTAGTCGCGTTCGAAGCCGCGGAGCTGCTCCACCTTGCGTTCCAGCACGGAGCGCTGCTGCTCCAGTGCACCAAGGATCTTGCGGGACTTCTCCTGCGCGTCGTTGACGAGGCTGCTGGCTTCGATCTGCGCTTCGGCGATGATCTTGTCCTTCAGGGCCTGGCCGTCGGCGACGTGGCGGTCGTGCATCTGCTGGGCCATGGCCAGCAAGCCGGCCGCGGATTCGGCGGAAGGAGTGGCGACGGAAGCGGGCGCGGCCGGTGCGGCGGCAGCCGGAGCAGCCGGCTGGACGTCCTTCTTCTTGTTGGCTTCGGCAGCCTTCGCCTCGGCCTCGGCCTTCTCGCGGGCCTCGTCCTTGTCGGCCTTGACCGGCGCGGGGACCTTTTCCACCACGGGGGCTCCGGCGGAGCTTGCCGGAACGCTGGAACCGGCTTCGGCGAGCTTCTTGCGGAGCTCGTCGTTTTCCTGGTTCAGGCGGCGGAGTTCAACGACGATTTCGTCCAGGAAGTCGTCAACCTCGTCCTGGTCATAGCCCTCGCGGAACTTGGTGGGCTGAAAGCGCTTGTTGACAACGTCTTCTGGCGTCAAAGCCATCTGGTCACCTCACTGGTCTGGTTAGTCAGTAGGCCTTCCGGCCGTCAAAACTACGGTACCTAAATTTGGTCTGCTTACTCTAATTCAACACTGCGGTGTCAAACGGGAGGGTTCTTCGCTTTACAGTAGCTGTTCCGGGAAGGATCGGACTGCATTGCTGGGTCTAATTGGTGTTTCAGGCCAGGCCCCTGGTGACGCTCATCGCAATGCTGACACCGATGAACAGAATCAGGAAGCCCAGGTCCAGGGAGACGCCGCCAAGCCGGAGCGGCGGGATCAGCCGCCGCAGTCCCTTGAGTGGCGGGTCGGTGATGGAGTACACGGCGTGCGCCACCACCAGGGCCGCGCCCCGGGGGCGCCATTCCCGCGCGAACATCTGCACCCAGTCGAAGACCAGGCGGATAATGAGGGCTACGAAGAACAGCAGCAGGGCGAGATAGAGAAGTCCGAAAACAATTCCCATGACTTATTCCAGATCTCCATGTTCATGCGGTGCCTCCGTGGCGGAGTCCGCTGCGTCTACCGCTGTTGTCTTGTCTATTTCAGCACAGATGCCAGACAGGTGTCCCTGCCTGGCATCTGATAGCAGCCCTGGAGCTTAGCTTTGGTTGAAGAAGCTGGCCTGCGTGTCGCTGGCCTTCTTATCGTCACCGATGACTTCCACGTAGGACGGTGAGAGAAGAAACACCTTGTTGGTGACCCGCTCGATGCTTCCGCGCAGGCCGAAAACCAGCCCTGCGGAGAAGTCGACCAGGCGCTTCGCGTCAGCCTCGCCCATATCCGTGACGTTCATGATCACCGGAATACCGTCGCGGAAACTTTCACCGATGAGCTTGGCGTCGTTGTAGGAACGCGGGTGGATGGTGGTGATCTGGCGCAGGCCGGTGTTCTCTTCGCGGCTCGAGGCCGCGCGCTTTATGGGGGTCACAGGGGCGCGGTATTCCTCTTCAGGGGCGTAGGACGCCTCGCGGCTGACTTCGCGGACGGGTGCCGGAGCACGGCGTTCCTCGCGGTCAACTTCCATCGGTTCGTCCTCATCCTTACGTGTGGTCTGGTGCTCGGACTCGTAATGCTCATCGCCGTCGGCGAGCCCAAGATAGATCATTGTCTTGCGCAGAGCGCCGGCCATGGTCGACTCCTAATCGTGTCCCGTAAGCGGGCCGCCCAATGACTTGACAGCACTGGAGTCCCCCGCCCATCACTTCCAATAGGACCGACGCTACCCCACGGCGGGACGGGAACCGAGAATATCGGAACCGATTCGCAGGTGTGTCGCCCCGAACTTGATGGCGGCCTCAAGGTCCTGGCTCATGCCCGCCGAGATTGCCGTGGCGCCGGGGTGCTCTGCCGCCAGCAGGGCCGAGATCCCGGCCAATTTTTCGAAGGCCGGTTCCGGCGGCGCCCCCAGCGGTGCCACCGCCATGACGCCGGCGAGGTTCAGTCCGGTCGATCCGGCGATCTGCTCTGCCAGAGCGGGGACATCGGCGGGAGCCGCCCCGCCCCGGTGCGTGCCGGCGTCCTCCTCGAGGCTGACCTGGATAAAGCAGTCCAGCGGGGCACGGCCGGTGCTGTCGATCCCGGCCCGGACCGCCTTTGCCAGGGCTTCCACCAGTTGCGGACGGTCGACGGAGTGGACGGCTGCGGCGTAACGGGCCACGGACTTGGCTTTTTTGGTCTGCAACTGGCCCACAAAGTGCCACGTCAGCGGCAGGTCAGCCAGTTCCAGGGCCTTCGCTGCGGCTTCCTGGTCCCGGTTTTCGCCGACGTCCCGGACGCCAAGGCCGGCAAGGCGGCGGATGTCCTCTGCCGGATGGAACTTGGTGACGACGATGAGGGCTGGAAGCCGGCCGCCGCGGCCGGCGCCGGCGGCTGCCGCAGCGATCCGCTTCCGCACAGCCGCAAGCCGCTGCTCAAGTTCTGCCGTCCGCGGGTCCATGTCCTGCCGCTGCCCGGCGCCCGACGGCTCAGTCATGGCACCAGAGCAGGCCGGCGAAGCGGCCTGTGGTGGGATTCCGGCGGTAGGAGTAGAGGCTTTCCGTCTCAAGGGTGCATCCACCGGTGTACTCGACGTCCACCCCGGCAGCCTCGAGCTGGCTTCGGGCGCCGGCGGGAAGGTCCAGGGCAGGAGTTCCCCAGGAGGTTGTGCTCCGGGTAGCCGGCACCGCGGCGGCCACCTCATCGCGCAGGGCGGCAGGAACCTCGTAGCAGGCGCCGCAGATCGAGGGACCCAGCCACGCCCGGATCCGGGTGGCGCCCAGGGATTCCATGGTGTCAACGGCTGCGGGGATGACGCCCTGCGCGATTCCGGGGCGGCCGGCGTGGACGGCGGCCAGGACCGGTCCGGCGCCGGACTCGCCCGTGAGCAGCACAGGAATGCAATCCGCCACCATGACTGCCAGCGGCAGTCCCCGCGACACCATCGCGTCGGCTTCCGGGGCAGGCGTCTCTGCATTCATCAGGGCCACGGTGGTGCCGTGGACCTGGTTCATGAAACGCAGCGACCGGGACGCCAGTCCAACGGAGTGCTCCAGGCGTTCGCGGCGCATGTGCACGGCGGCGGGGTCGTCCCCCACATGCAGGGCAAGGTTCCCTGCCTGCGCATCGGTGAATGCGGCCGACACCCCGGGGAGGATGTCGGCCCGCCAATGGAACAAGCCGCTGCCTACTTCAGGAAGTCGGGGACATCCAGGTCATCCGGGTGGGTTCCGGTCAGGTCCGGCTCCACCACGGAGGGCAGGTCGACGTCGAAGCCCGAGTCGGCAGGGACGGCCGTGGGACGCTGCTGGCCCCAGTTGCTGAGGCCGGCCGCGCCGACGCCGGCGTGGACCGGCTGGGTGTTCTGCTGGTGGTTGCCGCCCTGGTGGTTTCCGCCCTGCTGGTGGGCGGAGGCGGGAGCAGCTGCAGGCGCTGCCGGCCGCTGGGGTGCCACCTGCGGCTGCGACTGGTCCATGGAGGGCGAGGTGGCCTTGACGTCGTCGAAGCCGGCCGCGATCACGGTGACGCGCGCTTCATCGCCAAGGGCGTCGTCGATGACCGCGCCGAAGATGATGTTGGCTTCGGGGTGGGCCACTTCCTGGACAAGGCGGGCGGCCTCGTTGATTTCGAACAGGCCGAGGTCGGAACCACCCTGGATGGACAGCAGCACGCCGTGGGCGCCGTCGATGGAGGCTTCCAGCAGCGGCGAGGCGATGGCCAGCTCGGCCGCCTTCACAGCGCGGTCTTCGCCGCGGGCCGAGCCGATACCCATGAGGGCCGAGCCTGCACCCTGCATGACGGACTTGACGTCCGCGAAGTCCAGGTTGATCAGGCCGGGGGTGGTGATGAGGTCGGTGATGCCCTGCACACCGGACAGCAGGACCTGGTCGGCGGAGCGGAAGGCGTCCAGGACGGAGACGTTGCGGTCGCTGATGGAGAGCAGGCGGTCGTTGGGGATCACGATCAGGGTGTCCACCTCGTCCCGCAGGGCGTCGATGCCGGCCTCCGCGGAACCGGCGCGGCGGCGGCCTTCGAAGGTGAAGGGGCGGGTGACCACGCCAATGGTCAGGGCGCCGAGGGAGCGGGCGATCCGGGCCACGACGGGCGCGCCGCCGGTGCCGGTGCCGCCGCCTTCGCCGGCGGTCACGAAGACCATGTCGGCACCGCGCAGGACTTCCTCGATCTCGTCGGCGTGGTCTTCGGCAGCCTGCTTGCCCACTTCGGGGTTGGCGCCGGCGCCGAGGCCGCGGGTCAGCTCGCGTCCGACGTCGAGCTTCACGTCGGCGTCGCTCATGAGCAGGGCCTGGGCGTCGGTGTTGATGGCGATGAATTCAACACCCCTGAGGCCGACCTCGATCATGCGGTTGACTGCGTTCACGCCACCGCCGCCGATGCCGACGACTTTGATGACGGCCAAGTAATTCTGCGGAGCTGCCACGTTACGTGTCCCTTGTTCGTGTCTTATTGCGAAAACTGATGGAGAGCTTGAAGGCTGCAACTTTAACCTTCGAGTTGAAGGTTATAGTTATGTCAAGTAACTCTTGTCTGTGACGGTATTTCCTCTGGTGCACACATTCAATAACCGGGTCCGCGTGTCGGATTAATACCGGGAAAGAAAGCGCTCAGCGCGTCACGGGGTGCCGGGGCACACTGACATCGTAGACCCTGACCGGGTTCTTGGGGTCCGCCGGAGCCTTCAGGAGCGCGGCCAGGACCTTGGCCTTGAGTTCCTTCTCCGAGGCGTTCCCCCACACGATGGTCTGGCCGTCCACCAGCTTCAGTTCTACGGCGTCAACGGACTGCGCGGAGGCGTTCGACAGCTTCGCCAGCACATCTGCCGGCAGGGCTCCCAGGACCGCCGCCGTGGCGCGGAACAGGTCCTGCCCGATCGCCCCGGCGCCGCCGTCAATGACCGGCAGCGCAGCGGACGCAGGGTCGTCGGTTGTTGCGAGCTGGACGCCGTCGACGTCCACCAGCTGGTACTGCTCCCCCTGCTTGACCAGGGCGACCGGCACCCGCTCGTGCACTGCCACGGCCAGGGTGGACGGCGGCCGGGCCTCAACTGAAACGGACTTGACCTGGACCAGGGACCCCAGGAGCGCGCTGACGTCCGCGTCGCTGATCTGGGGCAGCGGCCTGCCGCGCAGTGGTTCAAGCGCGGCCTGGACCTGGGCGGGCGTGATGATCCTGGTGCCCGTGACGGTGATGGTCTGCAGGGCGAGGACAGGCGAGTAAACCGCGGCCACGAGCAGCCCCGCCACCAGCGCGATGACGGCACCCAGTGCCAGCAGGACCTGCTTGCGGCGCCGCCGCCCCCTGGGTTCGGGGAACGCCAGGACCGTTGCCCCGGAGGTTTCCCGCGGCTTCGCCGGCTTCGGCTCCGAAGGATCCGTCATGCTGCGGGATGCGGTGATCACATCGCCGTCGGAAGGGGCCGGGTTCCCGGCGCCCTTCCGGGGCTCGGCGCTGCTCCCGTTCCCGGCACCGGGCCGGCCGGACCGCTTGGGCGGAGCATAGGTGGGCCGGCGGGAGCTAGGCACGCAGCGCCTCCACGATCCTGGGGCCGAACGCCGTGACATCGCCGGCGCCCACGGTCAGGACCACGTCCCCGTCCGCTGCTGTTCCGGCAAGGGTATCGACGGCGTCGGCGGCACTGACCAGCCGGCCGCCCTTGTCGAGGTGGTCGGCGATGAGCTGGCTGGTCACGCCGGGGATGGGGTCCTCCCGGGCGGGGTAGATGTCCAGGACCAGGGCGGTGTCTGCGAGGTTGAGGGCCTGGGCGAACTCGGCCGCGAATTCCCTGGTGCGGGAAAACAAGTGCGGCTGGAACAACACGTGTACCTTGTGCCCGCCCGCCACGGAGCGGGCCGCGGTGAGGGCTGCACGGACCTCAGTGGGGTGGTGTGCATAGTCGTCAAAGACCCGCACGCCCCTGGCCGAGCCCTTCAGTTCGAACCGCCGTGAGGCCCCCGAGAAGTGGGCCAGCCCTGCCGCCGCGGCCTCCGGGGCAACGCCAAGTTCCAGCGCAACGGCGAAGGCCGCTGCGGCGTTGAGCGCGTTGTGCCGTCCGGGGACCTGGAGGGACAACCCGTACCCCACCCCCGCCGCCGACACGGCCACGTGGCCGGGACCGCCGTCGTCAAGCCGGAGGTCCGCACGCCCGTCCGTCCCGTACAGGACCACCCTGGTGTTCCCCCGCGCCCGGGTCCGTTCCGCCAGAGCTAGCGCCCCGGCGTCGTCCGCGCACGCCACGAGCAGCCCGTCGGCGGGCAGCAGCCCGGTGAAGCGGTCGAAGGACTCGTAGACGGCCTCGGCGGTGCCGTAGTAGTCCAGGTGGTCGGGCTCGACGTTGGTGACGACGGCGATGCGCGGCCGGTAGTTCAGGAACGAGCCGTCGGACTCGTCGGCCTCGGCGACGAAGATGCCCGACGTGCCATGGGCCGCGTTGACGCCAAGCGCGGGGATGTTGGCGCCGACGGCGAAGGACGGGTCCAGCCCGGCGGCCTTCAGCAGTACGGTGATCATCGACGTCGTGGTGGACTTGCCGTGCGTGCCGGCGACCGTCACGACGGTGTCGTCCCCCATGGTGGCCGCGAGGGCCTGGGACCTGTGCAGCACCGGAAGGCCTGCCTGCCGGGCGGCCGCCAGCTCCGGATTGTCCCCGCGGATCGCCGACCCGGCCACCACGGTCTGCGCATCGTCGAGGTTCGCTGCAGCGTAGCCGACGGCGATGCGGGCACCGGCTGCGGCGAGGTCGGCCATGACGGGCAGGTCCTTGGCGTCCGATCCGCTCACGGGAACGCCGCGCGCCACCATGATGCGGGCCACGGCGGACATGCCGACTCCTCCAATGCCGATGAAGTGCACCTTGCCAAGGGATTCGAGGCCGGGCGTGCTGTGGGGGCTCATGCAGATACCGCTTCCAGGACAAGACCAGCCATGCGCTGGTCGGCATTTCGGATGCCAAGCCGGTAGGACTTGGCTTCCATTTCGGCAAGCCGTGCTTTATCGGTGATCAGCGGAATCAGTTCACGGGCAATCCACTCCGGGGTGAAGTCCCTGTCCGCAACCAGCAGCGCGCCGCCTGCCGCCACCAGGCCGGCCGCGTTGAGCGCCTGCTCCCCGTTGCCGATGGGCAGCGGCACCAGGACTGCCGGGACGCCAACGGCGGCAACCTCGCTGACCGTGGCGGCGCCCGACCGGGCCAGCAGGAGGTCTGCCGCGGCGTAGGCACGTTCCATGCCGTCGATGTACTCAACCTGCCGGTAGCCTTTGGCTGCGAGCGGCTGGCCCGCCTGGTCAAGCACGGTCTTGCCGCGGCCGGTGATGTGGAGGGTCTGGATTCCGGCAGCGGAAAGTTGTTCAACAGCGGCGGCGAGGGCGCGGTTGATGCTTTGCGCACCGGAGGACCCGCCGGTGACGATCAGGGTGGGCTGCCTGGGATCCAGCCCCAGCGCCTCACGGGCGGCGGTACGGGCGGCTTTACGGTCAAGGCCGGAAATTTCCTTGCGCATGGGCATGCCCACGTGGACCGCGTTGCGCAGCGGGGTACCCTCGAACGCTACGGCGACGCGGCCCTTCAGGAGCGCGCCTACCCGATTGGCCAGGCCCGGACGGGCGTTGGCCTCATGGATCACGATAGGGGTACCGCGCTTCCGCGCCGCAAGGTACATGGGGGTGCAGACGTATCCGCCCACGCCCACCAGCACATCCGCCTGCGCCTGGTCCAGGATGGCCCCGGCCTGACGGACGGCGCCGGCCAGCCGGGCCGGCAGGCGGAGCAGGTCCGCGGACGGCCGCCGCGGAAACGGAACCCGGTCGATGGTGGCCAGTTCCACCCCGGCAGCCGGGACCAGCCGGGTTTCCATTCCCGTGGGTGTCCCGACCGCCAGGATGGCGGCCCCGGGGGCTTCACTTCGGAGCGCAGCGGCGATGGCGAGCAGGGGGCTGATATGGCCCGCGGTGCCGCCGCCGGCGAGGACGATGGAAGGGTGGGTCGCAGTCATCTGGGGTTAGGCACGCTTTCTGGAATTCTTTGGTTTCTTCTTGTCCCGCCCTGTCCGGGCCGTGAACTTCAGCATCTTTTTCGGGCGCATTGCCGGTGCCATCTGTTCCCTGGCCAGTGAGAGGACCACGCCCACGGCGCACAGCGACATCAGCAGGGCCGAACCGCCGTAGGAAATAAAGGGCAGCGGCACGCCGATAACGGGCATCAGGCCGGTGACGACCGACATGTTCACGGTGGCCTGGCCGAGCAGCCAGACCATGATGGTTCCGGCCAGGACCCGGTGGAACATATCCTCCTGGGCCACCACCACGCGGTAGATGGCTGCACCGAGGATAGCGAAAAGGATCAGGACGACGACGGTCCCCACCAGGCCGAGTTCCTCACCGATAATGGCGAAGATGAAGTCGTTGTGGGCTTCGGGGATCCAGCTGTACTTCTGCCGGCTTTGCCCCAGTCCCACGCCCAGCCAGCCGCCGGATGCCAGTCCGTACATACCGTTGGTGGCCTGGTAGTTGGCGTCGATGCCGTCGGCGCAGGACTGGCCGGTCCACCAGGACGTGATGCGGCACATGCGGTTGGAACTGGTGACGGCCATGACCGCGGTGCCGGCAGCGGCGATGATGCCGGCGATGCCGAAGAGATAGAGGGGAACCCCTGCGAAGAAGAGCGCAGCGGCCATGATCATCATGATGATCATGGCGGTGCCCAGGTCGTTGCCCACAAGGATCAGTACGATGACGACCGCCGCCACAGGCACGGCCGGGATGAGCACATGCTGCCATTGGCCGAGCAGTCGCCCTTTCCGGGCCAACACCGTCGCCAGCCACAGGGCAAGGGCCAGCTTGGCAGCCTCTGAGGGCTGGAACGTGATGCCGCCCAGGTCGATCCAGTTGCGGTTGCCGTTGACCTCGTCGCCCACAACCTGCACGAGCCCAAGGAGCAGGACCGCGATGCCGACGGCGGGCCACGCAAGCCGTTTGAGCCATACGACATTGATCCGTGACAGCACGAACATGGTGAAGATGCCGATTGCGGCGAAGACGCCCTGCTTCAGGGCATCGCCGTATGGGGATTTTCCGGCAGCGATTGATTCCACGCTGGAGGCGGAAAGGACCATCATGATGCCGATCGCCGTCAGGGCCAGCGTGGCGCCGAGGATGAGGTAGTACGTGGAGCCGTTCCGGGAGGTACCGGTGCCTTCCAGCGCCGACCAGAAACCGCGGTACGCGGACCGCAGCCTGGCTCCGGCCGTGGCGGGCCGCCGTGCTGCCGTGGCCGTGGAGCCGGGGCGCGGCTTGCCACCCTTGGCCCGGGTGGGCGTGCTGACCATTGTTACTCCTCGCCGGTCTGGGCCTGCCCTTCCACCAGCTCGCGGACAGCGTCGATGAAAGCACCACCACGGTGAGCGTAGGAAGAGAACTGATCCATGGAAGCAGCTGCCGGAGCCATCAGCACGGTATCGCCGGATTCGGCGAGCCGTGCTGCTGACGCCACCGCCCATGACATCACCTGTTCTCCATGGCCGGGTGAACCGGCCGGGATGCCATCGGCCGCCGGAGCAGTCTGCATTCCTTCAGTGTCACCCGCTCCCGGTTCGATCACCGGGACATCGGGCGCGTGTCGCCGGAGGGCTTCACGGAGCGGCGAGGTGTCGGTTCCGATCAGTACCACCGCTTTGAGGCGGGCTGCATGGTCCCTGACGAGGTCGTCATAGCTCACGCCCTTGGACAGGCCGCCGGCGATCCAGACCACATTGCTGAAGGCCGAGAGCGAGGCCGCCGCTGCGTGCGGGTTGGTGGCTTTGGAGTCGTTGACCCACAGCACGCCGTTCATCCGGGCCACAGGCTGGATGCGGTGGTCGCCCGGCACGTAGTCGAGGATGCCCTGGCGTACGGCCTTGGCATCGACGCCGTAGGCCCGTACCAGTCCAGCCGCCGCCAGGGCGTTGGCCACCATGTGCCGCGGGGCAAGCGGCCCAAGATCGGCCATGGAGGCCAACTCTGCAGCGCTGTTGCGGCGTTCCTCGATGAAGGCCCGGTCCACCAGCAGCCCCTCCACCACACCGAGCATGCTGACGGCCGGTGTAACCGTGGTGAATCCTACGGCGCGGCAGCCCTCCACCACGTCGGCGTTCTCCACCATGCGCTCGGTTTCCACTTGCTCGGCGTTGTAGATGCAGGCCTTCTGCGTCCGCTCGTAGACCTTGGCCTTGTCCGCCAGGTAGGAATCGTAGGAGCCGTGCCAGTCCACGTGGTCTTCGGCCACGTTGAGGCAGACGCTCGCCACCGGCGAGACGGATTCCGCCCAGTGCAGCTGGAAGCTGGACAGCTCCACCGCGAAGACGTCATAGTCCACCGGATCGCGGAGGGCATCAAGGATCGGGGTCCCTACGTTGCCGACGGCGATCGCCTTAAGTCCGGCGGCCCGCAGCATCGATTCGGTGAGACCCACGGTGGTGGTCTTGCCGTTGGTGCCGGTGATGGCGAGCCAGTCCGCGGTCTTCCGGCCTTCCCGGATGCGCACGCGCCAGGCGAGCTCGACGTCGCCCCACACGGGGATGTGCGCCCGTGCGGCAGCGGCCAGCAGTGCCTGGTCGGGACGCCAGCCGGGCGAGGTGACGATCAGTTCCGGGAGCCCGCCGTCGATGCGCGGGATGTGGGTGACGGCGTCGGGGCCCAGCAGCACGTCCGCGGCGCCGACGATTTTGAGGGTGTCTGCGTGGGCGCGGGCGGTGTCGCTGGTGGCGGCATCCACCACCACCACGCGTGCGCCCAGTTCGATCAGCGTGTCGGCGGCCGCGAAGCCGGAGACACCGATGCCGGTAACCACGACGCGGAGGCCGGTCCAGTCGGAGTCCCACGAAACGAGGTTTGCCAGTCGGGGGGAAACGGTCACAGCAGTACAACCCATTCTGCGTAGAAGATGCCCAGGCCCACGGCGACGAAGAGTCCGCCCAGGATCCAGAACCTGACCACCACGGTGACTTCGGCCCACCCCTTCAATTCGAAGTGGTGCTGCAGCGGCGCCATCTTGAAGACGCGCTTTCCACCCGTGGCCTTGAAGTAGCCCACCTGGATGATGACGGACAGGGTGATCAGCACGAAAAGGCCGCCCACGATGCCCAGGAGGAGCTCGGTCCGGGACAGAATGGCGAACCCGGCCACGGCACCGCCGATGGCCAGCGATCCGGTGTCGCCCATGAAGATCTTTGCCGGGGAGGTGTTCCACCAGAGGAAACCGACCAGCGCGGCGCTCAGGATCGCGGCCAGCAGTGCCAGGTCCAGGGGGTCCCGGACGGAGTAGCAGCCGCTGCCGGCCTCCCGGGGTGAGCCACAGGCCTGGTTGCTCTGCCATATGCCCATGAGGGTATATGCACCGAAAACCATGATGGAGGCTCCCGCTGCCAGGCCGTCAAGGCCGTCGGTGAGGTTCACCCCGTTGGTGGCTGCGGTGACGATCAGGTTCGACCAGATGACGAAAAGGATGGCGCCCAGCACGGTTCCGCCGAAGGCCAGGTCAAGCCAGGGCAGGTCGCGGACCAGGGAAATTTTGGTCGATGCGGGAGTCAGTCCGGCGTCGTTGGGGAAGTTCAGCGCCAGGATGGCAAAGACGATCCCGACGGCTGCCTGGAGGATCAGCTTGGCCTTGGCATTGAGCCCCAGGCTGCGCTGGCGGGAGATCTTGATGAAATCGTCCAGGAAGCCGACCAGGCCCATGCCCACCATGAGGAACAGCAGGATAAGGGCTGAGGCAGAAGGGCCGGGCGAATCGGGGTTCATCATCAGCATGATGAGGTGGGTAAGCCCGTAGCTGAGCAGTACGGCGGCCACCACCACGGTCCCGCCCATGGTGGGTGTTCCACGCTTGGTGTGGTGCGAGGTGGGGCCGTCATCACGGATGAACTGGCCGTAGCCCCGGTGAACGAGGAGCCGGATGAACAATGGCGTGCCCACAAGGGCGCACAGCAGGGCAAGGCCTGCGCCGATCAATAGAGCAATCACGGCAGAGTGCTCCTTTCGCCGGCGGGGGTGGGGGTTGGGGGTAATGCTATCCGATCGCCCAAATGGCGAAGTCCAACGCTGTTGGAGGACTTGAACAGCACCAGATCGCCCGGCTGCAGTTCCACGTCGAGGATTTGGAAGGCCTCATCCACCGTCTCGGCGAAGATGCATTCGTCGCCCCAGGATCCCTCCTGCACGGCGGAGACGTAGAGGGCCCGTGCTTCCCGGCCCACCACCAGAAGGCGGGAGATGTTGAGGCGGACCACCTGGGTGCCGACTGCGGTGTGCTCGCGGATGGAATCCTCACCGAGTTCCAGCATGGCGCCCAAAACGGCCCAGGTGCGGCGGCCGCGGCCAAGATCGGCAAGGGTGCGCAGCGCGGCACGCATGGATTCCGGATTCGCATTGTAGGCGTCATTGATCACGGTGACGCCGTCCGGCCGTTCGGTCCGTTCCATGCGCCAGCGGCTCGCGGCAGCCTGGTTGCTCAATGAATCAGCGATCTGGTCCCCCGGGACTCCTGCCGCCCATGCCGCTGCGGCTGCTGCCAGCAGGTTGCCGGTGTGGTGGGCTCCAATGAGCCGGCTGGCCACGTGGCGTGGCGCGGCGCCGTCCGGCAGTTGGAGATCGAACTCGGGGCTGCCTTCGGCATTGGTGTCCGCCTTCAGTGCCTGCACCTGCGCGTCCTGGCGCCCCTCTGCGGAGAAACCAAGGACGGCAGCCTGCGTGCGGCTGCGCATGGCGGCGACGCGTTCGTCGTCGAGATTGATGATGGCGGTGCCGGCGGCGGACAGCCCTTCGACCATCTCGCCCTTCGCCAGCGCGATGTTCTCCACTCCCCCGAATTCGCCGGCGTGGGCGGTCCCCACTGCCAGGACGACGCCGATGTCCGGCTTGACCATGTCGGACAGGTACCGGATGTGGCCGATTCCGGTGGCGCCCATTTCGATGACGAGGTAACGGGTGTCGGTGCCGGCGCGGAACACGGTCAGCGGAACACCCACCTCCCCGTTGTAGGAGCCTCGCGGCGCCACGGTGTTGCCCTGGGTGGCCAGGATTCCGGCCAGCAGGTCCTTGGTGGTGGTCTTGCCGGCGGAACCGGTAATGCCCACAACGGTGAGCTTGTCTCCAGCGTCGGCGCGGGCGGCACGGATGCGCCGGACGGCCTCGGCCGCGAGTGCACCCATCGCCAGGACGGCGTCATTGACCACGACTGACGGGTAGGAGGCGCCGTCAGGGGCGGCGACCGGGTGCTCCACGAGCGCCAGGACCGCACCGGAGGCAAAGGCTGCGCCGATGAAGTCATGGCCGTCGGCGTGCTCGCCCGGCTTCGCGACGTAGAGCGAGCCCGGGGTGGCTTCGCGTGAATCCGTCACCACCGAGAGGGGCGTAATTCCGGGATCGGCGTCCAGGCGCCCGCTGGTGATTTCGGCGATTTCCGCCGCAGTAAATGCAATCATCTCGGTCTAGGACTCTATCCGGTCGTCGTGGAGAACGTTGAATCCCCTGGCTGTCAAGGCGGTGCGCAGCTCCACCCTGTCGTCCAGGGCAAGGTTGACCCCTTTGACTTCCTGCCAGACCTCGTGGCCGCGGCCCGCCACCAGGATCGTGTCCTCCGGGCGTGCCAGGGCTACGGCGTGCCGGATGGCTTCGTCCCGCGGGAAGACTTCCAGCAGACCGGCACCCAGGGACTCCTTGTCGATGGCTTCCCGTGCCCCGGCCAGCACGTCTGCCCGGATGGCCGCCGCATCCTCGTCGTGCGGATCGTCATCGGTGATGATCACGGTGTCCGCGAGCCTCGCGGCGATGGCGCCCATGGCCGGCCGTTTGCCCTGGTCCCGTTGGCCGGTGGCTCCGAACACGACGATCAGCCGCGAGCCCGGTTCCGGCGACCGTACGGCTTCCAGCGCGCGGGCCAGGGCGTCGGTGTTGTGGGCGAAGTCGACAACGGCAGCGGGTTTCTCCGCGACGAGCTGCATCCGTCCCGGTACGGCGACGGTGAATGGGTCGGCGGTGTCCAGGGCTGCCTGCAGTTCTGCCGGGTCCACGCCGGAGGCGAGCACCATGAGCGCTGCCAGGGCTGCGTTGGCCACGTTGAAGCTTCCGGGCAGCCCGGTGTGGATGTCCAGGGTGGTCCCGCCTGGCCCGGTGAGGGTGAAGTCCGTGCCCAGCCCGCGGGGCGAAGACCGGGTCACTGCCCAATCCGCAGGGGCCCGGCCACTGGTGCTGAGCGTGGTGAGGGGCACCTGGCTGGTGCCGGCCAGGCGCTGGCCCCACTCGTCGTCGACCGTCACCACTGCACAGCGGGCCCGCTCCGGCGTGAAGAGCTGTGCCTTCGTGGCGAAGTACCCGTCCATGGTGTGGTGCAGGTCCAAGTGGTCCTGGGTGAGGTTGGTGAACCCCGCGACGTCGAAGACCAGACCGTCCACCCGCTGGTATGAGATGGCGTGTGAGGACACTTCCATGGCTGCCGCATCCAGTCCCCGCTCATGCATGACGGCCAGAAGCCCGTGCACCTCGGGCGATTCGGGGGTGGTGAGGAGGCTGGGGATCGGCTCCCCGCCGGCGAGGATCTCGATGGTGCCGATCAACCCGGTCTTCCGGCCCAATGCGCGCAGCAGCGAGGTGATGAAGTACGTCGTGGTGGTCTTCCCGTTGGTTCCCGTAACGCCGAAGAGCTGCAGCGGGGTGCCGCCGGCGGATTGGCTCCGGTAGATCATCGCGGCCAGCGGCCCCACGCCGTTGCGGGGCTTGTCCACGACAAGGACGGGCACGGGGGTGTCCGCGGACAGGGCAAGAAGGCGCGCACCGGCGTCGTCGGTGAGGACGGCAACCGCCCCGGAACCGACGGCGTCGGTGACGAAGTCGGCTCCGTGCCGCACCGCTCCGGGCAGGGCGACGTACAGGTCGCCGGGTTCGACGGTGCGGGAGTTGATTGAGATGCCGGTGATCTCCACGTCGGCGGCAGGAGCAGGCACGGCAACGCCAAGGGCCTGCCCGACGGCGGCCAGCGGGACCGCTGCCACGGCTGAGGGCCGGAAGCGGGCTGGGTTTTCGTCCCGGGCCGTGTCGCTGCCGGGCGTGCTGAACTCTGACAAGGGGATCTCCGATGGTGCTAGTGGGTGCCCGGCATGGTTCGCGCCGGGCACTGTGATGCGCTGGATGCTGCTGGTACTCGCGGCGGCGCAGCGGCTACTTGGCGTACTGCGGCATTCGGGCCGGCTCGCCGGTTGACGGCTGGACGTTGTAGGTCCGAAGCGTCTGGCTCATGACGGACCGGAACACCGGACCGTTGGTGATGCCGTAGATGCTGCCCTTGGGCCGCTGAAGCACCACCTCAACAATAAACCGCGGATCATCCATCGGCGCCATTCCAACGATGGAGGCCGTGTAGCCGCAGTAGCCGCTCTTGCCGTCGTCGCATGGTGACTCGGATGTTCCCGTCTTGGCCCCCACCCGGTAGCCATCGATGCCCGCGTCCTTGATTTCACCCTCGGTCACGGCGCTCTCCAGGATGTCCTGGACCTGCTGGGCGGTGTTCCCGGAGACAACCTGCCGTGAGGGCTGGGCCGGGACCTTCTCCTCTGTGCCGTCCGGTGAGATGTACGAATCGATGAGCCTTGGCTGCAGCATGACGCCGTTGTTGGCAATGCTCTGGTACGCCCGCACCGTCTGGAGCGTGGACTGGGAAACGCCCTGCCCGAACAGGACGGTGTATTGCTGGCGTCCGTCCCACTGGTCCGGCGGGGTAAGGATGCCGGATGCGGTCGCCGGAAGCCCGATGTCGGGTGCCTCGCCGATGCCGAACTTCTTCAGCCAGTCGTAGCGCTGTTCCTTGCTGAGCCGCTGGCCGGCCATGACCGTTCCCGTGTTCATGGAATAGCCGATGATGCCGGCCAGTGTCCGTTCCTCGGTTCCGTGGGTGAAGGCGTCGCTGAACGTTTGGCCATCCACGGTGTACGTGGGTGGAATGGTGAAGTGGTCCAGGGGGCTGGCGAGCCCTTCGTCGATAACGGCGGCAGCGGTCATCATTTTTTCCACCGAACCCGGCTCGTAGGCGGCGGTCACCGAGCGCACGCCGCGGTCCTTTGCGGCCACCAGCCCTGGATTGTTCGGGTCCGGGGCGTTGGTGTCCGCCAGCGCGAGCAGGTTCCCGGTCTTGGCGTCCATCACGATGATGACGCCCCATTCGGCGCTGAGCTTGTCCGCCTGGCTTTGGATGGCCTGCTGCGCAAAGTACTGCAGGTCCGAGTTCAGCGTGAGTTTGACGTTCTTGCCGTTTTGCGGCGGCGTCAGCTCGTCAAGGCCAACGGGAATGCGGAGTCCGTCGGCGCCGATTTCGAACAGGCGCTTGCCGTCCTTGCCCTTGAGCTGGTCATCCTGGGTCTGCTCGATGCCGGCTTGCCCCGTCGTGCCGTCCTGGAGGAACCCCACCACGCCCCCGGCCACGGCGCCGTTCGGGTAGACGCGCTTGCTGACACCCTCCGCAACAATGCCAGGCACCTGCAGCTTGGAAATGCGGTCCTCCACATCGGGCTTCACTTCCTTGGCCACAATGTAGTACGGCTTCTCACCCGTAACGGCCTCCCGTACGGCGTTGGTGTCCATGCCAAGCGCCGAAGCGAGCTCCGAGATGGCCTGGTCGCGGCTGACGTCCACCAGCTTGTCGTGGCCATCGGCCTGGGGCTCCAGCCGTTTGTAGGAGTCCGTCTTCGTGTTAACGCGCTGGTCAACCACGATGTTGTAGCGGATGACACTGTTGGCCAGCACGGTGCCGCGCGAGTCCAGGATGCTGCCCCGCTCAGCGGGAAGAATCGCCGACGTCATCCGGCTGTTCAAAGCCGCTTCAGCCATCCCTCCGACGTCCAGCCCCTGGACCAGGAAGAGCTTCCCGCCCACCACCAGCAGGAGCGTGAGCATGATGCCCAGCCCCAAACGCAAGCGCTTCGTGGCGTTGGGTGCCTTGCTTTTTCCTGCCTTGCCGGTCGTCTCCGCCACCGTGATATTCCTTGCTGCTCGACGCTGCTGCCTGTCCTGCCTGACGGCCTACTGTCCGGGGACCTTCTGCTGCGGTGCCGGAATGGATCCACCGTGAAGTTCGGGCGCCGGTACGGCTGCGGCCGCGGCAGCCGCCTTGTCGGCGGCAGCCTTCGCCGCATCGTTGGCCGCTTTGGCGGAGGCGGCGTCTGCCGCCGCCTTGCCGGCGTCGCCAGCCGTGGCCGACCTGTCCGCGGCCGTGGCCGACTTGTCCGCACCCGCATCCTTGGCCGCCGGCGGCACAATAAGCTGTCCGGCCACGGCGGGTGAAGGGATCACGGCTCCCGTCGAGGCCCCCTTGACGGCAGGGGTGGCCTTTCCGGTGACCGAAAGCGTAGAGAGGTCGATCTGGCCCTTGACGGTGGAGGCCACCATTCCAAGCTCCGTGGCCTTGGCCGCCAGGTTCTGCGGAGCCTCGAAGTTCTGCACCTGCTGGGTGAGGTCCTGGTTCGCCTTGGTCAGGGAACTCTGCTTGGCACGCAGTTCCACTAACTGGTACTGCGCTGTGGATACGGAGATATTCAGCACCAGGACAGCGATCAGCGCCACGGCGAGCATGGCGAAGCACAGCACCACGAAGGGGGCACGGCGCTTGCGCGGCGCAGTGCGGACCACGGAGAGCGGCGTACGTTCCTTCCGTCCCCCACCGGGCTCGCCTGCGGGCCTGCTGTCGGCCGCCGAACTGCCGGGCACGACGGGAAAGTTCTTGACGGCGGCGGTGCTCATGCAGCTCTCCTGGCTCTGATTCGTTCTGCCGCGCGGAGCCTGGCGGAGGCAGCGCGCGGATTTTCGGCGATTTCGGCGGCGGTTGGCACCTCGGTGCCTTTGGTCAGGGTCTTGAGTTCAGGCTTATGTTCTTCCAGCTCAACCGGGAAGCCGAGCGGAGCGGAAGACCTGGAGCGCGCCTGGAAGACGCTTTTGACGATCTTGTCTTCCAGGGAGTGGTAGGACATGACGACGATGCGCCCGCCGAGGGCCAGGGAGTCCACGGCCGCTGGAACGGCGCGCTCCAGGACGTCGAGTTCTTCGTTGACTTCGATCCTCAGTGCCTGGAAGGTCCGCTTGGCGGGATGGCCGCCGGACTTGGCAGCGGAGGCAGGGACCACGGAACGGATCTGCTCCACCAGTTCGCCAGTCGTGGTGAACTTTTTGACGGCACGTGCTGCGACGATTCGGTTCGCGATGCGCCCCGCGAACTTTTCCTCGCCCCATTTGCGGATGATCCGGACCAGGTCCTCTTCGCTGTAGGTGTTAACAACATCTGCGGCAGTCTGTCCGCGGCTCGTGTCCATCCGCATATCGAGGGGCGCGTCGAAAGAATAGGCAAAACCGCGCCCACGTTCGTCCAGCTGGAGGGAAGAAACGCCGAGGTCCATCAGGATCCCGTGCACTTCGTTAACGCCGAGATCTGCCAGGACGTCCTGGATCTCGTCGTAGACGGCATGCACCAGGTCAGTGCGGGCAGCAAAGGGGGAAAGCCGCTCGCCGGCGAGGGCCAGCGCTTCCTCGTCACGGTCGATGCCGATGAGGTGCAGGTCGGGAAACCGCTGCAGCATTGCCTCGGAGTGGCCGCCCATGCCCAGCGTGGTGTCCACTGCCACGGGGGTTTCGCCGCGGAGCCTCGCGGCTTCAAATCCAGGGGCCAACAAATTGATGCACCGGTCGCGAAGGACCGGCACATGGCGTTCGGACGTGGGTTTGGGCTGGTCGGTCATGCCTGTCCTTTCCCGCCGTCGTTGTCACCTGCTGTTTCCGGGACCAGATCCCCATCCGCGCCTACCGTTCCGCCCGCCTGGCTCCGGGGAAGGTGAGCCAGGTTGGCAGCCGGTGGGCCGGCTGGAGATCTCATCCAGGAAACCCTGCTGCCCCGCTCCTGGAATTCAGAGAATTCCCGGAATGGGATCGTCAGTTTCGGAAAAGGCTGTTTCCTTCTCCGCAAGGTATTCATTCCAAGCCTGGGCGTCCCAGATCTCGGCGCGGGTACCGGCGCCGATAACGGCAAGTTCCCTTCCGAGTCCTGCGTACTCCCGGAGCGCCGGTGGAATGGTCACGCGCCCCTGCTTGTCAGGTACCTCGTCCGAGGCTCCAGAGAGAAATACGCGGATATAGTCACGCGCCTGCTTGGAGGAGATTGGTGCCTCCCGCATCTGCTCGTGGACCCGTGCAAATTCCTTCTCGCTGAAGACGTAGATGCAACGTTCCTGGCCCCTTGTGAGCACCAGACCGCTGGCAAGCTCCTCCCGGAACTTAGCGGGGAGAATGATCCGTCCCTTTTCATCCAGACGCGGCGAGTGAGTGCCCAGAAACACTGGCCCACCGCCTGTCCGCCGTCAGGAACTGCACATCCCCTATGTTGCAACCACCCTCTTATGCCCTCCACATTACTCCACTTTCCACCACAGTCAACGCAAAACGGCCCTGTGGGCAGGGTTGTTGTGGGAAAACTTCCGTGAAATGGCGCCCTTTTGCGGCCGTGGTGGGAAGTGGAGGACTTTTCGCCTGCGCAGCCCCTATCGGCCCTGGCGGCAGCCGAAGGAATTGGCAGGCGCGCCGACGGAGGCCCTTAAACGCGAAAAGACCCGCCGAAGCGGGTCTTTTCGTCACGTCCCCTGCCCACGGGGAGTGGAGTGGAGGAGGCAGGTGCCGAAGGGGAAGTGGCTAGGGCTCGCCTCTGCGGCGTTCGTCCCAGCGCTCTTCGAGACTGCTCATGAACGAACTGCGCGGCTTACCCGGCTTTCCGCCGGCCGCCTTGACTCCTGTCTTTCCGCGGGAACTTCGCATGGTGGCGAAGTACACTCCGCCGCCCATCACCACGAAGCCCAACACGCCAACAAAGATGTTTTGGAGGGTGACCCCGACCAGCAGCAGGAAGACGCCGGCGAGTGCACACAGGACCCCAATAACCACATGCCTTGTGGACCATGAACGACCGGGGTCCGAACCCATTGAGTTCGCGAACTTCGGGTCGTCCTCGTGAAGCTGCTTTTCAAGCTGCTCAAGCAACTTCTGTTCGTGCTCCGACAGCGGCATCACGACCTCCTTTTGTAGGCCAACGTCCGGGCTGATCCCAGCCACTACTACTGCTCCGTAAAACGCCTGCTGTTGCTGGAAAGTTCCCGCTCCGCCGTCGATGGCAAAAACGGAAACCCAGCACGCGTCCGCGGGAGCGGGAGCATGTCCAAGAGGGTCCGGCAGTAAGTCCATTCACTCAAAAACTATGTATCTCTAAGGATAGATTGTTGAGGGCTGATCTGAAAGACGGCAATGACTTCGGCGGCCCCGTCAGGAAGGGCGCCCTGCCCCGTCGCCGGGCCGGTTTTCGGGCTCCATCAGGCGGGCCGGCAGGACGGACTTGTTGCCGAACTTGCGGGCCACTTCATCCAGGGCCTGCTCGGCCGCCCGCCAGTTCTCATCCCTGCGGTCGATGCTCAGCTGCAGGGACGTCCGGGCCGCCTCCTCGAGCTGCTCGGCCCGCACGCCCACCAGGCGCACGGCCATGGTCCTTGTCCCCAGGGACTCGAGGAGCTGCACTGCCACGGCGTAGATCAGCTGGGCACTGTCCACCGGGGTCTGGACGGTCCTGCTGCGAGTGACAGTGGAGAAGTCGGCGAAGCGCAGTTTCAGTGCCACCGTCCGGGCCACCATTCCGGAACTCCGCAGGCGGCCGGCGGTCCGGTGCGAAAGCCGCAGCAGTTCCCGGCGAAGGAGGTCCTCGTCGGCTGTGTCCGTGGCGAACGTCTCCTCCGCCCCGATGCTTTTCTCCAGCCGGACTGGAGTGACGGGACGGGGATCGATGCCCCAGGCCAGCCGGTGAACATGCTCCCCCGTGGCACCGAGGACCTTCTTGAGTGCGGACACGGGAGTGGCGGCGACGTCCGCCACTGTCCTGATGCCCATCTTGGCCAAAACTTCCCCGGTCTTGGCACCAACACCCCACAGCGCACCTACGGGGAGGCTGTGAAGATACGGCACGGTTTCGTCCGGGGTGATCAGCAGGAGCCCGTCGGGCTTGCACCGGGTGGAAGCGATCTTGGCAACGAACTTGGTTTCGGCGATGCCGACGGAAGCAGTGATGCCGAGTTCCGCTGCCACCCGGCGACGGATCAATTCACCGATTCCCCTGGGCGGACCAAGCCGCCGCAGCGCCCCGGTGACGTCCAGGAAGGCCTCGTCGACGCTGAGCGGCTCCACGAGGCCGGTGATCGATTCGAAAATGGCCATCAGCTGCCCCGACACCTCGTAATACAGCTTGTGCCGCGGTTCGATAATCACCGCCTGCGGACACATTCGCATGGCTACGGCCATGGGCATGGCTGACTTAACGCCGAATGCCCGGGCCTCGTAAGATCCCGAGAGGACAACTGACCGCTCCCCCGGGAAGCCGACAATCACGGGCTTACCGCGCAGCTCGGGGCGGGTACGGAGCTCCACCGAGACAAAGAACGCGTCCATGTCCACGTGCATGATGCACGTCCGCCGGCCGCCGGGAAGGCGCGCGGCGGATGGCTGATGTGTTCCTGCGGGCCCCACGCCTGCAATCCTATCGGCTTGCCGGGCGTGGACAGCTTGTCCGGGCCACATACGGAGGCTGGCTAAACTGGAGGCTGGTTCCGCCAACAACTCCAGGAGGAAAGTCTCTGTGACGGCTATTGGAAACTTGAAGTCCGCCGGCCTGGCCGCGCTTGCCGCCGTTGCCGCGCTGTCGCTGGCCGCGTGCAGCCAGACGGCGTCCGGACAGCCGTCAGAGTCCGCTTCCGTTGCTGCCTCACAACCTGCGCTTACCGCCGCACCCAGCCCGTCGCCGTCGCCCAATACATCCGCGACCGTAGGTGCCCTGGTGGCGGGCTTCCCGCAGCAGCTCCTCCCACTGATGCCCGGGGCAACCGTTGTCTCCAGCAGCTTTGACAAGGCCTCCGCACCTGCGACCGCCGCGCTTGTGGGGACAGCCAAGGCGGCTCCGGCCGCCGTCATCGATTTCTACACGAAGGCCTTGGAAGGGCAAGGCTTCAAGGCAGTGCCCGGTGACAGCGTTGGCGGAGTGGCCTCGAAGGACTTTGTGCGCGGCGACAATGAGACCGTCAATCTCTCCGTGGTCGAAGCAGCGGGTGTTTCCACCTTCACGATCGGTGCCAACGTTGCAGCTGAGTCAGCCAAGTGACGGTCGCCGAGCAGCTGAGGAATGAACAGGCTGATTTTGTCGCAGGTGTGGCCGGAGAGCTGACCGCGTTCCTGTCGGCCCGGCAGGCAGTGATGGCCGGCATCTCACCGGACATCGAACCCATCATGGGTTCCATCTCCAACCTGGTCACCGGCGGCAAGCGCCTCCGTGCCCTGATGTGCTACTGGGGCTGGCGGGGTGCCGGCGGCGAGGCGGGAGCCGGCCAGGTGGTCACGGCCGGCGCCGCGCTTGAGCTGTTCCAGGCTGCCGCCCTGATCCACGACGACATCATTGACCGCTCGGACACCCGGCGTGGCGGCCCCAGCGTCCACCGCCGCTTCAGCCAACTGCACACCGCCCAGGGATGGGCCCTGGACAGTGAACGGTTTGGCCAGGCCGCAGCGATCCTCGCCGGCGACCTGTGCCTCTCCTTCAGCGAGGAGGCGTTTACCGATATCGGCGAACGGGCCGCGTCCGGCAGCACCGCCCGGCTGATATTCAACTTGATGCGCGCAGAGGTGATGGCGGGCCAGTACCTGGACATCCTGGAGGAAGTGGCCGGCCCGGTCCGGGACAGGGCCGGTGCAGTTGGCAGGGCGCAATCCATCATCCGGTTCAAGAGCGCCAAATACTCCACGGAGCATCCGCTGGCCCTGGGCGGCGCCTTGGCGGGGGCGTCCGATGAGTTGCTCCGCGGCTATTCCGCCTTTGCCCTCCCGCTGGGCGAGGCCTTCCAGCTCCGCGACGATGTCCTGGGGGTGTTCGGCGATCCCCTCACCACCGGCAAGCCGGCAGGAGACGACCTGCGCGAAGGAAAGCGTACCGTCCTGATAGCCCTCGCCCTGGACCAGGCATCACCGGAAGAATCTGCATTCATTGATGCCAGCCTCGGCAGCCCCGACCTGTCGGAGGCTGACATCACGGATATTCGGGCGATCATCGAGGATTCGGGGGCCCTGCAGGCGACGGAAGTTTTGATCAGCGAATTCAGCGCGGCGGCATTCGCCGCCCTGGACGGCCTTGAGTTGGAGGACCTGTCCAAGACAGCGCTGCGGAAACTGGCGGAGGCCGCCGTCAGCCGCGCCTCTTAAACAGGAAGCAATTACCAGGCGAGCGTTTGCGCCCTGCGCCTGATTTCCGTTTTGCGGCCTTCGCGCAGCGCGTCAATGGGACGTCCGCGCAGCGACTCATCAGCCGTAAAGAGCCACCCGATGAGGTCCTCGTCCGAATAACCGGCATCCGCCAGCACCACGATGGTTCCCTTGAGGCTGTCCACCACCTGGCCGTCCTGGATGAAGTCCGCCGGGACAGACCGGATCTTCCGTTCCCCGACGCGCACCGCAGCCAGCGCGTGTTCATCAATCAGGCTATGGACCTTAGTTACGGAAACATCCAATAAACGGGCGACGTCGGGCAGCGGCAACCATTCGCCCACCAGGTTTTCTACATTACTCACGGATCAAGGTTGCCACGCTGGCTGCCCCGGCGCCTAGTCGGGCCAATTGATTCTGCCCTTGGCCTGCGGACACTCCGAAAAAGAGCCCAATCCCGCAAATCCCAAAATTCTTGTGCTATTCGCGAATTCATGAGAGATTCACATGCATCACAGTTGTATCACTAATAACTTGAGTCACAGTAGTATCAAGATTGATAGCGGCATCCCAGTCCGCGTCCGCACCCGCAGTTGAGAAGAGGATTCTTTCCGATGACGATGTCCCGCTCGCCTAAGCAGCCCCCCAAGCCGAGCCTGCCGATGATCGCCGCCACCACTGCGGCACTGCCAGCGGTCGTAATGTCATCCCTGGCCCTGGCCCAGCCCGCCGCGGCCGCCCAGCAGCCGGCGCGGACCATTCCCAGCAGCCTGGCGGCAGCGATGAAGGCACAGGCTGCTGCGAAGGCAGCCGGGACGGTCATCCCCGCCGCCGTTGTCTCCACCACCATTCCGGCGGCGTTCCAGCCTGCGCAGCCCGCGGCCCCGGCCGAGTACACGATTGTCCGGGGCGATACCGTCAGCGCGATCGCAGGCCGGTTCGGACTGGACACGGGTGAAATCCTCAAACTGAACAACCTGCAGGCCAACACCATCATTTACCCGGGGCAGAAGCTCAAGCTGTCCGGTTCGCCCGCGCCGGCGCCGGCGGCACCTGCCCCCGCAGCTGCTGCGCCGGCGGCACCTGCTCCCTCTGGCGGCGCAACCTACACCGTGAAGGCCGGCGATACGCTCGGGGCCATCGCGGCAAAGCACAACGTTGCCCTCTCCGACGTGTTCAGCTGGAACAACCTCTCCATGCGCTCCATCATTTACCCGGGACAGAAGATCAAGGTGGGCGCCGGGGACGCCGCACCTGCACCGGCGGCCCCGGCGCCGGCACCGGCGGCACCGGCTCCCGTCCTGGCAACCACGTCGGCCCCGGCCAGCGGCTCCTACACCATCAAGGCCGGCGACACGCTGTCCGCCATCGCTTCCCGCCATGGCGTCAAGCTGTCGGACCTGCTTTCGGCCAACAAACTGGGCATGAACTCGATCATCTACCCGGGCAGCAAACTCGTGATTCCCGGCGGTTCCGGCCAGCCTGATCCGCAGCCCGCTGCAGCACCGCAGCCGGCGCCCGCTCCACTGGTGCCCAGTTCGTTCCTCGGCTTCAGCTACCCCGCTGCCGTGGTGAGCTCCGCCAACGAAAACAAGGCCCTGCTCAACGCGTCTCCAGTCCCTTCGCGCGAGGAAATGAAGAACATCGTCGCGGACACGGCACGCCGCATGGGTGTGGACACCTCGCTGGCCCTGGCCTTCGCGTTCCAGGAATCCGGCTTCAACCAGCGCTCTGTTTCCCCTGCCAACGCGATCGGGACCATGCAGGTCATCCCCAGCTCCGGTCAGTGGGCGTCCGACCTCGTGGGCCGGAAGCTGAACCTCCTGGACCCATATGACAACGCCGCGGCAGGGGTGGCCATCATCCGCCAGCTCCTGGCTACCAGCAAGGACCAGGACACCGCCATCGCCGGCTACTACCAGGGCCAGTATTCGGTGAGCAAGTACGGCATGTACGACGACACCAAGGCGTACGTGGCGGCCATCAAGGCACACCAGAAGAACTTCAGCTAAGGCACCGGCCCCGGGCTGTGCACGAGGGCGGGTCCGAACCGTTACCGGTTCGGGCCCGTTTCCATTTCAGGCGCGTTTTGCTGCGGGACTAGGATCATAAGGTGCAGGAACACGTGTCAGACCCCGTAGCAGGGACGCTGGTGGACAACCGCTATGCCGTCACCTCCAGGCTTGCCCGTGGCGGCATGTCCACCGTCTACCTGGCGGTGGACCAGAGGCTGGACCGCGAGGTGGCGCTGAAAGTGCTGCATCCGCACCTCGCGGCTGACGAAAATTTCCTCGGACGGCTGGGCCGCGAAGCCAAGGCTGCTGCCCGGCTGTCCCATCCGCACGTGGTGGGTGTCCTGGACCAGGGCAATGACGGCAACACTGCCTACCTGGTGATGGAGTACATCAAGGGACACACGCTCAGGGATGTCCTCAAGGACAGGGGTGCCCTGCCACCGCGGCTGGCCCTGGCATTGATCGATCCCGTGGTGGAGGGGCTTGCCGCCGCCCACGCTGCCGGTTTCATCCATCGCGATGTGAAGCCCGAGAACGTCCTGATCGCCGACGACGGCAGGATCAAGATCGGCGATTTCGGGCTGGCCCGCGCCGTCACCAGCTCAACCAGCACCGGCGCCCTGATTGGCACGGTGGCCTATATCTCGCCGGAGCTTGTGCTGGGCAAGCCAGCGGACGCACGCAGTGACGTCTACTCTGTGGGCATCATGCTGTACGAGATGCTGACCGGCCGGCAGCCGTTTGAGGGCGAGGTCCCCATCCAGGTGGCGTACCAGCATGTCAATGGCACCGTGGGGCCGCCCTCAGACCTGGTGCCCGGACTGGCCGGGGAAGTGGACGAACTGGTGCAGTGGTGCACGGCCAATGATCCGGAGAACCGGCCGGTGGATGCCAGCGCGCTCCTTCAGGAACTGCGCCACATCCGGACCCACCTTACCGACGCGGAACTGGACCTGCAGCCGCCCGCAGCTGCGGCCGCCGGCTCCCAGCACCAGACCGAAGTCCTGGCGCGGTCCAGCCATCCGACCACCCTGATGGCCGGCGCCAGGCCGGCCGCGCCCGCGTACCCGCCGGGCCGGCAGCAGCACGGGCAAGACCACGACGCACAAGGCCAGGCATCAGATGCCCTGACGCATACGGCTCACCCCGCGCACCCTGGACTTGCACTGCCGGACGACGACGACACGGACAGCGGCTGGTCTCCCCCGCCTCCGCGGCTGGGCAAGCGGGCCCAGCGCAGGGCCGACAAGGAGAACGGGAAGCGCCTCGCCCTCGCAGCCGCCACCCCGGTAAGGACGCTGCGAGAGGGAAACGCCCGCCGTCGTGGCGTTCTGTGGATCGTGGTCCTCATCATCGCTGCCCTGCTGGCCACGGGGGCTGGATGGTTTTTCGGCATGGGCCCCGGCGCCGCCGCTGCCGTTCCAGCCGTCAGCAACAAGACGGTGGCCCAGGCCCAGCAGCTGCTGGGCGGAGTTGGCTTCCGGTCCACCACCAGTGATGTCTTCGACGACCAGGTGCCCAGCGGACTGGTCGTGGGCACCGACCCTGCCGCCGGGACGGAAATCCGGAAGTTCCAGCCGGTCTCCCTTCTGGTGTCGAAAGGCCCCCAGCTGTTCCCCCTGCCGAAACTCGCGGGCGGGACGCTGACGGATGCGAAGAACGCCCTCAATGCGGCCGGCATGGCGCTGGGGACCGTCACCGAGCAGTTCGATGACCAGGCAGCGGCAGGGACCGTGCTGTCGCAGGATCCCGCCGCCGGCACGCCCTCCCGCCATGGTACGCCCGTCCAGATTGCGGTTTCCAAGGGGCCGCAGCCGATTCCTGTTCCCGTGGTCGTGGGCAAAGCCAAGGATGATGCGGTGGCCGCGGTCAAGGCAGCAGGCCTTACCGCTGCGGTGGCCCCGGACGAAGTGTTCGACAGGAACGTGCCCAAGGGCGCCGTCGTCAGCCAGTCCCCTGCTAACGGGACGCTGACCCGGGGAGGGACCGTCACCCTGACGGTCTCCAAGGGGCCCAAAATGGTCCAGGTCCCCAGCTATATCGGCAAGCAGGCGTCAGATGCACGCAAGGCACTGGAAGCACTGGGGTTCGAGGTCCGCGTCAACAACATCCTGGGCGGCTTCTTCGGGACCGTGCGGGATCAATCGCCGGTGAACCGGGAGGTCCCGGAGGGATCTGTCATCACGATCACCGTTGTGTAGCGAAGGCGGGCAGGCAGCACCGGCCCGCCTTCATCCATGATTCTCCTAGTGCTTGGCGAGGGCTCCGGCCACCAGGAACGCCATCTCCAGGGATTGCATGTGGTTCAGGCGGGGATCGCAGACCGATTCGTAGCGGTCCAGGAAGGCGTCCTGGTCGATCGGGTCGGCGCCGCCCAGGCACTCGGCCACGTCGTCGCCGGTCATTTCCACGTGCAGCCCGCCCGGGATCGTGCCCAGGCCGTGGTGCACCTCGAAGAAGCCACGCACTTCGTCAATGACGTCGTCGAAATTGCGCGTCTTGTACCCGTTCGGCGAGGTGACCGTGTTGCCGTGCATCGGATCGGTGACCCACAGGACCTGGGCCCCGGAGGCGGTGACTTTTTCGACGACGGCGGGCAGCTTTTCACGGATGTTGCCGGCGCCCATGCGCGTGATGAAGGTAAGGCGGCCGGGTTCGCGCTCCGGGTCAAGCTTGTCGATCAGGCGCAGGGCGTCGTCCCCGGTGGTGGAGGGGCCGAGCTTGACGCCGATAGGGTTCCGGACGCGGGAGAGGAAGTCCACGTGGGCGTGGTCCAGTTCCCGGGTCCGCTCGCCGATCCAGAGGAAATGGGCGGAGGTGTCGTAGGGGAATCCGGTCCGGGAGTCGATGCGGGTCAGGGCGCGTTCGTAATCCAGCAGCAGGGCTTCGTGGCTGGCAAAGAACTCCACCCGCTTGAGGGCTTCGAAGTCAGCACCGCATGAGTCCATGAACTTGATGGCACGGTCGATGTCCCGGGCCAGCGATTCGTACCGGGCGTGGGCGGGATTCTCAGTGAAGCCCTTGTTCCACTGGTGTACCGACCGGAGGTCGGCGAAACCGCCCTGCGTGAAGGCGCGGATCAGGTTCAGCGTGGATGCCGAGGTGTGGTACGCCCGGAGCATACGGGACGCGTCGTGGCCACGGGATTCGGGCGTGAACTCGTATCCGTTGACGATGTCGCCGCGGTAGGCCGGCAGGGTGACACCGTTCCGGGTTTCGTCGTTGGACGAGCGGGGCTTGGCGAACTGGCCGGCCATCCGGCCCATCTTGATGACGGGCATGGCGGCGCCGTAGGTAAGGACCACGGCCATCTGGAGGATCGTCTTGACGCGGGCGCTGATCTTGTCTGCCGTGGCGGCCTCAAAGGTTTCCGCGCAGTCGCCGCCCTGCAGCAGGAACGCCTTGCCCTGGGCAGCGGCGGCCAACCGCTCACGGAGCACGTCCACTTCACCGGCGAACACCAGGGGTGGAAGGACCGACAGTTCCTTCACCGACGCTTCAAAGACTTCCGGGTCCTGCCAGCTGGGCTGCTGGGAAATGGGAAGGTCCCGCCAGTTGTCCAGTCCGGGATAGTTGGCCGCTCCGCTCTGGGCGGTGCTGGACGGCGAAAAGGCAGGTTTTGCAGATAGCTCAGTCACCCTCCAAGACTACCGGCAGGGCAGCGCCGGCGGGCACCGCGCCGTCACGGTGACCGCCCGGCCCGTCACAACCGCGCTGCCGGGCCCGGTAAGATTCCGCTACCCCGCGGCCGGTCGCCCGGCGTCGTCCTCTTCAACGGGGCCGGCGGATGCCGGGCTGCCGGGGGCGGCGGCCCCGCCCTGCACGAATTCACCCTGGGCAGCCACCGGAGCAGCAAGGGGTTCAGCGGCGGCCTGCGGTTCCTCCGGCTTGCCCGCGAGCCGAAGCTTGACCACCGCCGCGTATTCGTCGACGTATTCCTGTCCGGAGAGGCGCATCAGCCGGGCCATGATGTCGTCGGTGACCTTGCGCTGGACCGTCCTGTCGTCGGCCTGGTCCCGGTACTCACTGAAGTCCAGCGGTTCGCCGAAGATCATCCCGATCCTGCGGATGTTGGGCAGCCGCTTGCCGATGGGCTGGACCTTGTCAGTGCCGATCATGGCAACCGGAATCACGGGGACGCCGGCCTGCAGCGCCAACCGGGCCACCCCCACCTTGCCCCGGTAGAGCCGGCCGTCAGGGCTTCGCGTGCCCTCGGGATAGATGCCCAGGAGGCCGCCGGCGTTGAGGACCTCCATGCCGGCGTTCAGGGAGGCGGCAGAGGCAGCGCCGCCGGACCGGTCCATGGGCAGCTGGTTGGTCAGGCGGAAGAACGCGGCAGTCAGCCTGCCTTTGATGCCCGTGCCGGTGAAGTATTCCGATTTGGCCAGGAACACCACGGGCCGGCGCACCATGAGCGGCATGAAAATTGAATCGGAAAACGACAGGTGGTTGGAGGCGATGATTGCGGCCCCCTGCGCCGGGATGTTGTCCAGGCCCTTGACCCAGGGCCGGAACAGCAGCTTGATCACCGGACCGAGGAAGATCCTTTTCATGACCCAATAGAACACGTGGTGAACCTCTCCGGAAGGCAGCCTCCAGGCCCTGCATCGGGCCTGGCCAGCGATTCAATGCAACCCTACTCTAGTGAGAATTGGCGGGAACAGTGACACGATGGAGTCATGACTGAAAGCAGTGTCCCGTCCCGTCCAGCCGCTTTCAGCTATCCGGGCCACGGTGCCAATGCCGCCGTCGGGATCGCCATTTGCCACGGATTCACCGGCAGTCCCATCAGTATCCTTCCCTGGGCGCAGCATCTTGCCGACCTCGGCTACGCCGTCTCCGTTCCCCTGCTTCCCGGCCATGGCACAGACTGGCGGCAGCTGGCCAGGACCGGCTGGAAGGACTGGTACCGCAGCTATGAGGAGTCTTTCCTTGAGCTGGCCGGCAGGACGGAAACCTGCTTCACGGCCGGCCTGTCCATGGGCGGTGCCATAGCGCTGCTTGCAGCGTCCCGGCATCCCGTGGCCGGGGTGAGCGTGGTCAACCCTGGCCTGAGCTTCTATGACCGGCGGGTGCGGGTGATCGGCCTCCTCAAGTATTTCCAGCGGACCACGGTCCCGATCCAGGAGGACCAGACCGGGGCGCCGGCGACCGACGACGGCGACTACTCCCTGACTCCGCTGGCTGCAGTCCACGAATTGAAGAAGCTGTTCGCTGCCGCGGTGCGCAGCCTGCCCAGGGTGGACGCGCCGGTCCAGGTGTTCAAGTCGCGCACGGACGCCGTGGTCCCGCCGACGTCCCTGGCCCTGCTGCGGAAAGGGCTGGGCGGGAACCTCGCTGACGTGGTGGAGCTTGCCAGCAGCGGACATGTGGCTACTCTGGACGTTGACGCGCCCGCTGTGTTCGCCAGGTCGGCGGAATTCGTCGCCACCCATGCCCGCCGCACCAGTACCTTGGAGACGCCATGACCACCGGCCCGGACCACAGCCCGTTCAGCAGCGCCTTTCGCGGCGAAGGCGCGCGCACCGGGGTGGTCCTGTCCCATGGCTTCACCGGTAGCCCGCATGGACTGCGGGCGTGGGCTGCTGCTCTTGCCGCTGCCGGTTTCGCCGTCCGGATGCCGTTGCTGCCTGGCCATGGGACAACGTGGCAGGACCTGGCCAGGACCCGCTGGCAGCAGTGGCATGGTGCCCTCGATGACGCCTTCCTGGAGCTGGACGCCGAGTGCGACCACGTGTTCGCGGCGGGACTGAGCATGGGCGGTGCGCTGGCCCTGCGCATCGCCGCCACCCGCCCGGTGGCCGGAGTGGTCCTGGTGAACCCGGGCCTGGTCATCGACGATCCGCGGGCGTCGCTGGCCGGCATCCTCAAGCTGGTGCTGAAAAGCACCCCGTCCATCGGCAACGACATCCTCAAGGCAGGTGTCGACGAAGGTGCGTATGCCCGCACGCCTGTGGCCGCGGCCCATGAACTGCACAAGATGTTCCGGGATACGGTCCGGCTCCTCCCCCGCGTCACCGCGCCCGTCCAGGCCTACCGCTCTGCCGTGGACCACGTGGTGTCCGATGCCAGCATGGACGTCCTGCGCCGCGGGCTGACGCATGCCCCGCTGGAGGTCATCCGGCTGGATAACAGCTACCACGTGGCCACCCTGGACAACGACGCCGACCGTATCTTCGAGGGGTCCGTCGACTTCATCCGGCGCGTCCAGGCCGCGGCGGCGGGACCGGCAGAGGAGGTCCCCAGTGAACAGGCCTGACTCCGGGCAGCCGGACCAGGGCGCCAACCAGGATGATGCCGTGTGGCTGGATCTGGTGGCACGGCTCGAGTCCGACACGGTGGCGATCCGCCCCGATTCCCCCGCACCCGGAGGGCAGCCGCCGGCGGGAACGCGTGCCCCGGGCGAGGAAAGGCCGGAGCCGCCCAGCTTCCGCGACTTCGATCCGCTTGGGCTGGCCGGTACACCGCCGGCGGAACGATCGGCGGACGAACGCCGGGCGGAGGCGGGCGGCAGCCAGGAAGCGCCCCGCATGGACGGAGCCGCCGAAGGTCCCCGGGACTATGAGGTGGACGACGACGACGGGGAGTTCGTGCCGGAGGAACCACCCAGCCTGGCCGGCACCGACCCCCTGACCATGCTGGCGTGGCTCGGGGCTGTGGGTGGACCCGTGGCGCTGCTGCTTTCCGCGATGTTCTGGCGGTCGGCACCCCTGCTGGCCATCGTCGGGATCGTTGCGGTGTTCGTGCTTGGGACGGTGTACCTGATCATGAAGCTGCCGCAGGAAAAGAACGGCGACGACGACGGCGCCAGGGTCTAGGTCCCCGGCCGCACCGCCGTGGTCATCGGCGGACGCGGCTGCTGACGCGGGAAAGGTCCGCGGCCCCAATAAGGCCCGCGTTGGGGCCAAGCGCAGCCAGTTCTATCCCTGCTGCAGGCCGGAAACCGCGGCCCGTCAGGTTCCGCGCAAAGGCTTTGCGGGCAGGTTCCAGGAGAAGGTCTCCGGCGGAGCACAGTCCGCCGCCGATAACGAAGAGGCCGGGGTCCAGGGCTGCGGCAAGGTTGGCGAGCCCGAGGCCGAGCCATTCGCCGACCTCCTCGATCAGCTCCCGTGATGCGGGGTCACCGGCAAGGGCCAGTTCCGTCACGATGGCGCCGGTGATTGCTTCGGGATGTCCGCCCACGGCTGCCAGCAGGTCCTGGGCCACGGGCGAGTTGGACCTGGCAAGGAGCCGCGCTTCCCTGCCCAGGGCGTTCCCGGACGCATACTGCTCCCAGCAGCCGCGGTTGCCGCACTCGCACCGGTGGCCGCCCGGCATGATGATCTGGTGGCCGAACTCCCCCGCAACGCCGAACCGCCCGCGTTCCACCCTGCCGTCCATCACCATGGCTCCGCCGATGCCGGTCCCCAAAGTGATGCAGACCAGCCGGTCTTCTCCACGGCCGGCACCGAACCGCCACTCGGCCCAGGCGGCGGCGTCGGCGTCGTTGGTCAGGAGTACCGGACGGCGGAGGAGCCGCTGGAGGTTCCCGCGCAGCGGCTCGTTGCGCCAGGCAAGATGCGGACTGAAAAGGACGGTGCCACCGGCCAGGTCCATCCAGCCAGCCGCGCCGATGCCCACGGACCAGATGCGGTGGCCGCGGCCCAACTCCTCCACCAGTTCCACGATGACCTGTTCCACGGCCCTCGGATCGGTGCCTGGTGTGGAGCGGCGCGCCTCACTGAGGATCCGCCCTTCGGCGTCCACAACGCCGGCGGCAACTTTGGTGCCCCCGATGTCGATGCCGATGGCCAGTCCCTTGCGGCCGAGGCGAAGATGTCCGCCCACACCGCCGTGCAGCTGCCCCGGACGGTAGGTGGCGGGACGACGGCGCCGCCAGGGAGCCTGCCTTCTGAGGGGGCCGGCCTGATCGCCGGGCAACGGTCCGTACATAGTCCACCATTCTAGGCCTCGGGCAGGATTGTCCTAACATACGCCGCCGTGCCCGGCGCATTGACGGCTAAGTTACTCGCCAGTAGGTTTATGTACTGCACTGTTCCACCCGGGGTACTAGTCTTTAGGCAAACCCCCTGCGCGGGACTTCAGATATCAAAGGAGCTATAGTGCGCGAATTCAGTGTTCCGCCCCTGGTTGTTGTCCCACCGGAAACCAACATCACCGACCTGGTGTTGCGGCAGGCGGCCAAGCCCGGCAATCCGGCACTGTTTTCCCGGCTGGACGCCGCGGGCGTATGGCGCGACGTGCGCGCCACCGAGTTCCTGGCTGACGTACAGGCCCTGGCGAAGGGACTGATCGCCAGTGGAGTCGGCGCCGGCGACCGCGTGGGAATCATGTCCCGGACCCGATACGAGTGGGCGCTGGTGGACTTCTCCATCTGGTTCGCAGGGGCGGTTTCCGTTCCCATCTACGAGACCTCGTCCCCGTCCCAGGTTGCCTGGAATTTGGGGGACTCCGGCGCCGTGGCTGCGTTCAGCGAATCGGCCCACCACGAAAACGTCATCCGCCAGGCGGTTACGGCCGAGGGCCTCACGGCCGTGCAGCACGTGTGGCAGCTCGAGGGCCAGGGACTGGACAGCCTCCGCGAGGCAGGCCGCGGCGTCAGCGATGAGGAACTTGAATCCCGGCGGGCCGCAGCGGGCCTCCGCGATGTTGCCACCATTATCTATACCTCCGGAACCACGGGACGGCCCAAGGGGTGCGAACTCACGCACGGCAACTTCGTGGAACTTTCGGACAACGCCCTGGCCATCATCGGCGAGATCGTCCACGAGAACGCCAAGACCATCATGTTCCTGCCGCTGGCGCACGTCTTCGCCCGCTTCATCTCGGTGCTGGCCATGGCCGCCGGGACCACCGTGGCGCATACACCCGACATCAAGAACCTCCTCGCGGATCTGCAAAGCTATGAGCCGACCTTCATCCTCGCGGTGCCCCGGGTCTTCGAAAAGGTCTACAACTCCGCCCTTACCAAGGCCGAGGACGGCGGCAAGGGCGCCATCTTCCACCGGGCAGCCGAAACCGCCATCGCGTTCTCCAAAGCCCGCCAGGACGGCCGGGTTGGGTTGGGCCTGAAGGTGAAACACGCGCTGTTCGACAAGCTGGTGTACGGCAAACTACGCGCCGCCATGGGCGGCCACGTTGCCCACGCAGTGTCCGGCGGCGGTCCGCTGGGCGAACGGCTGGGCCACTTCTTCCAGGGCATCGGGCTGCAGGTGCTGGAAGGCTACGGCCTCACCGAAACCACGGCCCCCATCACGGTGAACACGCCGTCGCGGATCAAGATCGGCTCGGTCGGTAAACCCCTGCCGGGCAACGCGGTGAAAATTGCCGACGACGGCGAGATCCTTGCCAAGGGCGTCTGCGTCATGCGGGGCTACTACCGCCGGGAAGACTTGACCGCCGATGCCTTCACGGACGGCTGGTTCCACACCGGTGACATCGGGCGGCTGGACGATGAAGGCTTCGTCTGGATCACCGGCCGCAAGAAGGAAATCATCGTCACCGCCGGCGGCAAGAACGTTATCCCCGCCCTGCTCGAGGACCAGATCCGCGCCGACGCCCTGGTGTCCCAGGTGCTGGTGGTGGGCGACAACCGGCCGTTCATTGGCGCCCTGGTCACCCTCGACCAGGAGGCCCTGCCGGGCTGGCTCCAGCGCCACGGCCTCCCCGCAGACACCACCCTGGAGCAGGCCGCCGCGAATCCCGTGGTGAAGGCAGCCGTACAGGACCTGATTACCGCCGCCAACACCTCGGTCTCCCAGGCCGAGGCCATCAAGTCCTTCCGCATTGTCCCGGCCGACTTCACCGAAGCCTCCGGGCACCTGACCCCCTCCATGAAAGTGAAGCGGGCCCAGGTGATGAAGGACTTCGAAACCGTCATCGAGGAAATGTACGCGGCGCCGCGTTCCTAGCCGGCCGCCACCCCCACCAGGAACAACGAAAAGGCCGCTCCCCCGTGGGAGCGGCCTTTTCGTTGGTGTGGGGGTTGTTACTGCTCGATGACCAGCAGCAGGTCTCCGCCCTGGACCTGCTCCACCGCGGAGATGGCGAGGCGGGACACCTTGCCGCCGACCGGCGTCGTAATCGATGCTTCCATCTTCATGGCCTCGATCGTTGCCACCGTGTCGCCTGCCTTGACGGTGTCGCCCGGTTTGACCGTGACGGTAACAGCGCCGGCAAACGGTGCCGCCACCTGGCCGGGCTGGGCGGGATCGGCCTTTTCGGCAGCCTTGACATTGCTGACCACGGAGCGGTCACGCACCACCACCGGCCGGGACTGGCCGTTGAGGGTGCACATGACCGTGCGCATGCCCTTTTCGTCCGGCTCCGAGACGGCTTCCAGGGAAGCGATGAGGCGGACGCCGCGCTCCAGCTGGATCTCATGCTCGGTGCCGCGCTGGAGGCCGTACAGGTAGTCGCGGGTGTCGAGGACCGAGATGTTGCCGTACGTCTCCACACTCTTCAGGTAGTCCTTGGTGGGACCATCGAAGAGCAGCCGGTTGAGCGTGTGCTGGCGGGTCTTCGAGTCGGACTTCAGCGCCGCGCTGTCCTCGGCGCTGAGTTCAGCGTCACGGACCTTCACGCTGCGGCCCTGCAGGGCCTTGGTGCGGAACGGCTCCGGCCAGCCTCCGGGAGGATCGCCGAGCTCGCCGGACAGGAAGCCGATCACCGAATCCGGGATGTCGTAGTTCTGCGGGTTCGCTTCGAAGTCCGCGGGGTCGGCGTTGAGGCCCACCAGGTGCAGGGCGAGGTCACCCACCACCTTGGAGGATGGCGTGACCTTCACCAGGTGGCCAAGGATGCGGTCGGCAGCGGTGTACATGTCCTCGATGGCTTCAAACCGCTCGCCCAGGCCGAGAGCCATGGCCTGCTGCCGGAGGTTGGAGAGCTGGCCGCCGGGAATCTCGTGCTTGTAGACCCGGCCGGTGGGGCCCGGAAGGCCGGACTCGAACGGGGCGTAGACACGGCGCACGGCTTCCCAGTACGGCTCGAGGGAACTGACGGCGTCCAGGCTCAGGCCGGTGTCCCGGGGGGTGTGGGCCAGGGCTGCGACAAGGGCAGACGCCGAGGGCTGGCTGGTGGTGCCGGCCAGCGACGCGGAGGCAACATCGACGGCGTCCACACCGGCGTCAACGGCAGCCAGCAGCGTGGCCAGCTGGCCGCCCGCAGTGTCGTGCGTGTGCAGGTGCACCGGCAGGTCGAAGCGCTCCCGGAGGGCAGCGACCAGCTTCGCGGCAGCGGCCGGCCGCAGCAGGCCGGCCATGTCCTTGATGGCCAGGATGTGGGCGCCGGCGTCGACGATCTTCTGCGCCAGCTCGAGGTAGTAGTCCAGCGTGTAGAGCTTCTCGGCCGGGTCCAGCAGGTCGCCGGTGTAGCACAGCGCCACCTCGGCGACGGCGGTTCCGGTGGCCCGGACCGCGCGGATGGCGGGGGCCATCTGGCTGACATCGTTCAGGGCGTCGAAGATCCGGAAGATATCGATGCCGGTGGCGGCTGCCTCGTTGACGAAGGCCTCGGTGACTTCCTCCGGGTACGGGGTGTATCCCACGGTGTTGCGGCCTCGGAGCAGCATCTGGAGGCAGACGTTCGGCATAGCCTCGCGGAGGGCGGCCAGGCGGTCCCAGGGGTCCTCGCCAAGGAACCGCAGGGCGACGTCGTACGTGGCACCCCCCCAGGCTTCCACGGAGAGCAGTTCCGGCAGCAGGTGGGTGACCGCAGGTCCGGCGGCCACGAGGTCGCGGGTGCGCACGCGGGTGGCCAGCAGGGACTGGTGCGCATCGCGGAAGGTGGTGTCCGTGACAGCAACGGCGGTCTGTTCACGCAGTGCCCTGGCGAAGCCTTCCGGCCCCAGTTCCAGGAGTTTCTGGCGGGAACCGGGTGCCGCCTGCCGGCCCTTGACGTCCGGCAGCTTGTGGGCCGGGTTCGAGTGGACCGTGAGTTCGCCGTTGGGCTTGTTGACGGTGACATCGGCCAGCCAGGTCAGGAGCTTGGTGCCGCGGTCGGCGGAGACGCGGGCCTTGAGCAGTTCCGGGCGCTGGTCGATGAAGTTGGTGGCGACGTCACCGGCGATGAAGTCCGGGTCATCCAGCACTGCCTGCAGGAAGGGGATGTTCGTGGAGACGCCGCGGATGCGGAACTCGGCGAGGGCGCGGCGGGCACGTGCCACGGCGGCGGGGTAGTCCCGGCCGCGGCAGGTGAGCTTGACCAGCATGGAGTCGAAGTGCGGGCTGATCTCGGCGCCGGAGTACACCGTGCCGCCGTCCAGCCGTACGCCTGCGCCGCCTGCCGAGCGGTACCCGGTGATTTTTCCGACGTCGGGCCGGAAGCCATTGGCGGGGTCCTCGGTGGTGATGCGGCTCTGCAGGGCGGCGCCGCGAAGCCTGACCGTGTCCTGGGAGAGTCCAAGGTCGGCGAGCGTCTCACCGGAGGCGATCCGCATCTGGGCCTGCACCAGGTCCACGTCCGTGACTTCCTCGGTGACGGTGTGCTCCACCTGGATGCGGGGGTTCATTTCAATGAAGACGTGCTGGCCGGCCCGCTCGCCTTCGGTGTCCACCAGGAATTCCACGGTGCCGGCGTTGACGTATTTGAGTGCCTTGGCGAACTTCACCGCATCCCGGTAGAGGGCCTGGCGGATGCTGTCGTCCAGGTTCGGGGCCGGCGCAATCTCGATGACCTTCTGGTGCCGCCGCTGGATCGAGCAGTCGCGTTCGAAGAGGTGCATCACGTTGCCCTCGGCGTCCGCGAGGATCTGCACCTCGATGTGCCGGGGGCGCAGGACCGCCTGCTCCAGGAACATGGTGGGATCGCCGAACGCGGCATCCGCTTCACGCATGGCCGACTTCAGGGCTTCGGGCAGGGCCTCGCGGGTGTCCACCCGGCGCATGCCACGGCCACCACCGCCTGCCACGGCCTTCGCGAAGATCGGGAAGCCGATCTCGTCGGCCGCGGCCAAAAGCTCATCCAGGTCCTTTGACGGCTCGCTGGACTTCAGGACCGGGACGCCTGCTTCACGGGCAGCCTTAAGGGCAGCCACCTTGTTACCGGCAAGCTCCAGCACCTCGGCGGGCGGGCCGACAAAGGTGATGCCGGCCTCCGTTGCAGCGCGGGCAAGGTCCGGGTTTTCGGACAGGAAGCCGTAACCGGGGTAAATGGCGTCCGCGCCCGACTCCTTGGCCACCCGGACCACCTCCGCCACGTCCAGGTACGCCCGGACGGGATGGCCTTCCTCACCAATCAGGTACGCCTCATCCGCTTTCTGGCGGTGGATGGAGTTTCGGTCCTCTTGGGGAAAAACGGCAACGGTCTTGGCGCCCAGCTCGTAGCCGGCGCGGAAGGCCCTGATCGCGATTTCGCCGCGGTTGGCCACCAGAATTTTGGAAAACATGCTTCTCCTGCATCATTGCGGGGTGGATCGAATGAGTGGTCACAGTGTCTAGGACCTACAAGGACAAACACAAATCTTTGTGGCCACGGTCACAGAATTCCCCGTCATGTCCCGAACGCTTTCAGCCTTGCTGGCGGAAACCACCCCGGCAGCACAGTCGGTGCCATGCCGACGCCCGATAAAGCAGGATTCGCCGACGCATCAACATATGATGAGTAGGGCGGCAGGACCGTCCGGCTTCGGCTCTGCCGTGGCAAACATTACCCCCAACACGGCATCCGGCGTTAGGTTTTGGTCTCTCAAGTGCAAGTAGTCAGCATCAGCAGCCTCAAGGGTGGAGTCGGCAAGACTTCCGTCACCACAGGATTGGCGTCTGCGGCGCTGGCCGCGGGAGTCAGCACGCTCGTGGTGGACCTCGATCCGCATGCCGACGCCACCACCGCCCTCGGAGTCCACCCCGGTGACCAGCTGGATATCGGCAGGATGCTGAAGAGTCCCCGCCGGGCAAAGCTGGCTGAGAATGTGGTGCGCAGTACTTGGGCGGACCGCACCCCCTCCAATGGTTCCGGGCCCGCTGTCCTGGATGTCGCCGTCGGCTCCGCCTACACCGGCATCTACGACCGGCCGGACCTGGGCCGCCGCGACCTTCGCCGGCTTTCAGCGGTCCTGGCCGGCGCCGATGGCTACCAGCTGGTCCTGGTCGACTGCCCTCCGTCGCTGAACGGCCTGACCCGCATGGCCTGGGCGGCCAGCGACAAGGTTGCCCTGGTTGCCGAGCCGGGACTGTTTTCGGTGGCCGGAACGGAACGGACCATGCGCGCCATCCAGCTGTTCAAGCAGGAGTTTGCGCCCGGCCTGACACCGGCTGGCATCGTAGCCAACAGGGTGCGGAGCGGCTCCTCCGAGCACACGTACCGGCTCGCGGAGATGGAGTCCATGTTCGGCGAGCTGCTGCTGAGCCCGCGCATCCCGGAGCAGGCAAACTGGCAGCAAATCCAAGGCGCCGCCCACCCGGTGCACCATTGGCCGGGAGACTCCGCCAAGTCGGCGGCAGGTCTGTTTGATGACCTCCTGTCCAACCTGATGGCGGCCGGCAGCGGCCTGCGCAGCCGCGCGCGCTGACCAACCCCACAGACACTGATTGAAAAGCAAGGGCCGCCCTCCAGCTGGAGGGCGGCCCTTGGTCTGTCGTGAGGTTTTGGACGTCAGCTGATCTTCCGTGCGGCGCGGCGCTTGCTCAGCTCGTCGTCGGGAAAGGACTGCTCGGCGGCGTGCTCGCTGGGCAGCGAGGCAAGGCTGCCTTCAACTTCGCGCCAGACGCGACCCACCGCGATGCCGAAGACGCCCTGGCCGCCCTGGACCAGGTCGATGACTTCGTCGGCGGAGGTGCACTCGTAGACGCTGGCGCCGTCGCTCATCAGCGTGATCTGGGCCAGGTCCTCGACACCCCGCTCCCGCAGGTGCTCGACGGCGGTCCGGATCTGCTGGAGGGAAACTCCCGTATCGAGGAGGCGCTTAACCACCTTGAGCACCAGGATGTCGCGGAAGCCGTACAACCGCTGCGAGCCGGATCCGGCAGCACCGCGGACGGCGGGCTCAACCAGGCCGGTGCGGGCCCAGTAATCCAGCTGGCGGTAGGTGATGCCTGCAGCCTTGCAGGCGGTGGGTCCGCGGTAGCCCGCGTCTTCGTCCAGGACGGGGAGATCCTCGGTGAACAGGAGGCCTTGGGCACCGCTCACGGGCACAGCAACACCAGCCGTGGGCTGTTTCAGCCCGCCTGCTTCGCCTTTGGGACTCACCTGGATCCTCCTTGTCGTACGCTCCCCCGGAACTGACACGGCTGCCTTGGCATGAAGACCATGCGTGTAATTTTTCCGCGGGGCGCACTTTCCAGTGTGACTTGCGCGGGTGCCGTAAGCAAGGGAACTTGATACTTCGACGTTAGGCCCGGCGGGTCCCGAGGTCAAAGACCCTGGGGGCTTGGAAGAGGCGTGTCGAAAGTTTCAGGCTTAACTTTAACCTTAACGTGACCTTAGCCGTCGAAATCCTCTGGTTCCACGTCGTCCAGGAATTCGCGGAAACGGCGCAGTTCGCGTTCCTCATCCACCGTGGGGCCGGGCTCGGCGTCCTCCCCCTCGTCGTGCTCCGTAATGCGGACTCCGGCTTCATCCATGACGGAGTCGGCGCACCAGATCCGGCACTTCGCCCGCAGGGCGATCGCCAGGGCATCCGAGGCCCTTGAGCTCACCGTGGTGCCGTTCTCGAACTGCAGCTGCCCGTAGAAGATGTTGTCCTCCACGGCGACAATGTTCACGCTGACCACCGAGTGGCCCAGGGACTCCACCACGTCCACCAGGAGGTCGTGGGTCATAGGCCGGGGCGGAACCACCCCCTGCTGGGCCAGGGCGATGGCGCTGGCCTCCGGGGTGCCGATCCAGATGGGAACATGGCGTTCGCCGTGCATCTCCTTAAGCAGGACCAGCGGCTGGTTGGAAGGCAGTTCGATCCGAACGCCTACAATCTCGACTTCGATCATCAGATGTCCATGCGTGAGATGTGGTCCTGCACCAGGGCCCGGTGCAGGGTGAGGCAGAGGTCGCTGATCTCGCGGGCGGCCTCGGCTGCACGCGCCTGCGATGCCGGGTCCCTGCGCGAGGCAAGGGGTGCGACCGCGCGTTCCACCAGGCCGAATTCCCGTTCGGCTGCTGCCTGGAACGGCCGAAGGTGCCGGGGTTCCAGGCCGTGGCTTTCCAGCTGGACGCAGGCTCGGGCAACCTGGAGGGCATGCTCGTCGAACTGGCCGTTGCTGTGGCTGATGAGGCCGAAGTCCAGGAGTGACTGCAGCAGGGGAACACTGGCACCTGATTCGGTGCGGAGCTGTTCCTCACTCAGCTTGCGGCCGCGGCTCTGCAGTTCCGCCGCCAGCTCGTCAGAGACGATGCGCGGCGAAACCACGACGCCGGGCGGCAGGTTCTCCGGGCGCTCGCCCCTGTCGATGGCGTCAAGGTAGTCCTTGATGACTTTCAGCGGCAGGTACTGGTCCCGCTGCAGGGCCAGCACGAAGCGCAGCCGCTCAACGTCGCCGTCGGAATACTGCCGGTAGCCGGCAGGGGTCCGCCGGGGGTTGATCAGCCCTTTTTCCTCAAGGAACCGGATCTTCGACGCGGTCATACCCGGGAAGTCGGCGCTCAGCTGGGCGAGGACCTCGCCGATGTTCAGGACCTGGGGACCCCGGCGTTCCGGTTGTGCCATTGCCACAGGCAGCGGTCCCCGGGTCAGCTGCGGCCTGCGGCCGTGGCAGGGCTCAGGTAGAAGGTGAGGCGGAACTTGCCGATCTGGACCTCGCTGCCCGACTTCAGCTCCACGCGGTCCACGCGGTCATGGTTAACGTAGGTGCCGTTCAGGCTGTTCTTGTCCACGACTTCGAAGCTGCGTGCGGTGCGCCGGAATTCGACGTGCCGGCGGGACACCGTGACATCGTCGAGGAAAATGTCCGCGTCCGGGTGGCGGCCGGCAGTGGTGACGTCGGAATCCAGCAGGAACCGGGCGCCGGCATTCGGGCCGCTGTGGGCCACCAGCAGCGCCGAACCGGCGGGCAGGGCCTCCACGGAGTTGCGCTCATCCGAGGACAATCGGGGGGCGATGGTGGGTTCGTCGGTGACGGGGGTGAGGTGGATCGAGGTGGTCTCCGACGCCTTAGCCGCACCCGTGCCGTACTCCCCCTCGGCAGGGTTGTGTCTGTGGCCAGCCATGGATTCCTCCTCTTAGACGTTGCGGGCATCAGGCCCACAACCAACGTGTACTCTCCGACCCTGCCCGGCAGGTCCGGCACCGGCTCCCGCGATCCGGCCCTGACGTGCGAAGACGCGGTGCCTGCGACGCGGGGCCGGACCGGAATTACCGGTTAGCTTTAGCCTACCTGTTGTTCGTACTCGGATGCACTGAGCAGGGACTCAACCGCGTCGGGCTCGGCCAGTTTGACCTCGATGAGCCAGCCGTCGCCGTACGGGTCGGAGTTGATGAGGGCCGAATCGCTGTCCAGGGACTCGTTCCGGGCCACCACTTCGCCGGAAACGGGCGCGTAGATGTCGCTCACGCTCTTGGTGGACTCCACCTCACCCACCACTTCGTTTGCCGTAATCTTTGTGCCGACCTCGGGCATCTGGGCGTAAACGACATCCCCGAGGGCGTCCTGGGCAAAGTCGGTGATTCCCACGCGGACCACGCCGTCGGCATTCGGGGCGCTGACCCACTCATGTTCGGCGGTGTAGGACAGGTCTTCGGGAATGTTGCTCATGGGAGGCCTTTCATCGGGGTGCACGCCAAGGTCAAAAGGGGCCCGTCAATCGGGCCGCCGCTGAAAGTATAGGCATATCTGCCGGGGCCGGCACCGGCCTTTCTGACAGGATGGGATGCATGAGTGCAAGCACCGGTGCAACATTGTTGGGAGAGGACCGTTAGCCATGCCGGAACTGCCTGAGGTGGCTGGCCTGGCCACCTTCCTTGATGAACAGCTGCGCGGCTGCGTGGTCTCCAAACTGCAGGTTGTCTCCTTCGCGGTGCTCAAGACGGCGGATCCGCCCTTCAACGCCATCGAGGGGCGCACTGTGTCCGGCGTCCGCCGGTTTGGAAAGTTCATCAGCATCGACACGGACGGCATCTCCCTGGTGTTCCACTTGGCGCGCGCCGGCTGGGTCCGCTTCACGGACTCCCCCGCAGACAGCCAGTTGCGGATGGGCAAGGGCCTCATCGCAGTCCGCTGTACCTTCTCGGGCCCGAACGGTCCCCGTGGCCTGGACCTGACGGAAGCGGGTACCAAGAAGAGCCTGGCGGTCTACGTGGTGCGGGATCCACAGGAGGTGCCCGGCATCGCCGCCCTCGGCCCGGATCCCTTTACCGAAGCGTTCGACGCCGACATGCTGGCGGAGATCCTTGCCGGCAGCCCGCAGCAGATCAAGGGACTCCTGCGCAGCCAGAGCGTCATTGCCGGCATCGGCAACGCCTACAGTGACGAGATCCTGCACGCCGCGCGGATTTCGCCCTTCGCCATTGCGAAGTCCCTGGACCGGCAGACCGTGCAGGTGCTGTACGACTCCATCCACAGCGTGCTCGGCGAAGCGCTGGCGGAGGCGCGGGGCAAGCCGCCCAAGGACCTTAAGGACGTCAAACGCAGCCACATGCGGGTGCATGCCCGCACGGGCCAGCCCTGCCCTGTTTGTGGTGACACGGTGCGGGAAGTTTCGTTCGCGGATACGGCCCTGCAGTACTGCCCCACCTGCCAGACGAAGGGCAAGATCCTGGCGGACCGCAGGACGTCCAGGTTCCTGAAGTAGGAAGATCGGGCCCGGCAGTGGAGCAGCGCCGCAGGCAGGCCCCACGCCGGATGGGGTTGCGGTTCGGGACTTCCGGTCCTATCCGGGCATGCGGCCCGGGCGTAGCGTCGTGAGCAAGGCTCGCATGTCTCGATCAGCACGAAGGGGTCACAATGCGCCGCTACCGACCCGCCGTCCTCGGAATAGCCTTGGCCCTCGCGCTTGGCGGTGGCCTTGGGGGAACACCGCCGGCACCATCCGTGGCTGCCGCATCAGCGGTGGCTGGGCAGCGGGGCGTCCCCGCGGCGATGGCCGGGCAAACCGGCGACGATGCAATCGTCCAGCACTATGAGCAGCTCGGCGGCGCATCGTTCCTCGGCACGCCTGTCGGCAGCGCGTACGACATCGCCGGGGGCCGTGCCCAGGACTACACGGGCGGAACGATCTACTGGAGCCCGGGCACGGGAGCGCACGAGGTCCACGGCGCCATCCGCGGGCACTACCTCGCATTCGGTGGACCCGCAGGCCTGTTTGGCTTCCCGCTCACCGACGAAACGGCCACCCCAGGCGCCGGCGGCCGGTACAACGACTTCGCCGGAGGATCGATCTACTGGAGCCCCGGCACCGGAGCCCACGAAGTCCACGGCGCCATCCGCGGGCACTACCTCGCATTCGGTGGACCCGCAGGCCTGTTTGGCTTCCCGCTCACCGACGAAACCGCCACCCCAGGCGCCGGCGGCCGGTACAACGACTTCGCCGGAGGATCGATCTACTGGAGCCCCGGCACCGGAGCCCACGAAGTCCACGGCGCCATCCGCGGGCACTACCTCGCATTCGGTGGACCCGCAGGCCTGTTTGGCTTCCCGCTCACCGACGAGGCCACCACCCCAGGCGCCGGCGGCCGGTACAACGACTTCGCCGGAGGATCGATCTACTGGAGCCCCGGCACCGGAGCCCACGAAGTCCACGGCGCCATCCGCGGACAATATCTCACACTCGGCGGACCGGCCGGGGTACTCGGTTTCCCCTTGACGGACGAAACCGGCACCCCCGACGGTATCGGCCGGTACAACCACTTCAGCGGAACCAACGGTGGCTCCTCGATCTACTGGTCGCCCGCCACGGGAGCCCACGAGGTATATGGAGGCATCCGGGCCCAGTGGGTGGCCCTCGGCTGGGAGCGCAGCCGGCTCGGCTACCCGATCAGCGGCGAATACGGCATCACCGGTGGGCGCCGCAGCGACTTCCAGCATGGTTCGATCCTGTGGCACGCGGCCAGCGGCAGGACGGAGGTTATCTACACCAGTGTCCCGTCGTCGCTCCTGGGGGTGGACCTTGAACGCATACCGACCACGCAGAAGGTCGTAGCGCTGACGTTCGACGCAGGCGCCAACGACGCCGCCCTCCGTTCGATCCTCGGCACCCTCGCAGCCAACGGGGTCCCGGGCACGTTCTTCCTTACCGGAGACTGGGTGAACCAGTTCCCGTCCGACCCGGCGCTGATCTACAACGCGGGGTATCGGATCGGCAACCACTCGATGACCCATCCGGACTTCACCACCCTGACGGACGCCCAGATCGCGGCCGAGATCAGCGGCGCACAGAGGACCATCGAGGCAGCGGGAGGAGACCCCCTCCCGTTCTTCCGCTTCCCGTTCGGCGCCCGTGATTCGCGCACGATCGCTGACGTCAACGGTGCCGGCTACGCGGCCGTCCGGTGGACCGTTGACACCCTGGGCTGGCAAGGCACCATGAACGGAACCCGCGGACCGGGCTTCGTCGTCCAACGCGTCATGGCCTCCGCACAGCCCGGGGAGATCGTCCTGATGCACCTCGGCTCGAACCCCGACGACGGCTCAACGCTCGACGCCGCGGCCCTCCCCCAGGTGATATCCCAACTCCGTGCGGCAGGCTACGGCTTCGTTACCCTCGACGCCGCCCTCGGCTGACTGGCCGCTGTGCCCGGTACCGCCCGGGACACCGAACCACTACGAACCCAAAAAAGCGGAAAGCGCCGGAGAAATTCTCCGGCGCTTTCCGCTTTTTGGTCGGGCTGACAGGATTTGAACCTGCGACCCCTTGACCCCCAGTCAAGTGCGCTACCAAGCTGCGCTACAGCCCGCTGGTCCCGCCGTTCTCCGCTGCATTCGAATCCAAGGATTCTCATCAGCAGTCCGGCCGAACCACCTAGAAGAGCTTACACGATCCGAAGGGGTGCCAGTGACACTTTCCGGTGTTCAGCCCAAAGGTGTGTCGCAATTAACGCTTCCGGCCGCGCTTCTCGCGCACGCGCATGCTGACCTCGATGGGGGTCCCCTGGAATCCAAACGTCTCGCGCAGGCGGCGGGTGATGAAGCGGCGGTATCCCGGGTCCAGGAATCCGGTGGTGAACAGCACGAACTTCGGCGGCCGGCTGGAGGCCTGGGTGCCGAAGAGGATGCGGGGCTGCTTGCCGCCGCGGACCGGGTGCGGGTGCGCGGCAACGAGCTCGCCCAGGAAGGCGTTGAGCCGCCCGGTGGGGATGCGCTTGTCCCAGTTCTCCAGCGCCAGGTCAAGGGCCGGGACCAGGCGGTCCTTGTGCCATCCCGTCTTGGCGGAGATGTTGACGCGCGGCGCCCAGTCGACGTGGGCCAGGTCCTGCTCGATTTCGCGTTCCAGGTAGCGGCGGCGTTCGTCGTCGAGCAGGTCCCACTTGTTGAAGGCCAGCACCAGCGCGCGGCCCGATTCGATGGCCAGCTGCAGGATGCGCACGTCCTGCTCGCTGAGGACCTCGTCCACCGCAAGGAGGACGACGGCGACCTCCGCCTTCTCCAGCGCGGCCTGCGTCCGGAGCGAGGCATAGTAGTCCGCGCCCTGGGCCATGTGCTGGCGGCGCCGGATTCCCGCGGTGTCGACGAACCGCCAGGTGCGGCCGCCGAGTTCGATGAATTCATCCACCGGGTCACGGGTGGTGCCGGCGGTGTTGTCCACCACCACGCGTTCTGATCCGGCCAGCTTGTTCAGCAGCGAGGACTTGCCCACGTTGGGCCGGCCGATGAGGGCAATGCGGCGCGGGCCGCCGGAGCGGTCCGTTCCCTCAATGGTGGAGAACTCCGGCAGTACGTCCATGACGTGATCGAGGAGGTCGGCCACACCGCGGCCGTGCAGGGCCGAGACCGGGTACGGTTCACCGAAGCCGAGGCCCCACAGTGCGGCGCTGTCCGCTTCCTGGGCGAAGTCGTCCACTTTGTTGGCGACCATGATGACCGGTTTCTTGCTGCGGCGCAGCATCTTCATGACGCCTTCATCCGTGGCGGTGGCGCCGACGGCCGAGTCCACCACGAAGAGCACGGCGTCGGCGAGTTCAACGGCCATCTCGGCCTGTTCGGCAACCCGGGCATGGATGCCGCGGGCGTCGTGTTCCCACCCGCCGGTGTCCACCAGGGTGAAGTTGCGGCCATTCCAGTTGGCTGAATACATGACGCGGTCACGGGTGACGCCCGGGGTGTCCTCCACCACTGCTTCACGCCGGCCCAGGATGCGGTTTACCAGCGTGGATTTCCCCACATTGGGCCGGCCGATGATCGCCAGGACGGGATCGAGCTTGACCGGACCGTCAAATTCCTCGTCGCCGTATTCCCCGCTCAGGAGGGCAGCGTCATCCTCGTCAAGGTCGTAGTCCTCAAGGCCGGCCCGAAGGGACGCGGCACGCAGTTCCGCTTCGTCGTCGTCGATTGCTGCCAGCCGTTCGGCAACCTGGTCGGTGCCGGTGGGCGTGTATTCGTCCTCGGCGCCGGAAGGCCCGGAAGTCTGGGTGGTGTCGCTCATTGCACTGTCCTTAGTGGTCATCTGCCGGCGTCCCCGGCTACTGCTGAAAAGTCTTTGTGGTCAGCGTGGGGCAAGGGCTGCCCGCTGAGTTCTATGGTGTCCTGGACGTGCCCTGCCAGCGCGGCACGGATGTCCTGCGCCGCCCTGTCCATTGAAGCACGCCCGGTTTCGCCGGCCCGGCGGGCCAGCGTGAGGGCTGATCCGAAGCTGACGTGGAAGCGCCGGCCGGGCCGTGGCACGAAGTCCAGGTGCTCATCGCCCTGCCGGGTGCCCAGGACGGCAACCGGAACCACCGGTGCCCCTGAGTTCAGCGCCAGCCAGGCCACGCCGCCATTGATGTCAGCGGCTGCCCCGCTCCCCCGTGTTCCTTCTGGAAGGATCCCAACGCAGCGGCCGGCGTCGAGCACGTCCTTGCAGCGCTGCAGCGCAGCCCGGTCCCCCCGCCGGTCCAGCGGCAGCTGTCCGGATGCTGTGAGCACCCGGCCCAGGAAGCCCTTGAACATTTCCTGTTTCACCAGGATGTGCATTGGCCGCGGAGCAGCGCCGAACATCACCGGCCCGTCCAGGAAACTGATGTGGTTCGCGGCGAAAATCACCGGCCCGCCCGTGGGAACGTTGCTCCTGCCGGTCACGGTGGTCCGGTAGACCAGGTGGTCCAGGATCCAGCCAACCGGCCTGCTCCACGCCGTGGTGAGCGTGGAAGGCAGGCTTGCCCCGGCGTCAGTCACGGTTGAGGACCTTGGTGACGATCACGAGGGCTGCGTCCACAGTCTGTTCGAAGTCCAGGTCCGAGGAGTCCAGCGTGACCACACCGTCTGCCGCCTGGGTGAAGTTGACCACGGTGGAGTCCTTGGCATCCCGGTGCGTCACCTGGGCAGCCAGCTGCTCGGCGTTCTGCGTGCCGCCCAGCTGGATCCCGCGCCGCCGCAGCCTGGCTTCTTCACTGGCGGTGAGGAGCATGCGCACCTCGGCGCCGGGAGCGACGACGGTGGTGATGTCCCTGCCTTCCACCACCATGCGGCGGTGGTGCTTTTCAATCAGGTCCCGCTGCCGCCGGATCAGTTCGGTCCGGGCACCGAGGGTAGTGGCCACTGCGCTGACGGCGGAGGAGATGGCCGGCTCGCGGATGGCGTCGGTAACGTCCACCCCGCCCACCCGCACGTATTCCTCCAGCGGGCTGGTGCTCAATTCCAGGGCGAAGTCCCGGGATGCCTGCTCCACGGCAGGAGTATCGGCAAGGTCGATGCCTTCGGCCAGGCAGTACCAGGTCAAGGCACGGTACATCGCCCCGGTGTCCAGGTAGGCCAGCCGGAGCCTGCGGGCGACTTCCTTGCTCACGCTCGATTTACCTGAGCCTGACGGCCCGTCGATGGCAACCACCAGCGGCCGGCCGATGCGCAGCGCGCGCATGGTTTCGAGGAGTTCCTGTGTCATTACTGAAGTACCCGCCATCCGCGGTCGTTGAGAGCTTCGATCAGGTGGTCGTGCTTGTTCGGCAACACAGACAATTCCACCATGCCAACGTTCTGACCGGAGGAATGGTCCAGGCGCAGGTCTTCGACGTTCACGCCGATTTCACCGATTTCGGTGAGCAGCTGCGCGATCTGGCCGGGTTTGTCGTCCACCAGGACGGTGAGCCAGGAGTAGGCCTGCGGCGGCCCGCCGTGCTTCCCGGGAATCCGGGCCTGGCCGGCGTTGCCTTCGCTGATGAGCTGGGCGAGGTCCAGCCGTGCACCCGGGGCGGTGGGCTGTTCGAGCGTCCCGATGAGGCGGTTCAGGTCCTCACGGACGCCGTACAGGATCTCCACCACCTTGGCTGCATTGCCGCCCAGGATCTGCACCCACAGGGTGGGATCGCTGGCAGCGATCCTGGTGACATCGCGCAGGCCGTTGCCGGCCAGGGACAGCGCATGCAGCGGAGTACCCTGCAGGCGGCTGGCCAGCAGCGACGACATGACCTGCGGCAGGTGCGACACCAGGGCCACGGCTTCATCATGCTCATCGGCGCTGAACTGCGACACCACCGCTCCGAGGTCCGAAGCGAGCGAACGGGCCACCTGCAGGGCAGCACCGGACGTCTCCTCCGAGGGGCAGAGCACCCACGGCATGGAGGTGAACAGTTCGCCGCGCGCAGCTACCGGGCCGGACTTTTCCCGGCCCGCCATGGGGTGGGTTCCCACGTAGCGTGACAGGTCGGCGCCGAGGCTGCGGAGCCGCGACAGGATGTCGGCCTTGACGCTGGCAATGTCCACCACGACGGCGTCGGGATAGTCAGCGAGCGCCTTGGACACCACATCCGCAGTAACGTCCGGCGGTGCGGCGACCACCACGAGCTGCGGGCCGGCCCCGCCAAGGTCCGCCAAAGGACGTCCGGCGCCGATGTCCACCGCCACGGCCTGATTGGTGGGCGAGGGGTCGGAAAGGAACACCGGCACGCCCCGCCCCCGCAGCCCGAGCCCGATGCTGGCGCCAAGCAGCCCGGTGCCGATGACCACCACCGGGCCGTCCAGATGGCCGCGGCCCTGGCTTTTGAACGCGGACATGCCCTAGAGCCCTACGGATGCCAGCAGGTGGCCGACTTCCTGCTTGCCCAGGTTGCGGATGCTGCCCTGGCGCTGGTCGCCCAAGCCAATGGGGCCCACCTTGACGCGGACCAGGCGCTGGACCGGGAAGCCGACGGCGTCGAAGAGGCGGCGGACAATCCGGTTCTTGCCGGAGTGCAGCACAACTTCGATCAGGACGTGGCCCGGGGTGGAGTCCACCAGCCGGAAGGAGTCAACGTTCGCGAAGCCGTCCTCCAGTTCGACGCCGGACTTCAGTTGCGCTCCGACGCCCTGCGGGAACGGCCCGCGCACCTGCACGAGGTAGGTCTTGGGGACCTCGTAGGACGGGTGGGTCAACCGGTTGGCAAGTTCGCCGTCGTTGGTCAGCAGGAGCAGGCCTTCGGTGGCGACGTCGAGCCGGCCGACGTGGAAGAGGCGTTCGGTGGTGTTCTTGTTGCTCTTCAGGAAGTCGCTGATGCACGGCCGGCCTTCGGGGTCCTCCATGGTCGACACCACGCCCTTGGGCTTGTTGAACACCATGTAGACCAGGTTCTCGTCCAGCTGGATCCGCAGGCCGTCCACGTGGATTACGGCCGTCTTGGGGTCGACACGGACGCCGAGTTCGGTGACTACCTTGCCGTCCACCTCGACGCGGCCTTCCGCGATCATCTCCTCGCAGACGCGGCGGGAGGCAACTCCTGCGGACGCCATCACTTTTTGCAGGCGCACGCCGTCGGCATCGTGGAGGTCCGACTGGGGAACGCTGCCGCGCGGCCCCTTCTTCCGCGCGGGTTTGCGGACCGGGCCCAGGTTCTGGCCGAAGCGTTCGCTGCCGAAGGCGCGCGAAGCTGCCGCCCCGGGAGCACCGGTGCGCGGCTTGGGCTTGGGCGCACCGGGAGTTCCCGGGGCCTTTTTGGCGCCGGGCTTGCGGGCGGCAGGCTTGCGCGACGACGGCTTGGCACCCTTGGTGCCTTCGGGCCCACGGCTCTGCTGGTCCCCTGCGAGGTCGGGGTCGATGAAGCGTTCTTCGCGCGGCTTCGGCGCGCGGTGCGGCCTATCGGCGCCGAATCCGGCGGCGCGCTTGCCGGTTCCTCCGCGCGAGCCGCCGCCGAAGCTTCCGCCCTGCGCGTTGCGCTGCTGGGCATTGCCCCGCTGGCCGCCGCGTTCGTTGCCGCTGCGTCCTGATCCGTTACGTGGTGAACCCTGGCGTCCCGCCTGTGTCATGACCCGTCCTTCGAGATGTGTTGGCCGGCAGAGATGTCCAAGGACAACCCTATCCAGCCGTGCAGACTTCGTCTGCCCTGATGAATAAACCTGTAAACAAACCGGCGCCGGCAGGGTGCTGGCGCCTACATGGTGTCGGCGTCGTAGAACTCCGCGATCCCCTCGAGCCCCGGAAGGTGGGGCGACAGCCGGGGCAGGTCGCCCACCGATGTGATACCCATCCGTTCCAGGAAGTACGAGGTGGTCCGGTAAAGGAGTGCACCGGATTCGGGATCCGTTCCGGCGTCCTCGATCAGGCCGCGCTGGGCCAGTGTCCGGACGACGGAATCGACGTTGACCCCACGAATTGCGGACACCCGGGCCCGGGACACGGGCTGGCGGTACGCGATGACCGCCAGTGTCTCCAGAGCCGCCTGCGTGAGCCTGGCCGTCTGGCCCTCCAGCACGTATTTGCCAACGACGTCGGCAAAATCCGCCCGCGAGTAGATCCGCCAGCCACCGGCGATGTTCCGCAATTCAAAACCCCGGGGGCTGGAACCGAGGCCAGCGTGGCTGGCACTTTCCATCTCCGGGGCTTTAACAGTATAGCCGTTATACTCGCGCTGCAGTTCTGCGAGCAGGGAGCGGACGGTGTCCACCGTGAGGCCGATTCCCGAGGCCAGCTCCTCCTCGGTGGCGGGCTGGTCCAGGACCATGAGCACTGCCTCCAGGGCGGCCTTTGCACCGCCGGGAAGATCCGCGAATTCCTGGCCCCCGTCCTGGTCCTCCTGCGGCTGCGTGTCCTGCTGCTGGGGGTTCACGGTTGCTCCTCGTACTCTTCGCTCAGGTTGTCGGCCGACCAGTCGCGGCCGTCGGCCGTCCAGTGGATGGCGAGTTCTGCCAGCGGGGACAGCTGGTCGAACGCGACCGCCCTGTCCCGGAACAGCTCCAGCAGGGCCAGGAACCGGGCCACCACCACCAGGGTTGACCCGGCGTCGGCTGTCAGGGTGCGGAACGTCAACGGAGACTCCTGTTGGAGCCGGCGGCCAAGGACCTCGGCCTGTTCCTTGACGCTGACGTTACTGCCATGCAGATGGCCAAGGGCCACCTGGGGCGGCTGTGCCTGGATCTTCGGCCGGAGCGCTGCTTCGGCGAGGGCGGCGAACTGTTCGGGCGTGTGCCTCCACACCAGTTCCGGAAGCATGGCCGCAAAGTGCTCCTCAAGCGCGACCTGGCGTGGAAACCGCCGCGCTTCCTGGTGCAGGGTTTCCCCGAGGATGCCTGCCACGTGTTTGAAGGCCTTGTACTGGAGCAGGCGGGCAAAGAGAAGGTCCCGGGCCTCCAGCAGCGCGATATCCTCGTCGTCCTCGACTTCCCCGGCCGGAAGGAGCCGGGCAGCCTTGAGGTCCAGCAGGGTGGCGGCAACCACCAGGAATTCACTGGCCTCGTCCAGGGCCCATTCCTCACCGAGCTGCTGCAGTTTGCGGATGTACTTGATGAACTCATCCGTGACCGTGGCAAGCGCGACCTCGGTGATGTCCAGCTGGTGCTTGGCAATCAGGCCCAGGAGGAGGTCGAACGGACCCGTGAAGTTGGCCAGCCGAACCTCGAAGCCGGGTTTGGAGTCGGCCACGGCGTGGCTAGGGTGCGCCGCCGCGGGAGATCAGCTCCTTGGCCAGCCGGCGGTAGGCGTCGGCACCCACGTGGTTTCCGGCGTAGCTGGTGATGGGTTCCGCAGCGACGGTGGCATCCGCGAACTTGATGGAGCGCTTGATGACGGTTTCGAAGACTTTGTCCCCGAAGGCCTCCACCAGCCGGGTGATCACCTCGCGGCTGTGCAGTGTCCGGGCGTCGTACATGGTGGCCAGCACGCCGTCCACCTGCAGCCGGGGATTCAACCGGTCCTGGACCTTGTCGATGGTTTCGACCAGGAGCGCCACAGCGCGGAGGGCGAAGAACTCGCAAATGAGCGGGATGATGACGCCGTGCGCCGCGGTGAGGGCGTTGACCGTCAGGAGGCCCAGGGAAGGCTGGCAGTCGATGAGGACGACGTCGTAGTCGTCCTCGACCTTCTTCAGCGCACGGTCCAGGACCTGCTCACGTGCGACCTCGTTGACGAGCTGCACCTCCGCTGCCGAGAGGTCGATGTTTGCCGGCAGGAGGTGGACGTTCTCGACGCCCGTCTGGTGGATGGCCTCGCGGATATCCACCTTCCGGTCCATCAGCACGTTATACACGGTGAGGTCCAGCTCGTGCGGGTTGACTCCCAGGCCGGCGGACAGCGCACCCTGGGGGTCGAAGTCCACCAGCAGGACCCGGCGGCCGTATTCGGCCAGGGCTGCCGCGAGGTTGATGGTGGAGGTGGTCTTTCCCACCCCGCCTTTCTGGTTGACCATGGCGATGACGCGCGCCGGACCGTGGGAGGACAGCGGCGCGGGTTCCGGGAACTCCCGGTATGGGCGCCCGGTGGGGCCCATCACCGCGTTTTCCAGGTCGAATTCCGTGCCCTCCAGAGTTGCTGAACCCTGTTCGCTGCTCACGTATCTGTCCACACTTTCGATGACGGTGATTTCCTGCCGCTGGCTCGCCAGCGCCGTTCGTTCTGCTCCCTAGGTTACAGCGCCCGACACGGTATTCGACGGAACTTGACTTTCCGCGGATGTTGAGCCTTTACCCTCTAGCTGAGGTCGAAGGTTGAGCTGCCGATGGACGTAAAACCGCCCCCACAGCGTTGCTGCGGGGGCGGTTTCCGGCGGTTCCGGCGGCAGTGGCTAGGCCTTCGCAGCCTCGCGTGCGCCTTCTTCCTTTGGCGCCATTTCACCGTGTCCGGCCATCATGGTCTGCTCATCGAAGGGCAGTTCGCCGGAGAGGACGCGGGTGACCTGGCCGCCGTCGATCTCCTTGACCCAGGTGCCCACCAGGACGGTGGCGACGGCGTTGCCGGTGAAGTTGGTCAGGGCGCGGGCCTCTGACATGAAGCGGTCGATGCCGACGATCATGCCCACGCCGCCGAGCAGCTCGGGACGGTGTGCCTGCAGGCCTGCCGCCAGGGTTGCCAGGCCGGCGCCGGTTACACCGGCGGCGCCCTTGGAAGCGATGATCATGAAGACCAGCAGGGAGATCTGGGCGCCAAGGTCCAGCGGGGTTCCCATCGCGTTGGCCACGAACAGCGAGGCCATGGTCAGGTAGATGGCCGTTCCGTCCAGGTTGAAGGAGTAGCCGGTGGGAACGGTGACGCCGACGACGGGCTTGGAGACACCCAGGTGTTCCATCTTGGCGATCAGCCTCGGCAGCGCGGCTTCGGAGGAAGAGGTGGAGAAGATGAGGAGGTACTCGCGGGCCAGGTACTTCATCAGCTTGAAGATGTTGACGCCGGCAACCACCTGCAGGAGACCGCCCAGGATAACCACGATGAACAGTGCGCAGGTGATGTAGAAGGCGATCATCAGGGTGAACATGCTCACGATCGCCTGGACGCCGGTGGCACCGACGACGGCGGCGATGGCACCGAAGGCACCCACCGGGGCGAGCCACATGATCATGATGAGGATGCGGAACACCAGCGCCTGGCCGTGTCCGATGGCCTTGAGGATCGGGGCACCCTGGGCTCCCATCTTCTGCAGCGCGAAGCCGACCAGGATGGCGGCCAGGAGGGTGGGCAGGACGGGGATGTCACCCGGGATGATGCCCAACAGGAAGTCCACCGTGCTGTCGGTTGCCGCCTTCTTGTTGGGGTCGTAGGGCGCCAGCTTCAGGCCCTCGCCCGGGTGGATGAGGTTGCCTACCACCAGGCCGATGGCCAGGGCGAAGGTGGACATGATGACGAAGTAGCCCAGTGCCAGGCCGCCCACCTTGCCCACGGTGGCTGCCTTGGCGATGGAGCCGATGCCCAGGACGATGGTGCAGAAGATGACCGGTGCGATCATCATCTTGATGAGCTTGATGAAGCCGTCACCCAGGGGCTTGAGGGACTTGCCCACTTCCGGGAACAGCAGGCCCACCACCGCGCCAAGGACCACGGCGACGATGACGGCGATGTAGAGGTAGTGGGACTTGTCCAGCCCCTTGCGCCGCGGTGCGGCGGTCTCGAGCGACTCTCCTCGTTGAGAAGCCATGATGTGTCTCCTTGTGGATATTCTGATAGACGCTGCGGCGCAATCTCTGGGCCCACCACGTCCGTGGGATGTGATATCCATCATTGGGCACCCCGTGATCCAGCTCACCGTTGCGTTCATATTGGTCGCGGCACCCGCAGGGTCGAAGGAAGGCAGGCATGATCCACCGCTGGAGTATCGCCCGCCGGCTCTTCCTGGCAAACCTGCTGATCGTCGTGTCGTTTATCGCCATCGTCGGCACCGCCGCCTACGTGGACGCCCGGGACCGGACGTACGACGAGGCCGGCCGCCGGATGGAGGGGGTGGCGGCCTCCATCGCCGCCAATCCCCTGGTGCTGCAGGCTGCCGCCACGCCCGATCCGTCCGCCGTCCTGCAGCCTTATGCCAAGGATGTCACGTCGGCCGCGCACGTGGACTTCATCACCATCATGGCCCCGGACCGGACCCGCTGGACGCATCCGCGGGACGAGGAACTGGGCCGCCCCTACATCGGCTCCATCGACGAGGCACTGCGTGGACATGCCTTCACCGAAGTCACGGCAGGGACGCTGGGACCGTCGGTGCGCACCATTGTTCCCGTCAAGGATCCGGCGGGCACGGTCAAGGCGCTGGTGGCGGTGGGAGTCACCGTCCGCAGCGTTGATATTGCGTTCGCCGGGCGCCTGCCGGTCCTGCTGGCCGTCGGCGCCGCCCTGCTGGTGGGTGGTTCCCTGGCCTCATGGCTGCTCGGCAGGTACCTGCGGCGCGTCACCCGCGGCTGGGGTCCCGAGCAGCTCGCGCAGCTGTTCGCCTACTACGAGTCCGTCCTGCACTCGGTCCGTGAAGGGCTGATCCTCGTCGACTCCCGGAAGCGGGTGGTGATGTACAACGACCAGGCTGCGGAACTGCTCGGCCTGGCTGAGACCGGCAGCACCGACCCCACAAGGCCTCCTTCACTGGCAGAGCTTCCCCTCGACGAGGACCTTCGCAACCTGTTTGAGTCCGGACGGACCACCAAGGACGAGATTGTCCTGACGGGCTCCCGGGTCCTGGTGGTCAACCAAGGACCGGCCAGGGCGCCCGAGTCCCCCGGCATGCGCGGGAAGGTGCCCGTGTACGGAACCGTCGCCACCCTCCGGGACCGGACGGAGATCGAAGCGCTCGGCAGCGAGCTGCAGACCATGCGGACCCTGTCCGACGCCCTCCGGGCCCAGACCCACGAACACGCCAACCGGCTGCATACGATGGTGTCGCTCCTGGAACTGGGCCGGACCGGGGAAGCCCTCGACTTTGCGACCAAGGACCTGGCCCTGAGCCAGCAGCTGACAGATGACATGGTGGGCTCGATCGATGAACCCGTGGTGGGTGCGCTGGTCATGGGCAAGGTGGCCGAGGCCCACGAACGCGGTGTACAGCTGGATGTCTCCACCCTTGGCTCCGGCGCCGCCCCCGGCGTTGCCGTCCAGGACCTGGTGACGATCCTGGGCAACCTCCTGGACAATGCCATCGACGCAGCCGCGGAAGCACCGCCGCCCCGGCGGGTAGTCCTGACACTGGAGGCCGACGAGGAAGGCCTGGACATCGCCGTCGACGATTCCGGGACACCCATCGAGGCCGCCGATGCGGAGAAAATATTCCGGCATGGATTCAGCACCAAGCCTGCCGGGACCGGGGGCCGCGGCATTGGCCTGGCCCTGGTCCGGCAGGCCGTGCAGCGGCTGGGCGGTACGCTGGCCATCAACGGCCGGCGCGGCGCCAAGTTCGAAGTTTTCCTGCCCGCAGCGTTGCCGCCGGAAAAGGAGCACAGACAGTGAGCAGCATCCGGGTCCTCGTTGTTGAGGACGAGGCCATAGCATCGGCTGCCCATGCCGCCTACATAGGGCGCCTGGAGGGATTCGAACTGGCGGGCACCGCCCCCGATGGCCAGTCCGCCCTGCGGCTGCTGAATGAGTTCGTTGCGGCGGGAGAACCGGTGGAGCTTGTCCTGCTGGATATGAACCTGCCCGATCTGCACGGCCTGGATATTGCCCGCCGGATGCGTTCGGCCGGGATCCTGGCCGACATCATTGCCATTACGGCAGTCCGCGAGCTGGCCATCGTCCGGAGCGCCGTGGCCATTGGCGTTGTCCAGTACCTGATCAAGCCGTTCACGTTCGCCACCTTTTCCGACAAGTTGGAGAACTACCGGCAGTTCCGGCAACAGCTTGCCGGAGCGAGCGGTGGGTCCGGCAAGGCGGGCGCGTCCCAGAGTGAGGTTGACCGCGCGTTCGCCAGCCTCCGGACACCTTCGGAACTTCCGCTTCCCAAGGGCCTCTCCGCCTCCACCCTGGGTTCGGTCCAGGAATTCCTCCGGGGCCGCGCCGACGCCGTGTCCGCCACGGAGGTCATGGACGCCCTGGGCATGTCCCGCGTCACGGCGCGGCGCTACCTTGAGTACCTTGCCGACGCGGGAACAGTGTCCAGGACGGCCCGCTACGGCACGCCCGGGCGGCCGGAAAACGAATACCGCTGGAACCCTCGCTGAGGCGGCCTTCAGCGGGCGTCTGCTTCGCCTGCCCGGAGGACTCCCAGCAACTGGTCGATGACCGCCGGGTCTTCGATTGTGGAGGGAACGGTGTATTCCCCGCCGTCGGCTATCTGGCGCATCGTCTTGCGGAGGATCTTGCCGGACCGCGTCTTGGGCAGGGTGTCCACCACGGTCACCTCCTTGAAGTCCGCCACTGCACCGATATCCCGCCGGACCAGCGCCACCAAGTCCCTGGCCAGGATGTCCCGGGGAATGTCGACCCCTGATTTCAGCACCACGTAGCCACTGGGCCGCTGGCCTTTCAGCGGGTCTGCGAGTCCGACGACGGCGCACTCGGCGACGGCGGGGTGCTGGCCGATGACCTGTTCCATGGCACCGGTGGAGAGCCGGTGGCCGGCGACGTTGATGATGTCGTCCGTGCGTCCCATGACGAACAGGTAGCCGTCCTCGTCCCGGTACCCCGAGTCACCCGTGGCGTAGAAGCCCTCGAAGGCCTGCAGATAGGAGGATACGTAGCGCTCATCGTTCCCCCACAGCGTGGTCAGGGTGCCCGGCGGCAGCGGCAGTCCGAGCACAATGTTGCCCTCGGTGCCCGATGCCACCTCCCCGCCCGCGCCGTCCAGGATTGCCAGCCGGAATCCGGGCATCGGAACGCTGGGTGAGCCGGCCTTGATGGGCAGCGGCTCCAGGCCGCGCGGATTGGCGCAGATGGCCCAGCCGGTTTCGGTCTGCCACCAGTGGTCCACCACGGGCACGCCAAGGATCCGGGAGGCCCAATGGAACGTGTCGGTATCCAGCCGCTCGCCGGCAGTGAACAGCGTCCGGAGGCTGGAGACACCATACCGCTGCAGCAGCAACGCCTCCGGGTCCGCCTTGCGGATGGCCCGCAGCGCGGTCGGCGCGGTGAACAGGACATTTACCTTGTGGTCCTGCACGACGCGCCAGAAGGCGCCGGCATCCGGGGTGCCCACCGGCTTGCCTTCGTACATCACCGTGGTGGCCCCGGCCAGCAGCGGGCCGTAGACGATATACGAGTGCCCCACCACCCAGCCGACGTCCGACGCGGTCCACATGACGTCACCGGGGCCGACGCCGTAGATGTTCTCCAGCGTCCAGCGGAGCGCGACAGCGTGGCCCCCGTTGTCCCGCACCACGCCCTTAGGCGTTCCTGTGGTTCCCGACGTGTAGAGGATGTAGAGCGGGTCCCTGGCCCGCACGTCGACAGGATCCACGGGGGCGGCGGACGCCATGGCCGTGTCCCAGTCGAGCCACCCGGGGTGGTCCGCGACCGTGGACGCAAAGCCCTCACGTGCCTTGACCAGGACGGGCAGCCCGGGCGAACCGGACAGTTCCAGCGCCGCTGCGACGGCGGGAAGGTACTCGATGCGGCGCGAAGGTTCGATTCCGCCTGAGGCAGTGACCACTGCAGCCGGGGCGGCGTCGCGGATCCTGGCAGCAAGTTCTTTGGGGGCAAAACCGCCGAAGACTACCGAGTGGACCGCTCCGAGCCGGGCAGCTGCCAGCATGGCGATGGCGGCCTCCGGAATCATGGGCATGTAGATCACCACCCGGTCCCCCTTGCCCACGCCGTGGGTCCGCAGTACGCCGGCAAAACGCGCTACCAGGTCGGTGAGCTCGGCGTACGTGTACCGCTGCCGGGTTCCCAGCATGGCGGAGTCGTGGATGAGGGCGTCCTGGCCGCCGCGGCCCTCGGCCACATGGCGGTCCAGGGCGTTGTAGCAGGTATTGAGCACGCCGTCGGGAAACCAGCCGTACAGCGGTGCCCGGGAGGCATCAAGGGCCCGGGCAGGCGGAGAGCTCCAGGAGATCTTCTCCGCCGCCTCCAGCCAAAAGTCTTCGGGCTGTTCAATGCTGCGCTGGTAGCTGTCCCGGTAGCCGCTGATGCCCATGAGGTGTTCCCGTCCACGACGTTGTGATGCAGCTCATGGTAGCTGCGGGCGAGTGGTGATCACAAGAGCTTTGTATACAAAAAACCCCCGAATCCCGCCTTTCTATTTCTATCCTGTTCTCTAGCCTCGTCTGTGTATACACTGGTCGGAGTCAGCCAAGGGAAGGAGACCGATGCGCGCCAGCGAAAGAGCCTATGCCGCCCTGCGGGACGACATCATCGAATGGCGACTGGCACCCGGGACGGTCCTGGCTGAGGTGGAGCAGTCCGAACGCCTTGGAGTGTCGCGGACCCCGCTGAGGGAGGCTCTGGGCCGCCTCACGGCTGAAGGGCTGACGACGGCGGGCGGCCGGGGCGTGGTGGTCACGGACATCTCCCTCGACGATATCGACGAACTGTTCGAACTGCGTGAAACCCTCGAGGCCAGGGCTGCGGCCCTGGCCGCCAGCCGTGGTGACGCCGCTTTGTTCGATCAGCTGCGGCGCGAACTGCTCCGGGCTCCGGAATTGATCAGCGGTGACACACCGGCACTGCATGACTACTACGAACTGGTGGGTCGCCTCGATGCGGCCATCGACGCCGCCATCTCCAACTCATACCTGGCCCAGGCCATGCGGAGCCTTCGCGTGCACCTGGTGCGCATCCGCCGGCTGGCGGCGGACGATGCCGGCCGCCTCACCGCTGCGGCCGCCGAGCATGCAGCAATCGCCGAAGCGATCGCGGCAGGGAACCCGAAGCTCGCCGAGGCAGCCACGGTCATCCACCTGCACCGAAGCCTCTCCCACGTTAAAGCAACCCACTCATCCCACCCGAAGGAGCACCATGGTTAAGGAACACCACGTCCGCGTCTACAAAAGCGAGGAGAACCTGGCCCGGGAGGACCAGCTCGCCTACAAGATCGCCCAGGTCGCTGCCGATCCGGTGGAGGTCACCGACGAGGTCACGGAGATGGTGATCAACCGGATCATCGACAACGCGTCCGTGGCCATCGCCTCGCTGAACCGGGCCCCCATCGTCGCCGCCCGCGCCCAGGCACTGACCCACGGTCCCAGCACGGGCGGCAAGGGGTCCAGGGTCTTCGGCATTGAGGACCGGGTGGCTCCGGAATGGGCTGCCTGGGCCAACGGGGTGGCGGTCCGGGAACTGGACTACCACGACACGTTCCTCGCCGCGGACTACTCCCACCCCGGAGACAACATCCCGCCGATCCTCGCCGTCGCCCAGCACGTGGGCTCCAGCGGACACGACCTGGTCCGCGGCATCGCCACCGGCTACGAGATCCAGGTCAACCTGGTCAAGGCCATCTGCCTGCACAAGCACAAGATCGACCACGTGGCACACCTGGGCCCGTCCGCCGCGGCCGGCATCGGCACCCTGCTGGGCCTCGACGTCGAAACCATCTTCCAGTCCATCGGGCAGGCCCTGCACACCACCACCGCCACCCGCCAGTCCCGCAAGGGCGAAATCTCCACCTGGAAGGCCCACGCCCCGGCCTTCGCCGGCAAGATGGCCATCGAATCCGCCGACCGGGCCATGCGCGGACAAACCTCCCCCGTGCCGATCTACGAGGGCGAAGACGGAGTGATCGCGTGGATGCTGGACGGCCCGGACGCGTCCTACATGGTCCCGCTCCCCACGCCCGGCGAGGCCAAGCGCGCCATCCTGGACACCTACACCAAGGAACACTCCGCCGAGTACCAGGCCCAGGCCTGGATCGACCTGGCCCGCAAGCTGCACCGCGAACACCCCGAGGTCACCGACCCGGCCAACGTCGAATCCGTGCTGATCAAGACCAGCCACCACACCCACTACGTGATCGGCTCCGGCGCCAACGACCCCCAGAAATACTCCCCCACCGCGAGCCGGGAAACGCTGGACCACTCCATCCCCTACATCTTCACCGTGGCCCTGCAGGACGGCGCCTGGCACCACGTGGACTCCTACGCCCCGGAACGCGCTGCCCGTCCGGACACGGTAGAGCTGTGGCACAAGGTCACCACCGTGGAGGACCCCGAGTGGACCCGCCGTTACCACTCCCTGGACATCGCAGAGAAAGCCTTCGGCGGCTCCGTGGAGATCACGCTCGCCGACGGCACCGTTATTACGGACCAGATCGCCGTCGCCGACGCCCACCCGCTCGGCGCCCGCCCGTTCGCCCGGGAACAGTACATCAACAAGTTCCGCACCCTCGCCGCCGGGCTCGTGGAGGAGGCCGAGATCGAACGGTTCCTGGCCGCCGTCGAACGCCTCCCCCACCTCGCCGCGGGCGAACTGGACCAGCTGAACATCACCGCAGCCCCCGGCGTTATCGACCCCGCTGCGGCACCGAAGGGACTGTTCTAGATGCTGTACTCGAAAACCACACCGGAACAGAAGCGGATCCGGTTCCGGGAACTGCTGGCCTCCGGGACCATCCAGCAGTTCCCCGGCGCGTTCAATCCGCTCTCCGCACGACTGATCGAGGAAAAGGGCTTCGCCGGGGTCTACATCTCCGGCGCCGTCCTGGCCAACGACCTGGGCCTGCCGGACATCGGCCTGACCACGCTCACCGAAGTGGCCACCCGCGCAGGGCAGATCGCCCGCATGACGGACCTGCCCTCCATCGTGGACGCCGACACCGGCTTCGGCGAACCGATGAATGTTGCCCGCACCGTGCAGGAGCTCGAAAACGCCGGCCTGGCCGGACTCCACATCGAGGACCAGTTCAACCCCAAACGCTGCGGCCACCTGGACGGCAAGAACGTGGTGGACCTGGACACCGCCACCAAACGGATCCGCGCCGCCGCCGACGCCCGCCGCGACCCGAACTTCCTCATCATGGCCCGGACCGATATCCGTGCCGTGGACGGCCTGGACGCGGCGAAGGACCGGGCGAAAGCCCTGGTGGACGCAGGCGCGGACGCGATCTTCCCCGAAGCCATGCGTGACCTCAGCGAATTCCAGGCCATCCGCGACGCCGTGGACGTGCCGATCCTGGCCAACATGACCGAATTCGGGAAGAGCGACCTGTTCACCGTGGATGAGCTGGCAGGCGTTGGCGTCAATATGGTCATCTACCCGGTCACGCTGCTCCGTAGTGCCATGGGCGCTGCTGAGCGTACTCTGGAATCGATCAAATCCGACGGTACCCAGGAGGCGCAGGTTGCCGGCATGTTGACCCGTGCCCGGCTCTACGACCTCGTTGACTACGAGGCCTACAACCACTTCGACACCGGAGTCTTCAACTTCCGGATCCCCGGAACATAACACCCGGCACCAACCCACGGAAAGCCGGCCGCGGCCGGAACAGGCTTCAGGAACAAAGGAGTTTCAGCATGGCTGAAAATGAGATCAAAAAGGGCCTCGCCGGCGTCGTGGTGGACTACACCGCGGTCTCGAAGGTCAACCCGGACACGAACTCCCTGCTCTACCGCGGATACCCCGTGCAGGAACTGGCGGCCCGGTGCAGTTTCGAGGAAGTGGCCTACCTGCTCTGGAACGGCGAACTTCCCACCAAGGACCAGCTGGCCGAATTCACGGCCCGGGAACGCGCCGGCCGTGCCCTGGATCCTGTCGTCAAGCAGGTGATCGATGCCTTGCCCACAACCTCGCACCCCATGGATGTCTGCCGGACCGCAGCGTCCGTGATGGGCGCGCGGCACCCGCTGGCAGGGGATTCCTCCCGCGAGGCCAACATGGCCAAGGCCGTGGACCTGTTCGCCGCGATGCCAGGCGTGGTGGCCTACGACCAGCGCCGGCGGCACGGGCAGGACGCCGTGGAGCCCCGGGACGACCTGGGCTATTCCGCGAATTTCCTGTGGATGACCTTCGGGGAGGAACAGGTCCCGGAGGTGGTGGACGCCTTCAACGTGTCGATGATCCTGTACGCCGAGCACTCGTTCAATGCCTCAACCTTCACCGCGCGGGTGATCACGTCCACGCTGTCGGACCTGCACTCCGCCGTGACCGGCGCCATCGGGGCGCTCAAGGGCCCGCTGCATGGCGGTGCGAACGAAGCCGTGATGCACACCTTCGACGAGATCGGCATCCGGCAGGAGGAGTCCCTCGAGGAGGCTGCGGCCCGGGCGAAGGCCTGGATGGAAAATGCCCTGGCGCAGAAGAAGAAAGTCATGGGCTTTGGCCACCGCGTCTACAAGCACGGTGACTCGCGTGTCCCCACCATGAAGGCCGCCCTGGACAAGATGATCGCGCACTACGGCCGCCCCGAGCTGCTCGGCCTGTACAACGGCCTGGAACAGGCGATGGACGAGGCAAAGGCGATCAAGCCAAACCTTGACTACCCCGCCGGGCCCACCTACCACCTGATGGGCTTCGACACCCCCACCTTCACTCCCCTGTTCGTGGCCAGCCGGATCACCGGCTGGACCGCGCACATCATGGAGCAGCTGGACTCCAACTCGCTGATCCGGCCGCTGAGCGAATACATCGGTCCCGAGGAACGGCACCTTCCCTAGCCTTTGGCGGGAACGGACGACGGCGGTCCGGCACCTCGGTGCCCGGGCCGCCGTCGTCCGTTAAGGGCCTTGGAGGATCACGCCAGGAGGCTTTGGGACGACGCGACCGTCTCGTTGTCGGTGTGCATGGTGACCACCACGTTGACCCTGCGGCCCTCCAGAACCACCGGCAGCCAGTGGTCGGCGTCCTGCCACATGCGGTCCACCGGCAGCGTGTCCACCCGGAACCACTCGGGCAGGATCTCGTCGCTGGGCCCGGGCTCGCCCTCCCAGGTGCGGGCGGTGAACAGGCTGGTCTTCATGTCCCATTCCGGCCGTGCCGGGAACACGAAGTGCACGGCACCGGCGTCTGCCAGGTCCTCTGGACGGAGCACCACCCCGGTTTCCTCCAGGACCTCCCGGATCACGGCCTGGGCGTCGGTCTCCCCCGGCTCCACGTGGCCGCCGATCCCCACGATCTTGCCCTTGCCGAAGCCCGATTGCTTCAGCCCCAGGAGGACTTCGGCCCCATCCTTCGCGTCACGGAGCAGGAAGCAGAGGGTCACGGCAGCTGCGGTCATGGCTCCAGCCTAACCGTCGCCTCCGCCGCCCGGACCGCCTTGCTTTGATGCGATGCCGAGGTGCGCCGCGTTGACACGCTTTGGCCGGCCGAAGCCCACGGCGGCGGGCCCGTTGCTACAGTGAGGCCCATGAACACGGCCGCCGGGGAAGAGCCGGCCCGCACTCCGAAGGTTTGGCCGCCCCGGCGCGGCACCGTCCGGTTGCGTGGCTGGCTGGTGCGGAATCCCTTGTATGCCGGCTGGCTGTGGACGGCCTCGTGGGCTTTGCTGATTGTCGCCGACGAACTCCTGGACCTTGCCGGCTGGACCTGGTACGCCTGTGTGGGGATGGCCGCGCTGCCCACCTTGGCCTGCACGGTGGCAGTACTCAACGCCACACCACGCGAGTACCTTCGGCCGGCAAAGGAGTCCGTGCTCTCGCACTTCGTTGTCCGGTTCCTCGCGCTGACGGCCGCTTTCCTGGTGTGGGGCATTTCCGTGGTGGCCAGCGCCTCGATTTCGACAACGGTCCAGGCGCTGGCCGGGGATTCCGAGCGGGAGGTCACGTCGCTGGGCCTCCATCTCCTCGTGGCCGCCGTACCGGTGGTTGTGGCCGTGCTGTGGATGGCACTGATCGTGCGCTGTGCCTGGTTCCTCCGCCGTCTCCGCGGCTGGCGCCAGGTGCCCGGGACCTCCCGGGTGCCGGCGGGGTTCCTGCACCGGTCGCCGCAGCTTCGGCGGCTCGTCGTCGGCCTCGCCCACCCGGGCCTGCTCCTGGTGGCCGGCCTCGGAACCACCCTCCTGGCCCTGCTGCTCAGCGGCTTGGAGCTGACGCTCAACGTGCTGGAATGACCACTGGCCGGCGTGGGTTTTAGCCGAGCGCCCGCGGGTGCGCCGCGGCGTAGATTTCCCGCAGGGTGTCGGCAGTGACCAGCGTGTAGACCTGGGTGGTGGTGACGGAGGCGTGGCCCAGCAGTTCCTGCACCACGCGGACGTCCGCGCCGCCCTCGAGCAGGTGCGTGGCGAACGAATGCCGGAGCGTGTGGGGCGATACATCGCGGGTAATGTTGGCCTTCTCCGCGGCCGCCTTCAGGATGGTCCAGGCGCTTTGCCGGCTGATCCTGCCGCCCCGGGCATTGAGGAACAACGCCGGCGTGCCCTTGCCTTTGGCGGCGAGCAGCGGCCGGCCGCGGACCAGGTAGGCGTCCAGCGCGCGGGCCCCATAGGATCCCAGCGGCACCAGCCGTTCCTTCGATCCCTTGCCGAACAGCCGGACGATGGCCGGCCCTGCCTCCGGCTCCGCGAGGGAGATATCGTCAACGTCCAGTCCCACGGCCTCGCTGATCCGGGCACCGGTGGAGTAAAGGAATTCCAGCAGGGCACGGTCCCGCAGTCCCGCTGCAGTATCGGTTCCCGCGGCCTCGAGGATGCGGGTCACCTCATCCACGCTGATTGCTTTGGGGAGCCGTTTGCCGGCCATCGGCGGGTGGACGTCGCTGGCAGGATCGGAGGGCGTGTAGCCTTCCAAGGCCCAGAACTTGTGCAGTCCCCGGACGGCCACCACCGTCCTGGCGGCGGAGCGCACGCCAAGGGTGGAACCGCCGTCGGACCCGTCCGACAATGCCCGGACGTAGCCGGTGACGTGCTGGCGGGTGATGTCCTGCGGGCGTTCGCAGCCGGCACCGGCCAGGTAACGGGCGTAGCGTGCCAGGTCGCGCCGGTAGGCGGCCAGCGTGTTCGCGGCCAGGCCACGTTCCACCCCCATGTGCTGGAGGTAGTCGGTGATTCCCCGGTTGATGGCCGCCGGGACCTCCACCGGTGCGGGTTTCGCGCTCACAGCCGGCTGCGCGGGCGGCGCCGCTTCAGGTGCCGCGTCAACCGAAGGACCGGGACCCATCAGCGCTGGCTGGGATGCGCGGGCCAGGGGGCGTCGGCGGGACGAAGCCCTTCATAGTTGGAGGCACGGGCCGCGGCGGCGGCAAGGATACCCACGACGGCGGACGGATTGTGCAGGTGCCCGGCCAGGACCGATGCCACGGCATCATCCAGGCCGATCCAGTGGAACTCGATCTCGGCTTCCTCATCCGTCCGCTCGTGGCGTTCGTGGTGCGGCACTTCGCGAAGGTCCCGGGCCAGGTAGATGCGGATGGCCTCGCTGGAGGATCCCGGGGAATTGAAGACATCGGCCAGGACGTTCCAGGTGGCGGCAGCGAGGTCGGCTTCCTCTGCCAGTTCCCGCGCAGCCCCCGCCAGGAAGCCTTCACCTTCGACGTCCAGCAGGCCTGCCGGCACCTCCCACAGGTCCATGCCCACGGGATGGCGGTACTGCTTCAGCAGCAGGACCTGGCCTTGGTCGTTCATGGGCAGGACGGCGACGGCACCGGGATGGTCAATGTAGTCCCGGGTCAGGGCGTCCCCGGACTCGGACAGCTGGAAGGTGTCGCTGACCACGTCCCAGATCCGGCCCTCATAGACCTTCTCGGTGGACAAAAGACGGCGCGGGCTTGGTGCATCCGAAACCTGTTTGGCAGGGGTGGCTTCAGGTGTACCAGGCATCGCGCCGTCCTTTGGTGTTCTCTTGACTACTTAGCCGTAACGCTACCGGATGCTGCAGCCCCGCCGGCCGCCGGAACGGCCGTGTCGGCGGCGCCCTCGCCGGCAGCGCCGTGGTGGTTGCCGCTTTGGTGGTTCAGGGCGGCCTTGACCAGCCCGGCGAACAGCGGGTGCGGGCGGGTGGGACGCGAGCTCAGTTCCGGGTGGGCCTGGGTGGCCACGTAGTACGGGTGGACGTCGGCAGGAAGCTCAACGAATTCCACCAGCTTGCCGTCCGGGGACGTGCCGGAGAAGACGAGGCCCTTATCCGCGATCTGCTGGCGGTATTTGTTGTTGACCTCGTAGCGGTGCCGGTGGCGTTCGCTGACGGTGGTCTTGCCGTAGGTTCCGGCAATGACCGAGCCTTCATCCAGCTTGGCTTCGTAGAGGCCCAGGCGCATGGTGCCGCCCAGGTCCCCACGGCCTTCGACGAACTCCAACTGCTCCTCCATCGTTGCGATGACCGGGTACTTGGAGTCGGGTTCGAATTCGCTCGAGGACGCACCCTCCAGCCCCACGACGTTGCGGGCGTACTCGATGACCATGCACTGCAGGCCGAGGCACAGGCCCAGGACGGGGAGCTTGGTTTCGCGGGCGAACTTCAGGGCGCCGAGCTTGCCTTCGAGTCCGCGGATGCCGAAGCCGCCCGGGACGCAGATGGCGTCCACGCCGTCGAGCGCCTTGATGGCGCCTTCGCGGGTCTCGCACTCGTCGGACGGGACCCAGCGGATCTTGACCTTGGCGTCATTGGCGAAGCCGCCGGCGCGCAGCGCCTCGGTGACGGAGAGGTAGGCGTCCGGGAGGTCGATGTATTTGCCCACCAGGGCAATTTCGACGTGGTGCTTGGGGTTGTGGACGGCTTCGAGGAGACGGTCCCAGCTGGTCCAGTCAACGTCCTTGAACGGCAGGTCCAGGGCACGGACGATGTAGGAGTCCAGGCCCTGCCCGTGCAGGGTCTTGGGGATGTCGTAGATGCTGGGGGCGTCCGCGGCGTTCACGACGGCGTCGATGTCGACGTCGCACATGCGGCCGATCTTTTCCCGCATGGCTTCGGGCACTTCGCGGTCCGAGCGGATCACGATCGCCTCGGGCTGGATGCCGATGGAGCGCAGCGCCGCCACGGAGTGCTGGGTGGGCTTGGTCTTCAGCTCCTGGGACGGGCCGATGTAGGGCACCAGCGAAACGTGGAGGAAGAAGACATTGGTCCGCCCGATGTCCTGGCGGACCTGGCGGGCGGATTCGAGGAACGGCTGGGACTCGATGTCGCCAACGGTGCCGCCGATCTCGGTGATGATCACGTCCGGGGCGTTCTTGCCCTCGGCCGGCAGGCGCATGCGGCGCTTGATTTCGTCCGTGATGTGCGGGATGACCTGCACGGTGTCCCCGAGGTACTCGCCGCGGCGTTCCTTGGCGATCACGGTGGAGTACACCTGGCCGGTGGTCACGTTGGCGGAACCTTCGAGGTTTTCGTCAAGGAAGCGCTCGTAGTGCCCGATGTCCAGGTCCGTCTCGGCGCCGTCATCGGTCACGAAGACCTCGCCGTGCTGGAAGGGGTTCATTGTGCCCGGATCCACGTTCAGGTAGGGATCGAGCTTCTGCATCGTGACGGACAGGCCGCGTGCCCGCAACAGGTGACCCAGGCTGGACGCCGTCAGTCCCTTGCCGAGCGAGGACGCCACACCGCCGGTGACAAAGATGTGCTTGGTCGTCTTGGAGGAACCCGGGAACCGGGAATTTACACGGGAATTTGATCGCTGCACCACGGAATTCGAGCCTATCATCAATTGCGCGTTCCCGTGGCTGACCGGGCCGGGCCCATGCGGCGATCGTCAGGCCTGCTGCGGCAGCAGCTTGGCGTCGTCCAGCAGCTCCTGGGCGTGTGCCTGCGCGGACTCGGAGTCCTCCTGGCCGGCCAGCATGCGGGCGAGTTCACGCACCCGCTCCGGCCCGTCAAGGAGGCGGACATCACTGGACGTGAACCCGGTGGCGGTGCCGCCGTCGGCCCCCCTCACGGAAGTTTTGGTGACGGTGATGTGCTGGTCGGCGAACGCCGCCACCTGCGGAAGGTGGGTAACCACCAGCACCTGGACATGGCGTGCCAGCATGGCAAGCCGGCGGCCGATTTCGACGGCGGCTCGGCCTCCGACCCCGGCGTCCACCTCGTCGAAGACGAACGTGGGGACGGGATCGACGGCGGCCAGCACCACTTCGATGGCCAGCATGACGCGGGAAAGTTCACCGCCGGAGGCACCCTTGCCCAGCGGCCGGGCCGGGGCACCCGAGTGCGGCTGCAGCAGGAAACTGATCTCGTCCGCGCCATGCGGGCCCAGCTGCCCGGCTGTTTCGAGGTTGATCAGGAGCGTGGCGTCGGCCATGGCCAGCGCCTTGAGCTCGGCGCTGACCCGGGCGGACAGGTCCTTGGCGGCCTTGGCGCGGATCTTGCTGATGGCCGCCGACTGTTTCTTCAGCTCTGCCTCGGCGCGGACCACCTCAGCGTCCAGCGCCTCGATGCGGGAGGAATCGTCCTGCAGCTCGTCGAACCGGATGCGTGCTTTGTCAGCCCACTCGAGCACCTCGTCGATGGTGGGCGCGTACTTGCGGACCAGTTTGGCCAAAGCGGCACGCCGGTCCTCAATTTCGGCGAGCCGTTCCGGGCCTTCGGAGTCCAGGCCGGCCTGGTAGCTGGCCAGCTCCGTGGCGATGTCGTTGAGCAGGAAACCCACCTCGGCCAGCCGCGCGGCAGCTGATCCCAGTTCGGCATCGTGTTCGGCCACGTGCTCCAGTGTCCGCTTCGCCGAATCGACCAGCGTGGTGGCGTCGCCCGCTTCCCCGAAGTCCTCGGCGATGAGAGCCTGGTGCGCCGTACTCGCCGCGATCCGCAGTTCCTCAACGTTGGCCAGCTTGACGGCCTCAGCCTTCAGCAGTTCGTCCTCCCCCGGCTGCGGATCGACGTCGTCGATCTCGGCGAGGGCTGCCTCCAGGGACTCGGCTTCGCGGAGCCGGTCCCGTGCGGCGCTGCGCAGTCCTTCCAGTTCCGCCTGGTTGGCCTTCCACCGGCCGTACAGCTCCTGGTATGCGGCGAGCGTGCCGGCCAGGCTGTCCCCGGCGAACTTGTCCAGCGCTTCGCGCTGGGCCGTGGCGCCCTTGAGCCGGATCTGGTCCGACTGGCCGTGGACTACCACCAGGGATTCGCCGATTTCGGCCAGGACGCCCACAGGTGCAGCGCGGCCGCCAAGGAACGCCCGGCTGCGTCCGTCCGCACCCAGGCGGCGCGCCAGGATCAGCTCGCTGCCGCCGTCGAACTCTTCCGCCTCGGCACCGGCCTCGAGGGCGCGGGCCACTGCGGGGTGTCCGGCGTCAAGCTTCAGCACGGCCTCGGCGGTGGCGCTCTTGGCGCCGCTGCGGACGGCTCCAGCATCGGAGCGGGCGCCCAGCAGGAGCCCGACGGCGGTCACCACCATGGTTTTGCCGGCACCGGTTTCGCCGGTCACCACGCTCAGTCCCGGGCCGAGAGGAAGGGTTGCGTCAGTGATGACGCCGAGATCGCGGATTCTCAGTTCTTCAAGCATGGATTCACTTTGCAGTCGACGGATCGGGATCGCTGCCCGGATTTTCTGCCTGCGGTGCCGGCAGCGGCGGCATGGGCCGCGGCGTCCGCACTATCGGGATGGGTCCGGTGTGCACGGCATCCGACTTTGGCACCGGACCGCGCCAGCCGTGGATGGGCAGTTCGAATTTGCGGACCAGCCGGGCGGAGAACGGCGTCTGGTGGGTGCGGGCCAGGCGGACCGGGGTGGCGGACTTGGTGACTTCCACCCGGGCACCGGGCGGCAGGTCCACCGAACGCCTGCCGTCGCACCACAGCACGCCCTGGGCGTCGGTCCGGCCGAGCACCTCCACCGCGAGCCGTGACCGCGGTGACACCACGAGGGGTTTGGCGAAGAGCGCGTGGGCGCTGATGGGCACGATCACCAGGGCCTCCACCTCGGGCCAGACCACCGGACCGCCGGCGGAGAACGCGTAGGCCGTGGATCCGGTGGGGGTGGCCAGCACGATGCCGTCGGAACCGAACGACGTCAGTGGCCGCTCGTCCACTTCGGTGACGACCTCGAGCATCCGTTCGCGGTTGGCCTTTTCGATGGCAGCCTCGTTTAAAGCCCAGGTGTGCCAAATCTTTTGCCCGCGGACCCACACCTGGACGTCGATGGTCATGCGCTCTTCAACCGTGTATTCGCGGCTGGCAATCCATTCCACCGTCTGCGCCAGGTCCGCCCGCTCACTTTCGGCCAGGAAGCCTACGTGACCCAGGTTGACCCCCAGCAGCGGCACGTCCACTTCGCGGACCAGTTCCGCTGCCCGCAGGATGGTGCCGTCACCGCCGAGGACCATGACGAGTTCGACGTCGGGCAGCTGAACGTGGTCGTGGAGCACTTCCACCGGTTGGGCAAGGTGGCCGAAGAACCGTTCCATGTCCCCCAGCTCGGACTCCTGCATCACCGGAACCATCCCGGAAGCGTGCAGGAGGGCGCAGGCTTCCCAGGCGGCTTTCAATGACTCCTCGCGGCCGGTGTGGGCAAGGACCAGTACACGCCTGCTCATCAGGTTCCGCTCTCTAGTGGTTCGGCCAGATTTGTCCGAGCAACGCAGCGGCTGCTGCCTCTCGCTCTTCGATCTTAGGCAAGTCTTTGCTGATCCTGCGTTTTATCCACAGGAAGTATTCGACGTTTCCGTCCTGTCCGGGCAGCGGACTGGCGGCCAGGCCGCACAGGTCCAGTCCGGCGTCGAGCGCAGCCCTGGCGACTTTCTCCACCGCCAGCCGCCGCTCGCGTTCCGACGTCACCACGCCCGTGCGGCCCAGCCGGTCCTTGCCGATCTCGAACTGCGGCTTGACCATGAGGACCAGGTCGCCGCCGGGCTCCGTGCAGTCCGCCAGCGGCTGCACCACGAGGGTCAGGGAGATGAAGGACAGGTCGGCGACGGTCAGTGCGGCCGGGCCGCCGATGTCTTCGGGCGCCATGTAGCGCACGTTCATGCCCTCGTGGACATCCACGCGGGGATCGTCGCGCAGGTGCGGCACCAGCTGGCCGTGCCCGACGTCGACCGCCACTACGTGCGCGGCGCCGCGGCGAAGCAGGACGTCGGTGAAGCCGCCGGTGGAGGCGCCGGCGTCAAGGCACCTTTTGCCGTTCACCGACACCTCGGGGAAGGCGTCCAGCGCACCGGCCAATTTGTGGCCTGCACGGCTGGCGTAGGTGTCCTGGTCATCGTGTTCGACGGCCAGGTCCCGGCTGTCGTCAACCTGCAGGGACGCCTTGGCGAGGACTTGGCCGCCCGAGCTGACCTTGCCTTCGGCGATGAGCGAGGCGGCATGGGTACGGGACCTCGCCAGCCCGCGGGCCACCAGTGCCTGGTCGAGGCGCACCGGCATCAGGACGCCCCTCCTGCGCTGTTGGTTGGCGGGCCGTTGGTGGGATCGCTGTTGGCAGGATCGCTGTTGAGCGCGGCCAGCAGGTCATCGTGCAGCCTGTTGTAGACGGCCTCGTGATCCGCTGCCGGGAGTCCGGGCAGGTCCCGGAGCCCGGCGATGGCTTGGGCCACCTGCGGATCCTTGATGCCCTGCCCGGGGTCATGCGTGTCGCCGTGCGGCCACTCCGGGGCTGGCCGGGCTGCGGGATGGTCCGGTTCGGTCAGCTCAGTCATTGGACCAGTCTAGTGATCCAGCCACACCAGCTTGGGCGCCTGCGGGGCCGCCGCCTCCGGTGTCTGGGCCCACCAGGCAGCACAAGCGGCGCGCCAGGCGTTGATGTCCGCCTGGTTGCCAATGATGCCCACCGCGCCGTTGGCCACGCGGGCGCTTGCGTTGCCGCACGCGTAGGTGCCGTCGTCGTGCGTCACCTCAGGGTAGGGGCGGTGCAGGTCGCCGAGGTTCTCGATGATGTAGGTGGGCCGTTCTGCGGCGCGCGCGGCGAGGATGGTTTCGCGGGTGTCGACGCCGGTCAGGACAGCCACGGTGGCAAAGCCGGCGTTGTTGCCGCCCAGGATGTCGGTGTCCAGCCGGTCGCCGACCACCAGGGGCCGCTCGGCGCCGAGGCGTTTGGCGGCCGAGTGGAACAGCGGCGCCTCGGGTTTGCCGGCCACCCTGGGCTGCTGGCCGGTGGCAGCGGCGACGGCCGCAACCAAGGTGCCGTTGCCCGGGGCGATCCCGCGTGCCTGGGGAATGGTCATGTCCGTGTTGGTGGCCACCCAGAGGGCACCGCCGTTGACCACGTACGTGGCCTCGGCCAGCTCCTTCCAGCCGATGGCAGGGTTGAATCCCTGCACTACGGCCACCGGCTCCCCGTCCTGGCTGTCGACGGGCACCAGGCCTGCCAGCTCGATTTCACGGGCGAGTGCTGGGCTTCCGGTGATCAGGATTTTGGATCCGGGTGCCAGCAGGGAGGCCAGCAGGTCGGCCGCGGCCTGGGAAGAACTCACTACCTGGTCGTCGTCGGCGGGCGCGCCAAGTTCACGGAGGTGGGCAGCCACCTCGCCCGGAGAACGGGACGCGTTGTTGGTCACGTAGCCGAGGCCGATGCCAAGGCCTGAGAGCTGCTTCAACGCGTCGATGGCACCGGGAATGGCGTTGGGCCCTGCATAGACCACGCCGTCCAGGTCGGCCAGGAGCGCGTCGAAGCGGGAAATCAGGGAGACGTCAGTCATGGGCGTTTAATCTTCCCGGCGGTCTTCGTCGTGCTGGATGGCTGCATGGTCCTGGGCAGCGGCGTCGTCAGCGCCGGCATCGTCGGCACCGGCGTCGTCGGCAGGCACGGAATCGAGCTCGTCGTGTTCCACCGAGTCCTGGTCCGATTCTTCGTCGTCGGAAACGAAGTAGTCGGCATCCTGGTCGTCGATGCTGCTGTCCTGCGACGACTTCGCCCCGGCTGCGCGGGCGCTCCCGGCCGCCGCTTCCGAGGGACCTGCTGCGGGCGTTTCGGCCTCAGCGCCCTTGGAGGCCCGCTCCAGCATCCGGCGGCGTTCTGCCTCTTCCCGGGCTTCCTCTTCTTCATCCCAGCCGAGGTCGATGATGTCGGGTTCCTCGTCGGCACCCAGGCCCAGGGCATTTTCCGCCACGACGGCCTGCCGGCTCCACTTCTGCGATTCGTCTTCGCGTCCCACCGCTGCCAGCGCATCGGCGTACGCGCGGAAGAGGCGCGGGCTGTAGGAGAACGCGCGGTTGATGTCCAGCTGCGGGATTTCCAGCTCGGCTACGGCCGCGTCCAGTTGCCCGAGGTCGGTACGGGCACCGGCAGCAACGATCGCCAGCTCAACCTTGCCCGGGGCATCCAGGTCCTGGGCTTCCTCCGAGCGCGCCACATCAAGGGCACGGTCGGGACGCCCAAGGCCACGCTCGCAGTCGGCCATCACGGGAAGGTGCACGTTGGAGCCGCTGATGCGCCGGAAAGTACGGAATTCGCGCAGGGCCTCGCCGTAGTGGCCGGCGGCGTAGGCAGTCAGGCCCACGGCCTCGCGGACGGCGGCGAGCCGTCCGCCGCGGCGGCTGGCTGCCAGTGCGTGCTGGAATGCCAGCTCCGGCTCGTCGTCAATCAGGCGGCCGGCCATCACCAGGTGGCGGGCCACCCACTCCGAGCTCTTGGGCTCGAGGGTCTTGATCTGGTGCTGCGTGGCGCGGTCCAGTTCCTTGCCGGTGACGTCCTCGTCGATTTCGGGCGAGCGTTCCCGGTCAGGCCGGTTGGCGCTGCGAAGGTCCGCGGCGTTGGGCACCCTGGCCGGTCGTTCCTCCTGGCGGTCGCGGCCGAAGCTCCTGGGGCCGGATCCGCCACGGCCGGCGTCACTGCGGGACTCGCTGCGGTCGAAGGTTCGGGGTGCCCGGTCCTGACGGTCCCCGAATGGCCGGCGGTTCTCGCCGCCGCCACCAAACCCGCGGCGGTCACCCTCACCCTCACGGCGCGGACGATCACCAAACGGCTTGCGATCACGGTCGCCGCCGCCACCAAACCCGCGACGGTCACCCTCACCCTCACGGCGCGGACGATCCCCAAACGGCTTACGGTCACGGTCGCCGCCGCCACCAAACCCGCGACGGTCACCCTCACCATCACGGCGCGGACGATCCCCAAACGGCTTACGGTCACGGTCGCCGCCGCCACCAAACCCGCGACGGTCACCCTCACCATCACGGCGCGGACGATCCCCAAACGGCTTCCGGTCACGATCACCAAACGGCTTCCGGTCACGATCACCAAACGGCTTCCGGTCACGGTCACCGCCGCCACCAAACCCGCGGCGATCACCCTCACCATCACGGCGCGGACGATCACCAAACGGCTTCCGGTCACGATCACCGCCGCCACCAAACCCGCGACGGTCACCCTCACCATCACGGCGCGGACGATCCCCAAACGGCTTACGGTCACGGTCGCCGTAAGGCTTCCGTTCACCGCCGCCGGCGGGACCGCCGCCACGGGAGAAGTTGTTGCCGTCGCGGTCGTTACGGGACCGGAAGCCGCGGGGCTCACCGCCGGAGTTGTTGTTGCCGCGGAACGCGCCGCGGTCGTTGCCGCGATTGCCACCGTTGTGCTCGGCCATATGGAATCCTCCTGTTGTGAGCCGACCACTGGCGCAACTGCAGCCGCTCGTTTCGTTTCCTACGCAACCCGAAATCAAGCGCTTCGAAGTCCGTACATCTTCATCAATTCTAGTGGAGCCACCAAAATCTCCCGGACAGTGAAAGCCCTGGCAGCGGGATCGTGGCCATCTTCACAACCACGCCCCATCACCTCCTGCCGGTTTCCAGGGGATGCGGGATCAGTTCCTGCCGCTTTTTCCGGTGTGGGTGGTGGCGATATCTGATGGAGCAGCCAAGGGTCCCCGGGCCCGGGCGAAGCGGCTCGGGCGATGCCGGGGGTGGTGGTGCCCGTGGCTGGTGGTGTACTCGTTGGCGTTGTGTGTTAAATGTGGGAGGCCCCAACCTGTGGTTGGGGCCTCGACCATGTAATGATGTTCCGGCGGTGACCTACTCTCCCACACCCTCCCGGGTGCAGTACCATCGGCGCTGTGGGTCTTAGCTTCC
>NZ_JARFXU020000017.1:58834-101138 GCF_029581595.2 Arthrobacter sp. NQ7 | reverse complement strand
GGGCGACTGGGCCGGATCACCAACGTCCGGGCCGTATTTTTCTCGGGCTACGCCTCCGAGCCCAACGGTGCGCTTTCATGGCGCTTCAACCGCAAACTCGCCGGCACGGGTGTCCTCGCGGATTTGTTCAGCCACGCAACGGACTTGTGCCAGTATGTAGTTGGACCGATCGCCGAGGTCACCGCGTTGACCAGCACGGTCTACACCCAGCGGCCCAAGCTGGCGATGGGCTCGGCCACACACTTCGCAGTGATCGAAAACGGAGAAATGGGAGAGGTTGAGAATGAGGACTACGCCGCAGCGCTGGTCCGTTTCGGCCCCTCAGCCCGCGGCGCAGGAGCTGTCGGCACCATCGAATCCTCGCGGGTCGCTGTGGGTCCTGAGTGCGGTTACCAGATCGAGGTCTATGGCACCGAAGGTTCCCTCAAGTGGGACTTCGAACGCATGAACGAGCTCAAGGTATGCCTGGGCCGCAGCAACGACGAACAGGGCTACACGACCGTCAACGCCAGCCCCCGCTACGGCGACTACGCGCACTTCCAGCCGGGTCCGGGCAACAGCATGGGTTTTGACGACCTCAAGGTGATCGAGGCCAAGAAGTTCCTGGTTGCCGTTACCGGCGGTGTCCAGGAGAACTCGAACATCCACGACGCGGCGTCTGCGGCAGCGATTGTCAGCGCTGCCGAAGCCTCCGCACAGTCCGGGCAGTGGCAGAAACTCGAAGATATCACCGGCACGACCGCGGCACGGGTGTAGTCATGACAACCGCATCCGACCGGCGGCCAACGATCAGGGACGTGGCCGAACGTGCCGGCGTATCCAAGTCCCTGGTCTCACTCGTGCTACGGGATTCCCCCCGAGTCAGCGCTGAACGCCGTCAGCGGGTGCTGGAAGTCGTGGAAGAGATGGGCTTTGAGCTCAACCTGGCCGCGCGTTCACTGGCCACGCGAAGCAGCGGAACCATCGGTGTGCTGGTCAGCGACCTGCACAACCCCTGGGCTTTCGATGTTGTCGACGCCGCCCGGCCGGTCCTGGAAGACGCCGGTCACACCGTACTGTTCAGTGCGGTGACGGCGTCGGCGGGTGGGGTTGATCTGTCCATCCTCCAGGCGTTCCGCGACCTGCGGGTCGCGGGGCTCCTGGTGATCGGGACCGTTCCGGACAAGTCACCGTTCAGCCGCGTCGTGGCAGGGGAATCCGTCGTGTTCGCCGGCGGCGGCCCGGACTACATCGATACCGCCGATGTAGTCCGCAGTGATGACGCCCAAGGTATCTTCATGGTTGTCGAACACCTGGTGGAACAGGGCCACGAGCGCATCGCCCACCTGGGCGGCCTGGGCGGATCCGTCGGTGAAGCCCGTGCCGAGGGTTACAGGGCGGCCATGGAAGCCCACGGTCTGGGACGCAACATCCAGATTGTCGGGGCCGACTTTTCCCAGGAATCTGGATACGTGGCCGCCCAACGGGCCCTCGGGGACTCGGGCCGGACACGCCCCACAGCCCTGGCCTGCATCAACGACCTTGCAGCTCTGGGCGCCATGACCGCAGCAGACGAGCGCGGCATTGAGATTGCGGTCACCGGTTACGACAACATCTCCATCGGGTCCATGCCCAGACTGGGCCTGACAACGGTGGATCCGAACAGCTCCACCATCGGCGTAGCGGGTGCCAAGACCCTGCTCCAGCGCATTCACGGGCAGGACGACGACGGTTTCGTGCACCAGCCAATCGCACCGGAACTGGTCATACGCAAGTCCAGCTTGCTCGGCCTCTGACAAAACCACACTAAAAGTACTTCACCCGCATGCCCCAACGGCAGAGCGGAGTGCACCCCCACATCTTCAAGGATGACGATGGCTCTCACAATCACACCCCAAACAATCGTTGCCCTCGGCAGCGTCGAGACCGGACTGGTCGAACCTCTCCTGGCCCCGCACCAGCAGATGATTCACAACCCCACAGAGGACGACCTCGCCCGCGCCGACGCCGCAATCGTCCGGGCCGCCTACCGCGTGGACAAGGAACTCCTGGACCGCATGCCGGCCCTGAAGGTCATCGCCCGTACTGGGGTCGGCACCGACCTCGTTGATGTTGCTGAGGCCAGCCGCAGGAAGATTCCCGTGGTCATCACCCCCGGCAGCAACACCGCCTCCGTAGCCGAAGGCGTGTTCGCCCACCTTCTGGCCCTGGTCAAGCGGCTCTCCACGCTGAAGGCCTTGGTCAAGGACCACGCCTGGGAGAGCCGGTCCTCCATCCCCGTGGGAGACCTTGACGGATTCACCCTGGGCATCATCGGCTATGGCCGGATTGGACGGCGGGTAGCGCACATCGCAGAGGCCTTCGACCTGAACGTCCTGGCTTTCGACCCTTACGCTGAAGTCCCAACCGGCATCCGCTGTGAAACCGTGGAAGAACTGCTCGGCAAGAGCGACTTCGTCACTCTCCACGTTCCGCTGACGCCCGAAAACCAGAACCTTATCGACGCCAAGCGCATCGCTCTGATGCGGCAGGGATCAATCCTGGTTAACTGCAGCCGCGGGGGTCTGGTGGACCTGGACGCGGCGCACGACGCCCTGCTCTCGGGGCAACTGGGCGGGCTTGGCCTTGACGTCTTCGACCCGGAACCGCCGACCCACCATGCCGTCTTTGACCAGGAAAACGTCGTCCTGACCCCGCACCTGATGGGCTTCACCCGCCAGGGCATGGTCAACACGGTCCGCGACGCCGCCAGGGGCGCTCTCGAGGTGCTGGCCGGACGCACCCCCGCGGCGGTGGCAGCGCCATGACCGTCCGCATCGGCATCATCGGAGCCGGAGTCATGGGCGCGGACCACGCACGGACCCTGCACGAAAGTGTCTCCGGAGCGACGGTCACGGCAATCGCTGACCCGCTCATCGAACGAGCGCAGGCGGTCGCGGCAGCAACCGGGGCCACGTGCTTCGGTTCGGCAGAGGAGCTGATCGCATCCTCCTTCGTCGACGCCGTTCTGATCGCCTCGCACGACAGCGCCCACGCAGACCAGGTCATCAGCTGCCTCGAACACCGCAAGCCGGTCCTGTGCGAAAAGCCCCTGGCACCGTCGATTGATGAATGCCAGGGCCTGGTAGACCGTCAACGGGCCCTGGGCCGGACCGTCCCACTGATCTCCGTCGGCTTCATGCGCCGTTTCCACCCCGCCTATCAAGACCTCAAAGCCCGCGTCGAGGAAGGCACCATCGGCCAGCCCTTGATGATCCTCAGCTCCCACCGGAATGTTCGGTCCTACCCGGCTGCGACGTCAGCGTCGACTATCACCAACTCGGCGATCCATGAGATTGACATCACCGCTTGGCTGCTCGATTCCGCCATCGAATCTGTCAGCTGGCACGCCCCCAAAAGCACCACCCAGGACCCGGGCAAACAGGACCCCCAGATCCTCCACCTGCGCACAACTGACGGTGCCCTGACCGTCGTGGACGTCTTCCTCAACGCCAGGTACGGGTATGACGTGCGGTGTGAAGTCGTGGGGGAGTGGGGCACAGCAGAACTTGCCCGCCCCCAGCAGACGGTCATCAATGGACAAATGACCGCATCGACCCAGTATGCCGATGACTGGCGGCCTGTCTTCGCAGAGGCCTACCGGCGCCAGTCACAGGCATGGGTCGATTCGCTTATCGCTGGCCGCCGGTCGCCTCTGGCGACCGCGGAAGACGCACTCCAGGCGATCCGCGTAGCCGAGGCACTCGTTGCTTCCATGGAAAGCGGCGGCGCCATCATCTCCATCAACCAAAACCACACGGCAGCCGCCATGTCTGCCGCTGAACACAAGGAAAGGACCGTCACCAATGTGCGCTGACCGGCCACTCAAGGTTGCACTGTTCGGATCCGGCCGTATCGGACAGGTCCACGCCCGCAATATCGCAGCTCACCCCGACCTGGAGCTCGCCTGGATCGCTGACCCTTTCATTGAAGGGGCGAAGAAACTGGCTGCCGGCACTGGTGCCAAGGCCGTGCAAACAGCCGACGAGGTCTTCGAAAACAGCGACCTGGACCTGGTGATCATCGGATCACCGACTCCCACCCACGTGGACCTGATTACCAGGGCCATGGAAAATGGCGTCGCTGCCCTGTGCGAAAAGCCCATCGATCTGGACATCGACCGGGTCCTTGCCTGCCGCGACAAGATCGCCGGCACTTCAGTTCCGTTGATGCTGGGCTTCAACCGGAGGTTCGATCCGAACTTCGCTTCCATTCGCGCCCGCGTTGAAGGCGGAGAGATCGGTCGGTTGGAGCAGCTGACCATCATCAGCCGCGACCCGGCTCCGGCACCGGTGGATTACATCAAGAGCTCCGGCGGCATCTTCCGGGACATGAGCATTCACGACCTGGACATGGCCCGGTTCTTTGTCCCGGACATCATCGAAGTATCCGCCACCGGAGCCAACGTCTTCTGCGACTACATTGAAGAAGCAGGGGACTTCGACTCGGTCGTTATCAGCCTGCGCGGCGCCGGCGGCGAATTGATCACCATCACCAACTCCCGGCACAGCGCCTATGGATACGACCAGCGGCTGGAGGCCTTCGGCAGCGAGGGGCTGCTGAGCGCTGGCAACGTTGCCCCCACCACCGTGCGCAAGTACACCGCGGCAGGCACCGAAGAATCGGACGCCTACCTGCCGTTCTTCCTCGAACGCTACGTCGATGCCTACCGCAACGAACTGGACAGCCTCGTCCAGGCGGTCCGCGGCGGAACCAGCTGCAGCCCGAACTTTGATGACGGCCTGCAGGCCCTCGTCCTGGCCAATGCGGCCGAAGAATCTGCACGGTCGGGACGTGCCGTAAAGGTAGGGGAGCAGTAGTTATGAACGCTCCTCTGCTTGAAAACAAAGTCGTCCTAATCAGCGGCGGCACCCAGGGCCTGGGAGCAGGCATTGCCCGGCGGGCTGCTGCAGAAGGCGCAGCAGGAATCACCGTGACCGGTCGCAATGCCGAGGCCGGCGAAAAGATCGCAGCGGAACTGGGGGAATCCGGAACCCCGGCCCGCTTCATCAGGACCGACTTGGCGGACGTCGAACAGGCCAGGGCTTCCGTGCTGGAAACCATCTCCGCATTCGGAAGAATCGACTGCGCCGTTAACGCCGCAGGTCTGACCACCCGCGGAACCATGCTCGACACGACGCCAGAGTTGTTCGACGCCCACATTGCGATCAACCTCAAGTCGCCGTTCTTCATCATGTCAGAAACCATCAAGCACCTGCGTGAACGGGGTGCGCCGGGGAACATCGTCAACGTCATCTCGATTGCAGAACTGGGCGGACAGCCGTACCTGGCACCCTATGTAGCGGCAAAGGCCGGGCTGGCCGGCGCAACACGCAACGCCGCCCACGCCCACCGCTGGGACAAGATCCGGATCAACGGCCTGGACATCGGATGGACCGCCACCGACGGTGAAGCCGAAACGCAGCGGAAGTTTCACGGTGCAGGCGAGTACTGGCTGGAGAAAGCCAACGCGTCCGTGCCCATGGGCAAGCTCGGTCAGGTCGACGAGATTGCCGAGTTTGTAGTTTTCCTCCTCTCCGACAGGAGCGGAGTAGTCACCGGCTCAGTCATCGACTGGGACCAAAACGTACTTGGAGGATCAGATTGAGCATCATCACCAGCCGCCTTGCCGCCGCCCCGATCTCCTGGGGTGTGTGCGAAGTCCCCGGATGGGGCTACCAGCTGGACGCCGACAAAGTACTGTCCGAAATGACGGCGCTGGGCATCACTGCCACCGAATTCGGTCCCGCCGGCTTCCTTCCCGAGCAGCCGGCCGAGCGTGCAGAAGTTCTTAAGCGGCACAACCTTCAGGCGATCGGCGGCTTCTTCCCGATCCTGCTGCACGATCCCGCCAAGGACCCCCTCGCAGCAGTGTCAGCCGAACTTGACGCTTACGAGGCTGCGGGAGCAACCGTCATGGTGCTGGCAGCAGAGACTGGAGTCGACGGCTACGACCAGCGGCACGAACTCGACGCTGAAGGATGGGAACTGTTCGGACGCAACCTGGACGTCATCGTTAAGGCCGCAGCGGACAAAGGCATCCAGGCCGTCGTCCACCCCCACGTCGGCACCATGATCGAGACAACATCCGATGTCAATCGGGTCCTGAACGACACCCAGGCAAACCTCTGCCTCGACACCGGCCACCTCCTGATCGGCGGGACAGACCCTGGCCAGCTCGTCCGGGACTACGCAGCACGCGTCGGCCATACCCACCTCAAGGACGTCCGCAAGGCCGTCGCCAGCCGTGTCCAGGCAGGGGAAATCTCCTACACCGATGCGGTGAAGACCGGCATGTACGTTCCCCTGGGGCAGGGCGATGTCGGCATCGACAACATCGTCAAGAGCCTCCTCGACGGCGGTTACGCCGGCTGGTTCACCATGGAGCAGGACACTATCCTCGAAACCGAACCCGCCGGGGACGGGCCGGTGGCCGATGTCCGCCAGTCGGTGGCGTTCCTGCGGGCGCTGGAAGCGGAGCTCACGCCATGAGCGCTGTCCGCTGGGGCATACTCACCACCGCAAGGATCGCCCAGGACAGGTTCCTGCCTGCCATGCGGAAGGCCCGCAACGCAGATGCATCAGCCATCAGCAGCCACAACGGCAAGGCGGCCGAGGTCGCTGAGCGGTTTGGCATACCAGCCGCGTACACCTCCCATGAGGAGCTGCTCGCCGACCCCAATATCGAGGCTGTCTACCTACCCTTCCCCAACGGGCTGCATGCCGAATGGATCATCGCCGCTGCCGAAGCAGGCAAGGATGTCCTCTGCGAAAAGCCCCTGGTCGGAAGCCTGGAGGATTACACCCGCGCCGTCGATGCATGTGAGCGGAACAATGTCACGCTGATGGAAGCGTTCATGTACCGGTTCCACCCCCAGCACCAAAAGGTCCGCGAGTTCATTGATGCGGGGCGCATCGGGCAGATCGTATCCCTGCACGCACGGTTCCACTTCGTCATGAACCGCACCCCTGGTGAGGTCCGCCTCCAAACGGGGCTTGAAGGCGGAGCCATCAACGACGTCGGATGCTACGCCATCGACATCATGAACATGGTCATGGGTCGGGCCCCCAGCACCGTCTACGCCAAGGGAGCCAGCCCGGCAGATCCCGTGGAAACCACCGTCGCGGGCATCCTCGACTACGACGGCGTCATCGGCACCTTTGACTGCGGCTTCGAGGGGCCCCGCACGCACACCCTGCAGATCATTGGAACCGAGGGCCACATCACGTTGGACCGTGCCTTTGACCCCGACCCGGGCGAAACGGCACGTGTCACTATCTCATTCCGCGACGGACGCTCGGAAATCTTCGACATCGTCGAAGACCAGTTCAAGGTCGAAATCGAAAGATTCAGCACCTGGGTGCGGAATTCCGGCCACGACGTAGTCCACCGCGAACTCACCGAACAAAACCTTGCCGTCAGGCTGGCTGCGCACGAATCACTCGCCTCCGGCCTGCCCGCCCTCGTCCGGGCAGTACAGCCCATCGAACACCACCGTTTACTACAGGAGCAGTAACAATGACCGTCATTAACCACTTCATCCGCGGGCAAGAGGCCGCCGGCACCGGCACCGCGACCAAGCCCGTCTACAACCCGGCTACCGGCGCCATCAGCGCTGAACTCCGTCTCGCCAGCCGCGAAGACCTGGACGCCACCGTCGCCATCGCCAAAGAAGCCGCGGCCACCTGGGGGGACATCTCCCTGGCTAAGCGCACGGCCGTCCTGTTCAAATTCCGTGAACTTGTTGCCGCCCACGTCGACGAACTCGCGCAACTGATCACCGCCGAGCATGGCAAGGTCCTCTCCGACGCCAAGGGCGAGATCGGCCGTGGCCTGGAAGTCATCGAATACGCCTGCGGCATCCCCACCCTGCTCAAGGGCGATTACTCGGACCAGGTCTCGACCGGCATCGACGTTTTCTCCTTCCGCGAACCGATCGGCGTCGTGGCCGGGATCACGCCGTTCAACTTCCCCGTCATGGTGCCGCTGTGGATGGCACCGATGGCCATCGCCACCGGCAACGCGTTCATCCTCAAGCCCTCCCACCGGGTGCCGTCCGCAGCCATGCTGCTCGCCGACCTCTTCAAGCAGGCCGGCCTGCCCGACGGCGTCTTCCAGGTGCTGCATGGCGACCGCGAAGTAGTCTCCGGTCTGCTCACCCACCCCGACATTGATGGAATCTCGTTCGTCGGCTCCACCCCGGTCGCCAAGCACATCAACGAAGTCGCAACTGCACACGGCAAGCGTGTCCAGGCCCTCGGCGGGGCAAAGAACCACGCCATCGTGATGCCTGATGCCGACCTCGACAACGCCGCCGACCACCTCGCCGCCGCAGCCTTCGGTTCCGCCGGACAGCGCTGCATGGCGATCTCCGTGGCCGTCGCCGTCGGCGACGCCGCCGACCTGCTCGTCAAGAAGGTTGAAGAGCGGGCACTCGACGTGCGGGTCAAGAACGGCACCGAACCTGATGCCGACATGGGACCCGTCATCAGCTCCGAGTCCAAGAACTTCATCGTCAAGACGATCACCGAAGCAGAGCAGGCAGGCGCTGCAATGGTCGTCGACGGCCGCGACCTTGTCGTGCCCGGTCATGAAGAAGGCTTCTGGGTCGGCCCCACCGTGCTTGACCACGTCAAGACCGAAATGAGCGCCTACCAGGAGGAAATCTTCGGACCGGTGCTCGTTGTTGTCCGCGTTCAGGACCTGGAAGAGGGCATCAAGCTGATCAATGCCAACCCCTACGGCAACGGAACTGCGATCTTCACCTCCTCGGGTGCCGCGGCCCGCAAGTTCCAGCGGTCGGTAGACGTTGGCATGATCGGCATCAACGTGCCCCTGCCCGTCCCGGTCGCCTACTACTCGTTCGGCGGGTGGAAAGCATCGCTGTTCGGTGACAAGCACATCTATGGACCCGAAGGTGTCTCCTTCTACACCCGCGGCAAGGTCATCACCTCCCGCTGGCCCGAAGCGAGCCACGCCTCCGGCGCCTCCTACAACTTCCCCTCCAACTAGGCACAACTGAGGTCGGCCGGGCCCGCTAAGGGGGCCTGGTCGACCTCCGTTTTTACGGCGACCATGTACAAGCTGACAACCGGTTTCCTACAGCGCCGGTCTCCCGAGGCTTTGAGAGGGACCGTTCCCGGCACCATGAAATCGTCTCTCATGCACCGGAAGGTATACACAAAGTGGTCGTGCAGAGTCACGTTGGACCGTTCCATTGACTAATGGAGCGGCCTCGGCTTACTGTTGGACCGTTCCACTGGAGGCGTCAGGTGATCGGGCTCGCCAAACACCCCCGCCACAGGGACTCCTCGACGAGAGGCCTTTCGCACGGGGATGTTGTCGGAACACCAAGGAACAAGGCCTGTAGCTACAGGCACCAGAGAGATTAGGGCCTACACCCCTGCAAGGGAGCAGAACTATGACGAATGAGATCCTGTGGTTTTCAGAGATCACCCTCAACGACCTCGACAGCGTCGGCGGCAAGAACGCATCGCTGGGAGAGATGGTGAATAACCTCGCGTCCTCTGGCGTCTGTGTTCCCGACGGCTTTGCAACGACCGCCGACGCTTACCGGAGGTTTCTCAAAGGCTCCGGGCTGGAGAAACGTATAGCGGACCGCCTTGCAGGCCTGGACGTTGAAGAGGTGACGGCGTTGGCGGCAGCAGGAAAAGCAATCCGCCAAATGATCTGTGAGACACCGTTCCCGGCGGACCTGGAAAACGCCATACGTGGCGCCTACGATTCCCTTCTCGAGAAGCACGCCGCCTACGAGGGCTTGTCATGGGCTGTCCGTTCCAGCGCGACAGCCGAAGACCTTCCCGACGCCTCGTTCGCCGGGCAGCAGGAAACCTTCCTGAACGTCAGTGGCATCGAGAACATTCTTAAGGCCATCAAGGATGTCTTCGCATCCCTGTTCAATGACCGTGCCATCGCATACCGCGTGCACCACCAGTTCCAACACGCAGAGGTCGCCATCTCCGCCGGCGTTCAGCGAATGGTGCGTTCCGATGTGGGAGCCTCAGGCGTCATGTTCACCATGGACACCGAGACCGGCTTCAGTGACGCTGTGCTCATCACGTCCTCTTACGGCCTGGGCGAAGCAGTGGTCCAAGGTGCAGTGAACCCGGATGAGTTCTACGTTTACAAGCCTGCACTGCGCGCCAGGCGGCCCGCCATTCTCAAGCGCGGACTGGGGGAGAAGGCGCTAAAGATGGTGTATACCGACCAGTCCAACGACGGCCAAACCATCAACCTGGCACCCGTCTGTTCCGAGCAGCAAAACCGATTCAGCATCAGCGATGCTGACGTTGAACGCCTTGCCGTCTTTGCCATGGCAATTGAGACCCACTACGGAAGGCCCATGGACATCGAATGGGGCAAGGACGGCATCGATGGGCAGCTCTACATCCTGCAGGCCCGGCCAGAGACGGTGGAATCCCGAAAGTCTTCAGGACGTTTGAGCCGATACCGCCTCAACGAGTCCGGACCTGTCCTCTGCGAGGGTCGCGCCATCGGGCAGAGAATCGGTTCGGGCCCTGTCCGCATACTCAAGACGCTCGATCAAATGGAGCAGTTCAAACCGGGTGAGGTACTAGTCGCCGACATGACGGACCCCGACTGGGAACCGATCATGAAACGCGCCAGCGCGATCGTGACCAACCGAGGCGGACGCACCTGCCATGCAGCGATCATCGCCCGAGAACTCGGAATACCCGCCGTCGTTGGCACAGGCGACGCCACCACAGCGCTGCAGGACGGCGTGGACGTCACTGTTTCCTGCGCGCAGGGAGAAGCCGGCTTCATCTACCAGGGCCTGCTCGAATTCGCAGTGGAAGAAACCGAGCTGACCCGGATGCCTGAGCTCCCGGTCAAGGTGATGATGAATGTCGGAACACCTGAACAGGCATTCAGTTTTGCTGCGCTACCTAACCACGGGGTCGGTCTTGCCCGTCTTGAGTTCATCATCAACCGCCAAATCGGTATCCACCCGAAGGCCCTGCTCAGCGTTGAAGAGCAGCCTGAATCTGTCCAACGGGAAATCCTCAAGCGCACGAGTGCCTACGACACCCCCAAAGACTTCTACGTTAAGCGCCTTGCAGAGGGTATAGCGACAATTGCCGCAGCCTTTGCCCCAGCTCCCGTCATCGTGCGCATGTCAGACTTCAAGTCCAACGAGTACGCCAACCTGATTGGTGGACCCGCCTTCGAGCCGCACGAGGAAAACCCCATGCTTGGCTTCCGAGGAGCCTCCAGGTACCTCGCGCCCTCTTTCCGGGACTGCTTCGACCTCGAATGCGAAGCCCTGAAGTACGTCCGCGACGAAATGGGCCTAAGGAACGTCAAGCTGATGGTGCCGTTTGTTCGTACCCTGACCGAAGCAGAAGGCGTCATCGGGCTGCTTGTCGAGAATGGACTGCGGCGCGGGGAAAACGGACTGGAAATCATCATGATGTGCGAACTGCCAGCCAATGCACTTCTGGCCCATGACTTCCTGGACCACTTTGACGGGTTCTCCATCGGCTCCAACGACATGACGCAACTGACGCTCGGACTGGACCGCGATTCAGCAATCATCGCCGGCAGCTTTGACGAACGCGATGACGCGGTGAAGCGCTTGCTGACGATGGCCATAACCGCGTGCAAGGAACGCGGCAAGTACGTGGGGATCTGCGGTCAGGGGCCCAGCGACCACAGCGACTTCGCTGAATGGCTCGTCTCCGAGGGCATCGACTCCGTATCCCTGAACCCGGACACTGTCGTGGATACCTGGATCCGGTTGGCGCAAAGCATTCCTGCTTCGGCATAGCCATCCCCGTTCCTGGGCCCTCAGAGACAGCCTTTCCCATCTTCTTCCGCCCGGATAACCACTCACCTCAGAGGAGAGCCGGAATGAGCCACGATTTACCCAACGCCATCACCCAGAAAATCTGGGACCCCACTTCAGTCGAACAAACCCTTAATGCTTTGGTTCAACAGATTTCCGCCCAAGCTGGGGTTCGGAAATCTGATGTTCGGGTCACCCTCAGCGGACCCCGAACCTTCACCATCTTCCACAAGGAGCCCGAGCAAGGAACCGGAAACAGCTGAGCGAAAAGAGGCGTAAAGCCTTAGCCAAAGGTCAGTTCAAGACATGAAAGTGAGACGACATGCCCCTTGTTCGAATCGACGTCAATGAAGGACGCACGAAGGAGGAATTGCAGAACCTAAGCAAAGGCATCCATGATGCCGTCCTGGACGAATACGGCATTCCCGAACGCGATTACTTCCACATCCTTACCGAACATCCAGCAGGCCAGATCTTTGCCCAGGATGCGGGGCTGGGCTTCGAACGTACAAGCGATGTCGTCATGATCCAGATATTCACACAGGGTGGACGAAGTCGAGAAGCTAAACAAGCACTTTTTGCTGCTGTAGCCGCGAAGCTAGGCCAACTCGGCGTCGGCGGCGAAAACGTCTTCATCGGATACGTCGAAAACACCCCGGAAGACTGGTCCTTCGGGTTCGGCCGCGCACAGTATGTAACAGGGGAACTCGACGTACCCAAAAAATAACCTCTCACGAAGCAGCAGATCCGATAGCCGTTCAGTACCCACAACCTGCGAAGGGCACAGGGCACCCGTTTGAATCGGCCAAAAAATACACCCAGCACCCTGACCACCACGACACCCCAAGGCATAAATTGTCTACCAACGTGCTCGGCGCAGACTTTGTGGTGACAACACCCCAAGAACGCGATTATGAACTTTCCAGAGCCCTTACAACTGCAAGATTTAAGGCAGACATGAGCAGGACGCTCGGCGTTCTGGTCACCAGGCACGACTTCTCGCGATTCTCGGTCTCACTCACGTCCCCGGTTCCATACGGCGCCATTCACGAACGCGATTATGCAAGGCGGCAGCCCGAACTTTAGCGACGCTTCCCCCGGGACGGAAGGGCCGATAATGAAGATTCTGTCGAGCTGGGGGAGTGGGCCAGACGCCTTCGGTCTACAGCTACCAAGCTGCATTTCTGTGCGCCGACAATTGGTCGCACATGCGCCCGCGGCTCTCATTGGGGGCGCGGTCCCGGTCTGGCGCAGTATGATCGCGGCGATCTCGTCTCAGGTGAATAGACAGCAGATTCCAGGGAGCTCGGTGTGAAGATGGTGCAGCCAGGGTGTCTCACGCCTGATGCCGCAAGCGCAGACAGAACGTTTCGGAAGACCGCGAAGTGAAAGTTGGACTACTTTAGACACGCGATCGCACCTCTGATCGCGAGTCGTGGGCTCCATTCCGCGGGTAATTTGTATCAAATCGAACATATGCACTGATATCCGCACTTTAACTTTGCAGGAGCAAACCCGGCCCTAGCGCCGGCTACCTGAATAGCGGACACGATTCAACGGCCAAACCACCAACGATGCATTAGCCGCTGCATTTTGGTCGTGTAGGTTCCTTGTCACTGTGCTTCTCGAACATAGCAATGCTAGCTACCAGCCGGCGGCTGATAACTGACGAAGGAACGTTGGCACGTACCCCAGCGCCGCGAGCAACCGCTCATTCACGCGGGCCACAATCCCTGAGAACACGGCATCGTCGTCGAGGGCTCGCGTCATAATCAGTCCGCCTTGGATCGCTGCCACGGCGTCCACGGCAAGGCCTGCGGCATCGGGCTTGGCAACCCCGCCCCGCTCCAGCGTTTCTGCGAGGACGCCCACCCAGTCGGCGAAGTATGCGTGGACCTCCGCGGCGAAGGTTTCCTGTTCTTCCCCCAGGGTCATCGCGGCGAACAGGCAGACCCGCTCCCGGGAAGCGAAGTACTCCTCCACAACGCGGGACATTGCCGTCACCGCTTGGGCGGGATCCGCGGCCGTGCGAAGCGGTTCGAATACCTGCCCGTCGAACCACGCCCGCACCTGCATCAGGACCGCGCGTGCCATGTCCGCTTTCCCGTCGGGGAAGAAGTGGTAAAGGCTGCCCCGCCCAATACCGGTCTCCTGTTGGATCACGGACAGTGAGCCGCTTTCGAAGCCCCGCCGGCGGAAGACGCCGGCGAGGGCAAGGACTGCGTCTGAGCGGTCAAGAACAGTCCGGGGCATCAGAGTCCGAGTTCGGTCAGGCCCGGGTGGTCCGACGGGCGCGCGCCGGGGGCGTCCCAGAAGAACTTGCGCTCGGACTCATCAATCGGGACGTCGTTGATGCTCGCGTGGCGGTGGGTCATGAGCCCATTATCGTCGAAGCGCCTGTTCTCATTCCCGTATGCGCGGAACCACTGGCCGGCGGCATCGTGGTACTCGTACGCGAAGCGCACCGCGATCACGTCCCCCGTGTAGCCCAGAGCTCCTTGATCAGGCGGTAATCCAGTTCCCGCTCCCATTTGCCGCTGAGAAATTCCATGATCGCGGGGCGGCCCGAGAGGAACACTGCGCGGTTGCGCCACCAGCTGTCCTCGCTGTAGGCGAGGGAAATGCGTTCAGGGTCGCGCGTGTTCCAGCCATCTTCGGCACTGCGCACCTTGAGGATGGCGGAGGCTTCATCGAACGGAGGAAGGGGCGGTCGTGTCATGGAAGGGTCCTTTCAATGAAAGAGTGTACCGATCGGTTAACTCTGTACTTAAAAGTACAGAATTCTGATGGCGCCCGTCAACACCTTCCGCCTCAGCCGTAGCATCCGGACATACAGCGCAATGCAGGCGCCCCCGCCCGTAACCTGTTTAAATGCCTCGTTTCGCACTGGACATCGAGTCCGTCCCCCGTCCTGCCCGTTCGCAGGAACTCCTGGACGCCGTGAACCACCGGGTGGTCATCGCCGACGGCGCCATGGGCACCATGCTCCAGGGCCGGGACCTTCAGCTGGACACGGACTTCCAGAACCTCGAGGGCTGCAACGAGATCCTCAACGACACCCGCCCGGACGTCATCGCGGACATCCATGACGCCTACTTCGCCACCGGCATCGACGCGGTGGAGACCAACACCTTCGGCGCCAACTGGTCCAACCTCTCCGACTACGGCATCGACGACCGCATCGAAGAACTGGCAAGAAAAGGCGCCAAGATCGCCCGCGAACGCGCCGAAGCGGCAGAAGCAACAGACGGCCGGATGCGCTGGGTCCTCGGCTCCATGGGCCCGGGCACCAAGCTCCCCAGCCTGGGCCACACCAGCTACGACTACCTCAAGCAGACTTTCGCCCTGCAGGCCGAGGGCCTCATCGACGGCGGCGCGGACGCGTTCCTTATCGAAACCAGCCAGGACCTCCTGCAGACCAAGGCTGCGGTCAACGGCTGCAAGCAGGCCATCGTCTCCAAGGGCGTCCGGCTCCCCATCTTCGTTGAGGTGACGGTCGAGACCACCGGCACCATGCTCATGGGCTCCGAAATCGGCGCCGCGCTCACCGCGCTGGAACCACTCGGCGTCGACGCCATCGGCCTGAACTGCGCCACCGGCCCGGACGAGATGAGCGAGCACCTGCGCCACCTCTCCAAGCAGTCCTCCGTCGCCATCGCCTGCATGCCCAACGCCGGCCTGCCCGTCCTCGGCGCCAACGGCGCGCACTACCCGCTCTCACCCGCGGAACTCGCCACGGCGCACGAACAGTTCGTCCGCGAATTCGGACTGGGCCTGGTGGGCGGCTGCTGCGGTACGACGCCGGAACACATGGCCGCCGTCGTCGAACGTCTTGCCCCCTTCCGCAGCAAAGCCGTGCCCACCAACACCGGAAAGCCGGCAAGAATCCCGGAAGAGCGCGAAGCCGGCGTCGCCTCCCTGTACCAGCACGTGAACTTCGACCAGGAATCCGCCTACCTGGCCATCGGCGAACGCACCAACGCCAACGGCTCCAAAGCCTTCCGCCAGGCCATGCTGGAGGAGCGCTGGGACGACTGCGTGGACATCGCCCGTGACCAGATCCGCGTCGGCGCCCACCTGCTGGACGTCTGCGTCGACTACGTGGGCCGCGACGGCGTCGCCGACATCAAGGAGGTGGTGAGCCGCTTCGCCTCCGCCTCCACCCTCCCGCTGGTCATCGACTCCACCGAACCGCCCGTCCTGCAGGCCGGCCTGGAACTCATCGGCGGCCGCCCGGTGGTCAACTCCGTCAACTACGAGGACGGCGACGGCCCCAACAGCCGCTTCGCCCGCATCATGCCGCTGGTCAAGGAACACGGCACCGCCGTGATCGCCCTGACCATTAACGAAGAGGGCCAGGCCCGCACCACCGAAGGCAAGGTCGCCATCGCCTGCCGCCTGGTGGACGCCCTGGTGGGCGAATGGGGCATGCGCGTCGAGGACATCATCGTCGACTGCCTCACCTTCCCCGTCGCCACCGGCCAGGAGGAAACCCGCCGCGACGGCATCGAAACCATCGAGGCCATCCGCCAGATCACCACGAAATACCCGGGCATCAACACCACGCTCGGCGTCTCCAACGTCTCCTTCGGCCTGAACCCGGCCGCGCGCATCGTGCTCAACTCCGTGTTCCTGCACGAGGCCGTACAGGCGGGTCTGACCAGCGGCATCATCGATGCCGCCAAGATCGTACCGCTCGCCTCCCTCCCGGAGGACCAGCGCAAGGTGGCCCTGGACCTGGTCTGGGACCGCCGCGAATACGACGCCGACGGCAATACCACCTACGACCCCCTCGCCAGCATGCTGGACATGTTCGCCGGCGTCGACACCGCAGCCCTGAAGGACCAGCGCGCCGCCGAACTCGCCGCCCTGCCCACGGGCGCACGCCTGGAACGCCGCATCATCGACGGCGAAGGCAAGGGCCTCGAGGAGGACCTGGACCTGGCCCGCAGCGAGGGCATGGCCCCGCTCGGCATCATCAACGACCACCTGCTCGAGGGCATGAAGGTGGTGGGCGAACGGTTCGGCGCCGGCGAAATGCAGCTGCCGTTCGTGCTGCAGTCCGCCGAGGTGATGAAAAACGCCGTCGCCCTGCTCGAGCCGCACATGGAAAAGTCGGACTCCTCCGGCAAGGGCACCATGGTGATCGCCACGGTCCGCGGCGACGTGCACGACATCGGCAAGAACCTGGTGGACATCATCCTCACCAACAACGGCTACAAAGTGGTGAACATCGGCATCAAGCAGGGCATCGCCGAGATCATCGCCGCCGCTGAGGAACACAACGCGGACGTGATCGGCATGTCCGGGCTGCTGGTGAAGTCCACCGTGGTCATGAAGGAAAACCTCGCCGAGCTGCAGTCCCGCGGTCTGGCCAAGAAGTGGCCGGTCATCCTGGGCGGCGCAGCCCTGACCCGTGCCTACGTGGAGCAGGACCTGGCGGAGCAGTTCGACGGCGTGGTCCGCTACGCCAAGGACGCCTTCGAGGGACTCTCCCTCATGGAGCCGCTGGTGCGCGTGGCCCGCGGCGAATCACCGGACGACGTCGGCCTGCCGCCGCTGAAGAAGCGCATCCACAAGGGCGGTGCAAAGTTCACGATCACCGAGCCGGAGGCCATGCCCGGCCGGTCCGACGTCGCCACCGACAACCCCGTGCCCGTGCCGCCGTTCTGGGGCACCCGGATCGTCCGCGGCGTCTCGCTCCACGACTACTCCGCGTTCCTCGATGAGCGCGCCACCTTCATGGGCCAGTGGGGCCTCAAGCCCGGCCGCGGCGAGGACGGCGCCTCCTACGAGGAACTCGTGGAACGCGAAGGCCGCCCGCGCCTGCGCTACTGGCTGGACCGCATCCTCGGCGAAGGCATGCTGGACGCCTCCGTGGCGTACGGCTACTTCCCGGTGGTCTCCGAGGGCGAACAGGTGGTGGTGCTGCACCACGGCGAGGATTTCGACGGCGTCCTGGGCCAGGCGGGCCTGCTCGCCCCGGACGGTGGTTCAGGCGGACCGATCGGCGCCGACCGCCTGCGGTTCGATTTCCCGCGCCAGCGGCGTGACCGTCACCTGTGCCTGGCTGACTTCGTGAAGTCCCGCGGGTCCGGGCAGATCGACGTGCTCCCCGTGCAGCTGGTCACCGCCGGCTCCAAGATCGAGGAATTCACCTCCAAGATGTTCGCGGCCAACCAGTACCGCGACTACTACGAGCTCAACGGCCTGGTCATGCAGCTCACCGAGGCCCTGGCCGAGTTCTGGCACGCCCGGGTCCGCAAGGAGCTGGGCTTCGCGTCCGAGGAGCCCAAGGACACGGCAGGGTACTTCAAGCTCGACTACCGCGGTGCCCGGTTCTCGCTGGGCTACCCCGCGTGCCCGGACATGGAGGACCGCCGCAAGGTGACCGAGCTGCTGAAGCCGGAGCGCATGGGCGTGATCCTGAGCGACGAGCTGATGCTGCACCCCGAACAGTCCACGGACGCGTTCGTGTTCCACCACCCGGAGGCGAAGTACTTCAAGGTGTGAGCTGGCGCCGCTTCTTCGACGGGGAGGGGGCCGCGGTTGGGCGGGCCTTCGCGGCCTGCCCGCCGGGCCCTGCAACGCCCCCGGACACCGGCTTCACCCGCCGCAGCGAAACAAGGACCGCCCGGCCCACCACGGCGATGCCGATCACCGTGGTGACGGCGCGCAGGGTGTCCCAGCCCGCCGTCGACGTCAGCAGCGAGTACAGCAGGAAGCTGCTGAGGTTGGTGGCCAGCGGCGCGCCCGGAACGTAGGAGATGCCGGTGCCGCCGCCCACCGCGAAGGGCCAGAACCACAGGTTCAGCAGCAGCCCGAACACGTACGACGACACCACCCCGTACGCCGCCAGCATCCACAGTTCCGCTTTGCCGCGCACCCTGCGGGGGAGCAGCCCTGCCCCCGCACCTACCCACGCGCAGGCGAAGATCTGGAACGGTGTCCACGGCCCGATCCCGCCCCACAGCGCGCTGGACACGGCGATGGTGGCCGCGCCCAGCAGCAGGCCAAACCGGGCACCGAACGCGCGGCCGGCAAGGATCAGCAAGATGAACACTGCTTCCACGCCGCCGACGCCGGTGCTCGCCACCCGCACGGCGGACCCGACGGCCGCCAGCACTCCGAGCAGCGCCACGGTATGTGCGGAGCGGACGGACCCGTCCAGCGAAAGCACGACGGCGACCGCGGCCACGGGGGCGATGGCCAGGGCAATGTAGGGGGTTGCGGCGGCAGCGTCCTGGGGGAGTGCCGCGGCGAGCAGGGGCCAGCAAAAGGCAGCGAGGGCCAGCAGGTTGGCAGCCGCCAGCACTGTGAGTTCGACGGCCCGCGGCATCCGCAGGCGGCGGTGCGGCCGTTTCGCAGCGGGACGATCAGGCAGTGGGTCGGACCAGGCGGCGAGTGGTTGTGCCGCGGAAAGGGCGGGTTCTACCGGGTCGACTGCCGCGGATGAGGGCGCAACGCCGTCCCGCATCGGCAGGATCCGGGCACCCAGGCCGTGGGCGAAGTCGAGGTCGTGGGTGGCGACCAGGACGGCCGTGCCGTCCTCCGCCGCCGCGCGCAGTGCCGACGAGACGGCCGCCCGGGCCGCAGGATCCAGCCCGCGGGTGGGCTCATCGATCAGGAGGACCGGCGGCGTGTCCATGGTCTGCAGGGCGATGGCAAGGATCCGGCGCTCGCCGGCGGACAGGTCCCTGGGGTGTTCGCCGCCGTGGGGCATCCCGGCATCTCCGCGCAGGAGGGCCAGGCGTGCTGCGGCGGAACCGGGCTCGATCCGTCCGCGCCTAACCCGTGCCAGGCGCCGCTCGGCCGCGCGGAGCTCTCCGGCGACGGTGTCCCTGGTGAAGAGGTCGTCGGAGGCGTCCGGCACCAAGGCCACCCGGCCGCCGTCGGCCGTCTTTCCGCTGCCCGTCTTTGCGCTGCCAACCTTGCTGCCGCCCGCTTCACCGCCAGTCCCCTCGCCCAGGGCCAGCGCCACCAGCAGCGACGACTTACCGGCCCCGTTCGGCCCCACCAGCGCCACGATCTCGCCCCGGCGCAGGGCCAGGGAAGCCTCGCGGACCACCGGCGTGCCGCCGCGGTGCACCGAAAGGTTCGCGGCCGCCAGCACAGGCTCGGCGTCCGCGGACGCCCGCGCAGGACTGTCATACGAAGGAGCAGGCGCGGCCGGTGCCTCGCCGCGCACCAGGGCATCGCCCTCGAGGGTCCACCAGGAATCGGCCACGGGAACCAGCGCCGCCGCCCGGTGTTCCGCCACGATCACGCAGACATCCGCCTGGTGGGCCAGGGCGTCGAGCACGCCGATGACGCGGGCCCGTGCGGTGGCGTCCAGGTCGGCCAGCGGCTCGTCCACCAGGAGGAGCCTGGGGTGGTCCACGACGGCGGCGGCGATGGCCACGAGCGTGGCCTCACCGGCGGAGAGGGTGCTGACGTTCCGGTCCAGCAGCGCGGTGATGCCGGTGCGTTCGGCAACCTCCTGCACCCGTACCTTTGCATCGGCGAAGTGAATCCCGCGCAGCTCAAGGGCCAGGGCGATGTCGTCCCCGACCCGGGTGGTGGCGAACGCGGCCCGGGGGTTCTGGAGGACTACGCCCACTACACTGGCCGTTTCACGCGGGGGAGCGGACGCACGGTCCAGCCCGCCCACCCGCACCGTCCCGGAAAGATTTCCGCCGTCAACATGGGACAGCAGGCCGGCGATGCCGCGCAGGATGGTGGACTTGCCGGAGCCGGTGGGCCCGGTGATGACCGTGATGGAGCCGCCGGACGGCGCAAACTTGTCCACCTTGATGCAGGCGTCGCCAATCCGGAACTGTGCGTCGCGCACCCCAAGCGGCAGGCCGCCGTCGTTCCCCTTCTGCTGTGCTGCCCGGCTCCCAAAGCCGCGCAACTCCAGGGCCGCGGCAACCCGGGAGGCATGCTCGAGGGTGCGCTCCAGAACGGGAACCAGGGCGCGGGGGCCAAAGCGTTCACCCCGGAGCCGGAACGCCAGGCGGACGGACGCGACGGCATCGGAGAGTGCCGGCAGCGCCGCCCAAGCCACCACCAGCATCCGGGCCACGCCCTGCAGCGGGCCGCCGCGGGCCAGCCGGACGAAGCCGCGGGACACATCCACCCAGGCGTTAAGCAGCCCGAAGCCGAGGATGGTCGCGGCGATGGGCAGGGCGGACAGCACGGCCGCCCCCAGTCCGGGTCCGGTGACCGGCCCCAGGAACACCACGTGCGCGTAGGGGGCGGGGAGCCGCAGCGGCGGCAGGTCGAGCAGGAGGGGGCTGCCGGTGCCCGCGCCGTTGAAGAGGACGCGGTAGATGACCCGCGCCGCAACGAACACAGCGGCGAGGACTGCCGCTGCGCGCAACGGCGCGGGCCGGAAGGTCATGCCGCGGGGGCTGCCGGCTCGTTGTCCACGGTGTAGAGCAGTTCAAGGCTCTCACCGGGGCTGAGCTTGAGGCTGTCCAGGCCTTCCTGCGCGTAGGCCCACGTGCCGGCGGCGGGCTTCACCCAGAGGGCCCAATAAGAGACCGTGTTTTTGTCATCGCACGCTTCGCGGGTCGTGCCGCCCTTGTGCTTGATGTCGAAGTCCGCGGCGGGCACGCCATTGACGCGGCACGCGAAGCCCGTGGGGTATTTGGCAGTGCCCTCGGTCTTGATCTTGGCTTCCTCCAGCACCTTGGACGCCACGGTGGGTCCGTCCACGGACACGCAGGCGGAGGTATCGGCAGCGGACTGCTTCAGGGCGCCCGAATCGACGATGACCTTCACACCCGCGCACGGACCGGCGGCGGTGGAAGAGGCGCTGGCCGAAGCTGATGCGGAGGAGGCAGAGCCGGAGGCAGCGGGGCTGGACTGGGTGGCGGCCGGGCTGGAACAGCCGGCGAGGGCAAGCAGGAGAACGGCGGCGAGGGGGCCCGCGGCGGCGGGACGGATCTTAGTCAAAGTCACCTGTCAAGGGTAGGGCGCTGGCGCTCCGGATCCGCCAGGGCTTTCCTTGTATGACGCCGGAGCTCAACATGGCTGGCCCCGGGACGCAGAAAAGGCCGACGTCGGCACTCGCGTGAGTGCCGACGTCGGCCCGTTCCTTTGAAATGCGCTGCTGCAGCGGACCCTGCTGCAGCAGCAGCCCTATTGCACCTGCACGTCCACCAGCTGGTGATCCCCCGGAGCCTCAGCCGTGGCACGCGAGGACGGGTGGGCGGCCACGGCGGCGGCATGCTCGGCCAGCACACCGGTCTGGTGGCGGATCTTCAGCCGGTACAGCAGCGCCCCGCCGGCGGTGACGGCGGCAACGAACAGGACGCCGCCCCACTGCAGGTACCACTCGAACGGCGGCACCGAGTTGTAGATCTCCGGCCGGGGCCAGATCAGGTTTACCGTCATGGCCCCGCCCCACACCACGGCAAGGATGTTCACCGGGAGGCCCCACTTGCCCATCGAGAACCCGGGCTCGGAACCGTCGTCCGCCAGCGGCCACTTCTTCAGGAAGCGTTTGCGCAGCAGCGGGACCGTGACCAGGAGGTAGGACAGGTAGATCAGCACGATGCTGATGCTGGACAGGATGGTGAAGATGGCCGGCTGCATCACGTTGACCAGCAGCGGGATGACGGCCATGATGCCGATGACGATCGCCGCCACGGTGGGGGTCCGGCGCACCGGGTCCACCTTGCCCAGCTGGCGGCTGAACGGCAGGTTGTTGTCGCGGGCCATGGCGAACATCATCCGGATCGCTGCCGCGTGGACCGCCAGGGTGCAGACCACCACGGCCACCACGATGCAGGCCAGGAAGGCCTTGCCGAAGGGCCCGCCCAGGACGGAGAGCACGATATGCTGCAGCCCGCCGTCGGCAGCCCCCACCTGGGGATCGCTCAGGTCCGGGGCCGCCAGGATGCCGAACAGCAGGATCAACCCGCCCAGCAGGAACGATGCCGTGACGGCGCGCAGGATAGCCTTGGGCGCGGTGCGCTTGGGGTCCTTGGTCTCCTCGCCCAGCGAGCTGGCTGTATCGAACCCGTACATGACGTAGCCGGAGGCCATGGCGCCGATGAGGAATACGCCAAAGAAACCAAGATCGTTGCCCTCGCCGAAGCCGTTGGTCTGGAAGAAGACCTCCGGGCCGCGCACCACGTGCCAGCCGAGGGCGAGGATCAGCAGCACGGCCGCGATCAGCTCCACGAAGACCCCGATGCTGTTGATCCGGGTCATCAGCTTCACGCCGAACGCGTTGATCAGGGTGGAGATGGTGATCATGATCGTGGCCAGCACCACGCCGTTCATGGCGAAGTCGTAGGGGCCGGTGCCGTCACCGACGAACTGGAAGCCGGACCAGAGCTGCGGCAGGGTGATCTGCAGGGCCAGCGCCACCGAGCCCAGCGCCATGATGGAGGAGAGCAGCAGCAGCCAGCCGGCCAGCCAGGACGAGGTTCCGGAGGCCAGCCGCTTGGCCCAGTTGTAGACGGAGCCGGCGACGGGGTAGCGTCCGGCCAATTCGGCGAAACAGAGGGCCACCATCAGCTGGCCGACGAACACGATGGGCCAGGACCAGGCGTACGCCGGGCCGGCCATGGAAAAACCGAAGTAGAACAGTTGAAAAACACCGGTGAGGATGGAGATGTAGCTGACACCCGCGGCGAAGCTGGCAAACTTGCCGATGCTTCGGTCGAGGGTCTGGGTGTAGCCGAATTCGTCCATGCCGCTTGAATCAATACTCTTGCTGGGTTCCAATATGGACTCCTGGGTCAGAAAGCACGATGGGACCGGCCGCCCTGGGGTGCGGCGCAATAACGCTTGCGGAGGGCCGTCGCTGTTGGGGAATGCGGCCCCCTCAAAACCTGCCGCTTAGGCGAGGGACGTGGTGAGCTCCTTTTCTTCCCGGGCGTCTGCGGCGGTGTGGCCCGCGCCGGTGTGGTCTGCCCTGATGAGGTCGGCGCAGCGCTCGCCGATCATCATGACGGTGATGTTGGGGTTGACGGTAACGTGCTCGGGCATGACGGACGCATCGGCCACCCGGAGGCCGGTGACGCCCTTGACCCGGAGCTCCGGATCCAGCGGCGACATGTCGTCGTCGTACGCTCCCATCCGGACGGTGCCTACCGGGTGGTAGACGGTGTTGTGGGTCTTGCGGATGTAGTCCTGCAGTTCCTCATCCGTCTGCGCCTCGATGCCGGGCGAGAGTTCGCGGCCGGTCCATTCCGCCACGGCGGGCTGTGCGGCGATTTCGCGGGCCTTGCGGATGCCGGCCACCATGACGCGCATGTCGTGGCCCTCGGGATCGGTGAAGTAGCGCGGGTCCACCATGGGCTTGTCGCGGAAGTCGCGGCTGCGCAGCCTTACGGTCCCGCGGGAGCGGGCGTGGGTGACGTTGGGGGTGAGGCTGAAGCCGTTTTCGGTGGTGGGGTAGCCGTGCCGCAGGGTGTTCATGTCGAACGGGACGGAACCATAGTGCATCATCAGGTCGGGGCGGTCCAGGCCGTCCTCGGTGGGGGTGAAGATGCCGATTTCCCACCACTGCGTTGAGGTCTGCACCATGGGCTGTTTGGCCTCGAACTGCACCACGCCTTCGGGGTGGTCCTGCAGGTGTTCGCCGACGCCGGGGGAGTCCACCAGGACTTCGATGCCGTGCTGGGCCAGGTGTGCGGCCGGGCCGATCCCGGAGAGCATGAGCAGCTTGGGGGAGTCGATGGCGCCGGTGGACACAATGACTTCCCGGTGCGCGGTGAGCCGGTGGGTGCGGCCGAATGCCGAGTCCACCACGTCCACTCCGGTGCAGCGCTTGTCCGCGTCGAACACCAGCTGGCGGGCGCGTAGCCCGGTCAGCAGGGTGAAGTTGGGGCGGTCCACGATGGGGTGGATGTAGGAGACGGAGCTGGAGGCGCGGGTGCCGTCCGCCCGGCGGTTGATCTGGAAGAAGTTGGCGCCGTTGACCACCGTGGTTCCGGTGTTGAACTTCGCCCGGGGGATGCCTGCCTGTTCACAGGCGTCCAAAAGGGCGACGCCGGCAGGATCCGCCGGGGGCACGTTCATCAGGTGCACGGGGCCGGAGTCGCCGTGGTGCGGTGCGTCCGGGCCGGCGTCCTCGTTGGTTTCCAGCCGCTTGTACAGCGGCCAGGCCGCATCGGCGTTCCAGCCGGCGGCGCCGTACTTGGACTCCCACTCGTCCAGGTCCTCGCGCGGGGCCCAGAAGGCGATGCAGGAGTTGTGGCTGGAACAGCCGCCCATGACCTTGGCGCGGGCGTGGCGCATGAAGGAGTTGCCGTTCTCCTGCGGTTCGATGGGGTAGTCCCAGTCGTAGCCGGATTCCAGCAGTTCCATCCAGCGGTCCAGCTGCAGGATCTCGGGGATATTGCGGTCGTCCGGGCCGGCCTCGACCAGGGCCACGGTGACGTCCGGGTCCTCGCTCAGCCGGGCGGCGACGGCGGCTCCGGCCGACCCGCCGCCAATGACGAGGTAATCGAAGGAGCGCTCGCTGAGCTGCTCGATGTTGTCGACGTGCATCTAGTTCTCCTTGCCGTGGTCAGCGAACCAGCCGGTGACCTGGGGGCTGGTGTTCTGGTAGATGTGCTTGGCTTCCTGGTATTCGGCCAGGCCGGTGGGGCCCAGCTCGCGGCCGACGCCGGACTGGCCGAAGCCGCCCCACTCGGCCTGGGGAAGGTAGGGGTGGTAGTCGTTGATCCAGATGGTGCCGTGCCGCAGCCGGGATGCCACGCGCTGGGCCTTGCCGGCGTCCTGGGTCCAGACGGCGCCGGCGAGCCCGTAGATGGTGTCGTTGGCGGTGGCCACGGCCTCGTCCTCGGTGCGGAACGTTTCCACGGTGACCACGGGGCCGAATGCCTCGTCAACCACCACGGACATGCCCCGCTGCACGCGGTCCAGAATGGTCGGCTGGTAGTAGAACCCGGCGTCGTACTTCTCTCCGGATGGTGCCGCGCCGCCCGTGCGCAGCCGGGCGCCTTCCTCGATGCCGCGCTGGACGTACGCGTGGACCTTGTCCCGGTGCGCGGCGGAGATCAGCGGGCCGGTTTCGGCGGCGTCCTCGAACGGTCCGCCGATGCGGATGCCCTCGGCGCGGCGGACCAGCTCGGCCACGAAGCGTTCGGCAATGGATTCCTCCACCAGCAGGCGGGCACCTGCCGAGCAGACCTGGCCGGAGTGGACGAAGGCGCCGTTGAGGGCGTTGTCCACGGCGGCGTCGAAGTCAGCGTCGGCGAAAATGACGTTGGGGTTTTTGCCGCCCAGTTCCAGCGCCACCTTCTTGACGGTGGCTGCGGCGGCGGCGGCGATCCGCTTGCCGGTTTCCAGGCCGCCGGTGAAGGAGACGAGGTCGACGGCGGGGTGTTCCGAGAGCGGTGCGCCCGCCTCGGCACCGGGTCCGGTGACCAGGTTGGCAACGCCGGCCGGCAGGCCGAGGTCGTGCAGCAGCTGCATGGCCAGGATGCTGGTGGACGGGGTCAGTTCGGAGGGCTTGAGGACAAAGGTGCAGCCGGCGGCCAGTGCGGGGGCGATCTTCCACGCGGCCTGGAGCAGCGGGTAGTTCCACGGGGTGATCAGTCCGCAGACGCCCACGGGTTCGTAGACGATCCTGCTGGCAATGTCCGGGTTCCCGGCGTCGACCACCCGTCCTGCCTGCTGCCCGGCGAGCCTGCCGAAATACTCAAAGCAGGCGGCGACGTCGTCCATGTCGATGCGGCTTTCGATGATCCGCTTTCCGGTATCAAGCGATTCGGCGCGGGCGAACTCTTCCCGGCGTTCGCGCAGGCCGGCTGCGACCTTCAGGAGGAACGTGCCGCGTTCCGGTGCCGGGACTGAGGACCAGCTGCCGGAGTCGAAGGCGCTGCGGGCTGCGGCGATGGCGCGTTCGGCGTCTTCCCGGCCGGCCTCCGACACCAGGGCCACCAGCCCGCCGTCTGCGGGGTTCCTGATTTCGCGTACGGCGCCCGATGCCGCCGACTCCCACGTGCCGTTGATGAAGAGGGAGGAAGCGGTGGCGGTTTCGGCCTTCGGGCTGCCGTCCTGTACTGCTGTGGCGTAAGTCATACCGAGGACAGTAACGCACCTTGAACGAGTGTTCAATACTTTTCTTGAACACTTGTTCAATGCTACGCAGCACTGCCCCCGTTATGCGGCGGGTGCCCTCAGTCCAGGCTGGGTTCCTAGGAGGTTCCGGTGTTGCCCGGAACCGGTGCGAAGGCGATCTCCTCCGTACGGGCGATGCTGCGCTGGGTGGCGGCGCGGTCCACGCCGAGGAGGGCGGTCAACCACATGCCGTTTTGGATGACGACGATATCGGCGGCCCTATCCCTGCATGCTTTCCAAGGGAGCTCAGGAATCGCATTGGACACCAGTGTGGCGAGCCCGTCCAGGTACCGGTCGAAGGCCGCTGCGTTGATCTGGGCGTAATCCTCGTCAGCCCGGGCCAGGGCCCACAGGTGCAGTCGCAGTGACAGGTAGCGGGTGGTCAGCAAATCTGCGCCTGCCACCCGGCGCAGTGCTTGGCGCAGTTGTTCGTCCGGAGCCAGTGCCGGGTCCTGGGCCACCAGCAGGACGTCGTGCTCATCCACCCGGCGCAGGGCGGCCCGGATGAGGGTGGTCTTGTCGTCGTAGTAGTAGTTGACCAGGCCCAGCGCCACGCCCGCTTCCCGGGCCACGGCCCGCATGCTCACGCCCGAAATGCCGTGGCGGGACAGCAGGTCCATCGCCGCCTCGAGAATGCGTGTCTGCCTGTCCATCTGTTCGCCGGAGTTCACGGCACTGGTCCCCATCTGGCCAGACTATTGCCTAAGGGACCGGGAGCGCACTTTCACACCGGAGCCGGCCGGGCCCCACGGCGCAGCTGATAATCTGGAAAAGGCCTCGAGCAGAGTTGGGCTTCCATGCCCCCAGGGATTTAACGTTCGGCCGGAGAAAGATGGAAAGCGCAAGCCTGATAGCCCTCTTTTTTGCCGGAGCCATGGGCCCAGCCAGGAGCGCACAGCCCAACGCCCCGCAAATCATCGAAAAACCCACCCGCCTGTCAGCTGCCGTGCTGGCCGCCAGGAGCCGGACCGCCACCTTCCTGCACCGCCTGGCCTGGGCGGTTGAACCAGACCCCCGCTGACGCAGGAGAGTCCCCGCCCGTGCACACCACCAGATGGTGTGCACGGGCGGGGACTCATTCGTCGGCAGGCCGCCTACTTCTTAGGCAGGCCTGCCGGGTTCAGTTCGGACTTCTGGACTGCCTCGGACGAGAGGCCCCAGCGGTCCAGGATCCTGGCATAGGTGCCGTCCTCGATCAGGTGGTTCAGGGCAGCCTGGGCCGCCGCCGCAAGGCCGTTGCCCTTTTTGGTGGTGAAGGCGATCTGCGCCGTCAAAGGCCAGCCGCCGTTCAGCGTGCCCACCTGCTTGGTCTTTCCGTCCTGCGCCGCCTTGTAAGCGGCAGCCGCGTTCGGGCCGAAGGTCAGGTCCGCACGGCCTGACTGAAGGGCCAGGCCCGAGGCGGAGTCGTCGTCGTAATACTGGAACTCGACCGGCGCCAAACCGTTCTTCCTGTTCTCCTCGTCCCAGCGCACCAGGATGGCTTCCTGGTTGGTGCCGGAGCCCACGATGATCTTCTTGCCGGCCACATCCTTGGCTTCCTTGATGTCGCCGATGCCGGAATCACTCTTGGCGTAGAAGCCCAGCAGGTCATTGCGGTAGGTGGCGAAGTCGAACTTCTCCTTCCGCGCCTCGGTGACGGTCACGTTGGACAGCACGGCCTCGTACTTGGCCGATTCGATGCCCAGCGGCCAGTCGGCCCATGCGACGGGAAGGACCTCCACCTGGAGGCCGAGAGATTCACCCACTGCGTGGGCGATATCCACCTCGCTGCCGATCAGGGTCTTGTTGTCCGTGGCGAACAGGCTCAGCGGCGCCGCGCCGCCGGTGGTCACCACGGTCAGTTTGCCGTCAGCCCTGATGGCTTCCGGGACCAGCGCCGCTGCGGCGGGATCGGTTGAGACTTTGAACCGGTCCTGCTCCGGGGAGAGGTTGAAGGTCTTGCCGGCGGAGTTGGCGGCGGACGACGACGGTGCTGTCGCCGCCGAAGCGCCGGGATCGGAGCAGGCAGCCAGCCCCAGCAGTGCTGAGACGGCAAGGGCCACGACGGCGGCGGGCCTGGTGGTGATGGTCATGGTTCCTCCTTGGAGGGGTGGGGGGTGCGGCGGATTGTGCGCGTTGCTGCAACTATCCGGCAGCCGCCAACGGCGAATCAAAGGGCCCGAAACGCTGGGATACAGGGAGTAACGGCCGTTAACCGGAGGACCGCGGCGGTCATATTCGGGTCCGCGTGGGCCCACGGCGAGGTGCGTCACGGTTCCAGCAGAAAACGAGTACCCGGGTGAAAAAGACAGGTGGTGACTACGCGTGTTCTCCGCCCATGCCGACTCATACGGTGAAGTACGTTGCGGCCCGGGTGGGCCGCAGGCAAATGAGGGAGGCAACACATGAATCACTCGCCAGGCGGGAAAACTACTGCTGGGGGAACAGGCCTGCTCAGGCGAACCAACACCAGGACAGCGGCGGCAGTCGCTGCGGGAAGCCTGCTGCTTGCGGGCGGCGGGGTGGCGTTCGCAGACGACATCTACAACAAACTCGACGCCACCATTGACTCGGTGGCGGAGGTCATGCCACTCAACGTCGGCGGTGCCAGCGGCAGCACCATTCTGGCGGTAGACCCCACCAACGACGATGTCAAAAACGGCTGCAACCTGACCGGGTCAACAACGCTGACCCTTGACCTGGTGTCCAGCAATCCGGCCGTCGCTACGGTTTCACCCTCCAGGGTCACCTTCGACTCCTGTGGCGCCCAGCGGACCCTGACCGTAACGCCCGTGGGTGCTGGTTCGGCCACGGTAAGCGCCAGGCAAGTCAGCAACGACACCGATGGCACTTTCAACCTTGCACCGGCCACGTTCACCGTCAACGTGGCAGCGCCGGCGCCGTCCAACACGGCACCCAAGCTCAATATCACCGGCGTCACCGCTGGCGCCTCGTACACGAAGGGGGCCGTCCCGGCAGCGATCTGCGATGTGACCGACGCCGAGGACGGACACATTACGTTCGGTGCTGATATGGGTGCCATTTCCGGTCCGGATGGGGCCACGGGTGTCGGTTCCCAGACGGCTTCCTGCAGCTACACGGACAAGGGTGGCCTCACCGCAACAAGCTCTGTCACGTACTCGATCACTGACGGATCGGCACCCAGCATCGATTACACCCTGTCACCGGTTGATCCTGACGGCTTGAACGGCTGGTACAAGAGCCCGGTGGCCCTCCACTGGATAGTCACCGAAGCTGACTCGCCCAGCACACTGAAGCTGACCGGCTGCGAGGACCAAACCATTTCCGCCGACCAGGTGGCGACTGACTACAGCTGCTCCGCCACCAGTTCCGGTGGAACGGCCGCTCCTGTAACCGTCAACCTGGGGAAGGACGCCACAGCCCCAACCGTAGCGGCCAACGGCGGGACGGGCACCCGTGGGAGCAACAACTGGTACACCTCCGACGTCGAAGCCTCCTTCACCGGCACCGACGCCACCTCGGGACTGCTGGCAGCAGCCCAGACGGTGACCTCTTCAGGTGAGGGTGCCGCTGTAAAGGTTGATAGCCCAGCGTTCACGGACATTGCGGGCAACACCACCACCGCAGGGGCGGCGTCGCAGATCTTCAAGATCGACAAAACTGCACCTGAGGTTAGCTTTACCGGCGCAACAGGAACCCAGGGCGCTGACGGGTGGTACCGCAGCGACGTCGTTGCCACGTTTACCGGCACCGACCTGGTCTCCGGCCCCGCCACGCCCACGCAAAGTGTCACTTCGTCCGGCCAAGGCGCTGACGTGAAGGTCGAAAGCCCGGCCTTCAGCGACAACGCCGGCAACACTACGCCTGCGGGAGCGGCACGGCAGACCTTCAAGATCGACCTGACACCTCCCACGGTGACCTTCGACTCTGTGGTCGCGGACAGCTACTTTGGCTCCACCGCCGCAAAGCCCACCTGCACCGCCTCCGATGCCCTGTCCGGGGTCAGCGGCAGCTGCGTGGTCTCAGGCTATGACACCAAGACCGGGACGCACACCCTGACGGCCACTGCCACGGACCTTGCAGGCAACAGCACCACGGTGACCCAGTCCTACACGGTGAAGGCCTGGACCCTGAAGGGTTTCTACCAGCCGATCGACATGAACGGGGTGGTGAACACGGTCAAGAATGGCAGCACGGTACCGGCGAAATTCGAGATCTTTGCCGGTGATACCGAGCTGACGGATCCGAGTCTGGCCAAGTTCACTACCCAAAAGGTGACATGCTCGCTCCTGAGCCTGGTGGACGATATCGAAACCACCACCACGGGCAACACGTCGCTGCGGTACGACGCCACTGCAGGCCAGTTCATCTACAACTGGAAGACGCCCGCCACGGCCGGCAGCTGCTACACGCTGACCATGACGGCGAACGACGGGAGCTTCATCAGTGCGAACTTCAAGCTGAAGTAGCGCTTCCGGGCCGGCGCCCAACGACGTGCGCCGCAAGGAGGGGACCAGTTCAGCTGAACTGGTCCCCTCTGTCATTGCCTCAGAAACTGGTGCCGGCTAGCTCAGCGCAGCCAGCACTTCCTTGGCCACGTCCTCGCTCGACTGCGGGTTCTGCCCGGTGATGAGGTTGCCGTCCCGCACCACGTTGGAGGACCATGCCGCGCCGTTCTCCACGACGGCGCCCTTCTCCTTCAGCGCATCCTCCACCAGCCACGGCGTGTTCTCCCCGGTCCCGCCGCCCAGCTCCTCCTCGTTGGTGAAGACCGTCAGGCGCCGGCCCTTGAAAGCGAACCCGCCGTCGTCGTCCGTTGCGCTCAGCAGCCCCGCCGGACCGTGGCAGAACGGCGCAATGATCTTGCCGTCCCTGTTGGCTGCCACCAGGAGGCGGCCAAGGTGGGCGTCCTGGTAGAGGTCGGCCATGGGGCCGTGGCCGCCGGGCATCACCACGGCGTCATAGGCGGCAACGTCGACGTCGGCCAGGACCAGCGGGTGCGACAGCTCGCCGTCGACCTTGGCCAGGTAGTCCTTGAAGCCCTGCGCACGTTCCCCGCCGCCGGCGGACTCGGGCGCCAGGCTCACCTGGTCAACAGTGGGCTTCCGGCCGCCGGGGGTGGCGATGTGGACCGTGTTGCCGGCTTCCGTCAGGGTCTGGTGTGACACCACCAGTTCCTCCGCCCAGTAGCCGGTGGGGTGCTCGCTGCCGTCCTTCATGGTGAGGGAATCGGCGGCCGATACGACCATCAGGATGTTTGCCATGGTGTAGCTCCTGTCCTCGTTCTTGGTTGGCGTGTTTTTACTTGCCGGCCGCTTCAAGCTCGGCGTACGTGTCGTCGTCGAGCGTGATCCCGGCGGCGGCCATGTTCTCTTCAAGGTGCTGCACGGAGCCGGTGCCCGGGATGGGCATCATCACGGGGGAGCGGCGCAGCAGCCAGGCCAGTGCCACCTGGGAGGTGGTGGCGCCCAGGCGCTTGGCGGCTTCGTCCAGCGGGCCGCCCGGCTTGGCCAGGTCGCCCGCGGAAATCGGCGCCCACGGGATGAACCCGATCCCGTTCTCCTCCGCGTAGCGCAGAACGTCCTCGGAACTGCGGTCGGTCAGGTTGTAGCGGTTCTGGACGGTGGACACGGTGAAGTGCTTTCCGGCCGCCTCAAGCTCCGCCACGCTGACCTGTGACAGGCCCAGTGCGCGGACCTTGCCTTCGTCCTGGAGTTCGCGCAGCACACCAAACTGTTCCTCGGCGTCCACCTTGGGGTCGATCCGGTGCAGCTGCAGCAGGTCCAGGGTGTCCACCTTCAGCTTGCGCAGGCTCAGCTCCGTCTGCTGGCGCAGGTATTCCGGCCGGCCCACGGGAATCCACTTGTTGGGGCCCGTGCGCGTGAAGCCCACCTTCGTGGCGATCTTCAGCCCCTCCCGGTACGGGTGCAGGGCCTCGGCGATGATTTCCTCGCTGATGTTGGGGCCATAGGAGTCAGCGGTGTCAATGAAGTCCACGCCGAGTTCGACGGCGCGGCGCAGCACGGCCACGGCGGCCTGGCGGTCTGCGGGCTCACCCCAGACACCGTCACCGACGATGCGCATGGCACCGAAACCGAGCCTGTGCACGGTTCCCAGATCCTTCAGGTCAATCGTTGCGGACAGTTCCAGCTGGTTCGTTGAATCATGGCTCATAGGGGCGGCAACCTCATCAGTGTGCTGAGTATTCCGGAGATCACGAAATAAGCCGGGGACCGCCGTCGTTATGCATCAAGTGCCGCCGTGCTCCGGCCGGCGCCCCTTACGAAACGTTCCTGAAAGGCCGCAACCGACGTGACTCTTCCCCTCTCCATCCTTGACCTGGCAACCATCGGCAAAGGCCAGACGGCGGCGGAGAGCCTGGCGGGCAGCGTGGCCATGGCGCAAAGCGCCGAGAAGCTGGGCTACCGCCGCGTCTGGTACGCCGAGCACCACAACATGTCCTCCATCGCTTCCTCCGCCACCAGCGTGCTGATCGCGCACGTGGCCGCGCACACCGAAAGCATCCGGCTGGGGGCCGGCGGCATCATGCTGCCCAACCATTCCCCGCTGACCATTGCCGAACAGTTCGGCACCCTGGAAACCCTGCACCCGGGCCGGATCGACCTTGGCCTGGGCCGGGCCCCGGGCAGCGACCAGAACACCATGCGCGCCCTGCGCCGCGACCCGATGTCCGCCGACAGCTTCCCGCAGGACGTCCTGGAACTGCAGGGCTACCTGACCGGCCCCACCCGCATCCAAGGCGTCGAGGCCACCCCGGGCAAGGGGACCAACGTGCCGCTGTACATCCTGGGCTCGTCCCTGTTCGGCGCCCGGCTGGCCGCGCAGCTGGGCCTGCCGTACGCCTTCGCCTCACACTTTGCCCCTGCCGCGCTGCAGGACGCCGTGGCCATCTACCGCAGCGAATTCAAGCCCTCCGCCCAGCTGGACGCGCCCCACGTTATTGCGGGCGTCAACGTCATCGCCGCCGATTCCGCGGCAGACGCCCAGGAGATGCTGCAGGCCACCAAGCGCGCCCGCGTCTCACTGTTCTTCGGCGGCGGAACCCGCGAATTCACCGATGACGAGGCGGACATGATCCTCGACTCGCCGCAGGGACGGCACATGGCACAGATGATGACCTACTCGGCCGTGGGCACCCCGGACATGGTCATCGACTACCTGGACAGCTTCGGCAAGCACGCCGACGCCGACGAACTCATCGTGGCGCACCAGAGCCCCGGCACCGCGGCACGGCTGCGCTCCGTCGAACTGCTGGCCGAGGCCGCCGGACTGGTGCGGGTCTGACCATGGCGAACGCAAAAGACGGCGTAGGCTTCCGGTCCGAACGGGGACCAATCCTCATTGCCCTGATGCTGTCCACCGGCCTGGTGGCCATCGACTCGACCATCGTGGCCACGGCCGTCCCGTCGATCGTCCGTGACGTGGGGGGCTTCTCGTCCTTCCCCTGGCTGTTCTCGGCGTACCTGCTGGCGCAGGCAGTGTCCGTGCCCATCTACGGCAAGCTCTCCGACATGGCAGGCCGCAAACCCATCATCCTCACCGGAATCGGGCTGTTCCTGCTGGGTTCCGTGCTGTGCGGGGTGGCGTGGAGCATGCCTTCGCTGATCGCTTTCCGCGCCCTGCAGGGGCTCGGCGCCGGCGCGGTACTGCCGGTGTCCGTCACCATCGCCGGGGACATCTACACCCTGCAGGAGCGGGCCAAGGTCCAGGGCTACCTGGCCAGCGTCTGGGCCGTCTCCTCCGTGGTGGGTCCCAGCCTGGGCGGCATCTTCTCCGCCCTGGGCATCTGGCGCGGCATCTTCCTGGTCAACGTCCCGCTCTGCCTGCTGGCCGGGTGGATGCTGGTCCGCACCCTTCACGAAAACGTGGAACGGGCCACGCACAAGGTGGACTACGCAGGCTCCGTCCTCCTGGCCGGGTCGCTGGGCCTGCTTATCCTCGGCGCCCTGCAGGGCGGCCAAGCGTGGGCCTGGAACTCGTCCATCAGCATTGGCGTCTTTGCTGTCGGGGCCGTGCTGCTCGTTGCATTCCTGCTGGTGGAGCGCCGGGCAGCGGAGCCCATCCTGCCCTCCTGGGTGGTCTCCCGCCGCCTGTTGGCCACCACCGCGCTGGTGTCCTTCGGCGTCGGAGCGATGATGATCGGGCTCACCTCCTACGTTCCCACCTTCCTGGAAGGCGCCCTTTCCTCCTCGCCGCTGGTCGCGGGCCTGGCGCTCGCCGCCCTCACCCTCGGCTGGCCGCTCAGCGCCTCGCAGGCCGGGAAGTTCTACCTGCGGATCGGGTTCAAGTCCACCGCCCTGATCGGCATTGCCGTCGCGGTGGCGGGCCTGCTGATCCTGTCCCTGACGGCCGCTTCTCCCAACGTGGCGCTCATCGCGGTCAGCTGCTTCGTCGTCGGGCTTGGCCTGGGCCTGCTGGCCACCCCCACCCTGATCTCCGCCCAGTCCAGCGTTCCCTGGCACGAACGCGGCGTGGTGACCAGCACCAACATGTTCGCCCGGTCCATCGGCAGCGCCCTGGGCGTGGCCGTGTTCGGTGCCGTGGCCAACTCCATCTATGGCGGCAGCAGCGGCGGCGACGCCGATCCCGCCACTGTGATCAACGCGTCCGGTGCCGTGTTCCTGGCCGCGCTGGTGGCCGGCCTGCTCACGGTGGCAGCGGTGCTGTCCATGCCTGCGGTGAAGGCGGAAGACAGCGACAATTCCGACGCGGAGCCCGTGCCCACCCAGGCGGACGGCAGCTCCAGCTAGGCTGCCGCCGGCGGAGATGTTCCTGCACACAAGCCCTCAGGGCGAATGTGTGTTTTCGTCCCCGCTATTTGTTTTTTCCGCGTGCAGCTACGCGCCAGCGGTCCACGATTTTGCCGCTGGCGACGACAGTGATGTCGTCAACGAGATTCACGGCCACGCAGACGTGGTTCGGTATTACCCGTAACCGCTCTCCGAGAGGCGGGAGCTCTGCATCTGGTGGCCAGACCACGGTCGCGTGATGTTCCGAGAGCGCGGTGATGCGTGCTTCGGGATAGTCGAGCAGCCGTCCAAAGCCGGTGGCCCACGCAGGTCGGTCGCCGCCCAGGATTTTGCTGCCAGAGTCCAGGACGATCCTTCGCGGTATGACGTCGTCGCCCTCATGCCGGCTTACCACTGTTGCGGCGACGGTCAGCGCGATGTCTTCAGGGGCGCATCGTTCCAGTTCCAGTTGCTGGGCATCATTGAAGACATAAACTCCTGGCCGGACCTCGGTGGCTACGGAATCACCGGTGAGAGTGGCGGTGGGAGTTGAACCGCCGCTGCGATGCAGGATTTCAAATCCTGCGTGCGTGAGCAGGTCCGAGGCCTGGCTGAGGGCCATCCGTTCTTCTTCGGTTGCTTTCAGGGGCATCCCGGGGGCGTAGCTGTGGCCCGGGAAGGTGAAGACGCCTCTGACCCTCAGGCCGGCGCGTGCCGCGGCGTGGGCCACGTTAGCGACGGCACCTGGGGCGATTCCGCTTCGGTGATGGCCGCTGTCGATTTCCAGCAGCACGTCGAAGTCGCCGGCTGCGTCATCCAGGCACGCTCCCATGGCTTCGGCGGCCTCCCGTGAATCCAGTCCCACTGAGATCTTTGTGGTGGCAGCAAGCCGGCGCAGGCGTTCGGCTTGACGGGGACCGACCCAGATGGGGTAAGCGATGAAGATGTCGGTAGCTCCGTGTTCTGCAAAGACTTCAGCCTCCCCGAGGGTCGCTACAGTGATGCCGACTGCACCGGCCGCCAGCTGCAGTTGCGCGATTTCGGGCACCTTGTGGGTTTTCACGTGGGGTCGGAGGTTCAAACCTTTCGCGTGGACGGCAGCGGCCATGCGGTCGATGTTCCGCTGGAGCACATCCCGGTCGACCAGGATCTCCGGAGTGTCGACTTCTTCCGGGATTGTCATCATTGGTTCTCTTTCTCTAGGTCAGTGCCCCTAGCGGAACGCCCGGAAGATCGACGGCGCGGGCCTGGTTCCGGTGGCGAGATCGGCAAGGATGCGCCCAATCACCGGCGTGAACTTGAAGCCGTGGCCGGAGAAGCCTGCGCCGATCACCACCGGCCCTATCCGGTCCAGGATGAAGTCCTCGTCCGGGGTGGTGGTGTAGGTGCAGCTGATGGCCTCGAACGTATCGGGGTCCACGCCGGGCAGCCACTGCCTGGCGTAGTCCTGCAGCGCTGAGAGCTGGGTTGGTTCCGGCAGGAAGTCCCGGTGGTCCGGGTCCACCACCGGACCCACGCCGTGCCAGCCGGCCTTGATGCCCTCGCCCGGGGTCTGCATTCCATAGACGGGGGAGTACCAGCCCTGGTAGTCCGGGCCCGGGTAGTGGTTGAAACCGGGCCACACCGCGCCCGGGTCAGCCACCCGGAAATGCGCCGGCTGCTCCTGCGTCACCCGGAGTTTCGGGATCCGGAACTCAGTACCCGTTCCATTCAAAGCTCCGGACAGCAGCTTCTCCGTCCAGCCGCCCGCCGTCACCACGGCCTGGGCCGCGGTGACCACCTCCGTGCCCGCAGCCGATTCAAGCGTCAGCCGCACGCCGTCGTCGAACACCTCGAAGCCCGCCACCTTGGTGTGGTGCCTGATGTCGGCACCCCGGGCCGCGGCAAGCCGCTGGAACGCCGGCAGTGCGGCCTCCGGGTTGAGCTGGCCGCCGTCGGGCATGTGCAGGACCTGCTGGTCGAACCGGATCCCGCGCCAGCGTTCGCCGGCCTCGGCCGGGACCACGAACTCTGCGCGGATGCCGGCAGCCGTGAGCGCCTCGAAGACCTTCGGCAGGTCCCCGCCCGGGCCGTGGGTGACGACGCCGGTACGGGCCAGCAACTGCGTGCCGCTTTCCTGTTCCAGTTCCTCCCACAGCGCCAGCCCCTCGGCCAGCATGGCGACGTAGTCGGGCTGGTGGTAACCGGGGTTCAGGTTGCGGGTTGCGCCGTGGGACGCCCCGATCTTGTGCGCGGGGCCGAACTGCTCCACCAGCGTCACCTCGCGGCCGCGGCGGGACAGCGCCCACGCTGCGGCGGAGCCCATGGCTCCGCCGCCAATCACCACGGTATCCAACACGGTATTCATCAGCCCTCCAGGGTTAGTGCTGCCATCAGGTTCAGTTTTGCCAGCTGCGCCGGCGGCGTCAGGCCAGCAAGAGCGCGACGCCGATCATCGCCGGTACGGCCACCACGGTGGTGATCAGCACGGTGTCCTTGGCCACGGTCAGCCCGGTCTGGTACCTGCTGGCGGCCACGAAGACATTCTGCGCGGTAGGTAGGGCGGAGGTCACCACTACGGCGAACAGCGCGTGGCCGTCCATTCCCAGCGTGAAGCGGGCGAAGACATAGGCCAGTGCCGGCTGGACGGCCAGCTTGAAGCCGCTGGCCAGCAGGGTGTCCGTCCGCCGGCCCGCCGACGCCTGCAGTGGCCTGGTCCCGTTCAGGCTCATGCCGAACGCGATCAGCATGGCGGGGATGGCCGCTCCGCCAATCAGGTGGATAGGCTCCATGACCAGCGCCGGAACCTGGAAGCCGGTGCCGGCCACCAGCAGCCCCAGGCCGGACCCCACGATCATGGGGTTGCGCAGGATCATCAGGAAGAACCCGATCAGGGTGGTGCGGTGCGTACTGGTGCTCGAGTCCAGGATCATCAGGAACATCGGCGTGAAGAACGCCAGTTGGAAGATGAGCAGCGGAGCCACGTAGCTCGCGTCCCCCAGGACATATACCGCAATGGGAATACCCAGGTTCGCGGAGTTTGCCAGGGACGCGGACATGGCTGACATCAGGGACTCGGGGAGTGCCCGCTTCAGCCCGAACCTGGCGATGGTGAAGAAGGTGGCCGCGGTGGTGATGGCAGCCATGGCGGTGACCAGCAGGGGCTCGGCGAACACTTCCTGCAGGCGGGCTTTGCTGAGGGTTTCAAAAAGGAGGGCCGGGCTGGCCACGAAAAACGTGAGGCCGCTGAGCACCGGCCTCGCGTTGTCGCCCAGGATCTTCCGCCGGCCCACGAACCATCCCACGAGGATGATGCACCAGACCACGAAGAAGCCCGCCAGCACCCCTAGCAAGGGTCAGCCTGGTGGCACGGGCGGGCCTTTTGGGCGCGGCGGAGGGAAGGGCCGGGACACACGCTCCGGTTACAGGGTGGCGTTGTTAAGCGCGAAAGGGGGGCGCATCATGCCGGGTGTCAGGCCCTCTGCAGGATCGTTGCCCAGCTGGATGATCCGGTTGTCCTGGTCCACGTGGACCACCCGCGGCTGATAGGCCTTGGCTTCTTCGGTGGTCATCTGCGCGTAGGTGATCAGGATGACGATGTCGTTCTCGTGCATGAGGTGCGCCGCTGCACCGTTGATGCCGATGACACCGGAACCGCGCTCGCCGGCGATGGTGTAGGTCTCAAGCCGTGCGCCGTTGGTGACGTCCACAATGGACACCAGCTCGCCGGGCAGGATGTCGGCGGCTTCAAGCAGGTCGAGGTCGACGGTGACCGAACCTACGTAGTGCAGGTCGGCGTGCGTCACCGTGGCCCGGTGGATTTTGGACTTGAACATTGTTCGATTCATAACGGCTCCAGTCTAGACCTGCGGCTCCTGGGCCGCAGTGACGCAGGAAACACTGCGGTCACGTACTGGCGCGGTGACGGGAGGATTCGGTAGGCAGGGGAAGCACCTGCGCACCAAGTGCTGCCTGGCCGCGCAGTGAAGGACACGGACGACGGCGGCCGCTCACCCGGCGTCGTCCCTTGCCACTGCCGCGGCGGCCGCAGCAAGGGTCTCCCTTGCAGCCAGGATGGCCGGGCGCTGCGCGCTGGAGCGGCGCACCGAGGTGAAGATGGTCCGGTGCGGCTTGCCGGGAAGCTCCAGCAACTGCGCCGTGGTGCCGCGGCCGGTCCACACCAGGTCCGGCATCAGCGCCACCGCGTTGCCGGACTCGATCAGCCGGGCCTGGGCCTGGAGGTCGGCGGTTTCGAACCGGACATCCGGCTCGAAACCGGCACTGCGGCACGCCTGCTCCGCCCAGTGCCTGGACGCCGCACCCCGGGGTTCCATGACCCATGCCAGCTCTGCCGTGTCCTCAATCCCGCGGATGGCCGGCCCGCCCCCAGCCGCCGGGGGAACGGCCAGGCGGATGGCGTCGGTGGTCAGCTTCACCCGGTCCAGCTCGGGGTAGCGGGGGGCGGCGTGCCCGGGATACTGCTCCGCAATCACCAGGTCGAAGTCGCGGGCCCAGGTTTCGTGCAGCGCCGTTTCCGGTTCGCGCTGGATCATCTCGATCCGCACCTCGGGGTAGGTGGCGGCCATCCGGGTCAGCGTGTCCGGCATCAGCGCCAGCGCCGCCGACTGGAACACGGCGATCCGCACGGTGCCGGTCACGGTGGTCAGGGACGCGGCCAGGTCCGCCTCGGCCTGCTCCATCGTTTCCAGCAGCTGTGCCGTGTGGGCCACCAGCACCTCGGCCTGCGGCGTCAGCTGCACCCGGCGCCCCGTCTTCCGGAGCAGTTCCACGCCCACTTCCTTCTCCAGGAGGGCCAGCTGCTGCGATACCGACGACGGGCTGTACTGCAGTGCCTCGGCCACCTCCGCGAGCGTCCCCCGGATGCTTAACTCGCGGAGCAGGCGGAGCCGGCGGACGTCAAGCATGATGGATTCCTAACTGAAACTAACGAATATAGGTTAGAAGTAGTCACTTTATCTAACGCAACCACGCACGCATACTGTTGAAACCGAGTTACCCCCGTCACAGCCAGTTTCCTTGGCGTGCCGCGGCGGGGTCGCACCCCCAAGCAGGAGTTCCGGATGAGCAGTAAAGACATGAGCCAATCGATTATGCGGCGAAAGCCCATCGATGACATTGAAGAAGAGAACAAGCACAGCGGGCTGTTCAAGTCGCTCGGGCTGTGGCAGCTCACCGCCATCGGCGTTGGCGGCATCATCGGCGTCGGCATCTTCTCCCTCGCGGGACTGGTGGCCGCCGGCAGCGAAGGAAACCCGGGAGTGGGGCCCGCGGTACTGATTTCCTTCCTCATCGCGGGCCTCGCCTCAGCGGCGGCGGCCCTGTCCTACGCGGAATTCGCGGGCATGATCCCGCGTGCGGGCTCCGCCTACACCTACGGCTACGTGGCCCTCGGCGAGGTGATCGGCTGGTTCATCGGCTGGGACCTGCTGCTGGAATACATCGCCATCGTGGCCGTGGTGGCCATCGGCATCTCCGGCTACCTTGACGCCTTCCTTGCGGGCATCGGCATCCATATGCCGGCCTGGATGACCTCAACCGTCGACGAAGGCAAGGGCGGGATCGTCAACATCCCCGCCATCCTGGTCTGCCTCCTGGTCACCTGGATCCTCTCCCGCGGCACCAAGGCCTTCGGCAGGTTCGAGCTTGTGGCCGTGGCCATCAAGGTGGTCCTGATCCTCTTCATCATCGGGCTGGGCGTCTTCTACATCGACACCAACAACTACAACCCCTTCATGCCCAGTGGCTTTGGCCCCGTGGTTGCCGGCTCCGCCACCGTGTTCTTCGCCGTGTTCGGCTACGACGCCATGAGTACCGCGGCCGAGGAAGCCAAGGACGGCAAGAAGCACATGCCCAAGGCCATCGTGCTGTCACTCATCATCGCCATGCTGCTCTACGTCGCCGCCACCCTGGTCCTGACCGGCATGCAGAACTACAAGGACATCGACCCCAAGGCGGGCTTCGCCTCAGCGTTCACCTCGGTGGGCCTGCCCGTCATTGCCACCATCATTTCGGTCTTCGCGGTGCTGTCCATCCTCACCGTGATGCTGACCTTCCTGCTCGGTGTCACCCGCGTCTGGTTCTCCATGAGCCGCGACGGCCTGCTCCCCGGCTGGTTCTCCAAGACCGACCGCCACGGGACCCCGCAGCGCGTCACCTGGATCGGCGGCGTGGCCTCCGCCTTCCTGGCCGGCGTCTTCCCCATCAAGGCGGTCGCGGACTTGACGAATATTGGCATCCTTGCCGCGTTCGTCGTCGTCTGCCTGTCCGTGATCATCTTCCGCTACAAGCGGCCGGACGCTCCGCGCACCTTCCGCCTGCCCCTGATGCCGTTCATCCCGGCGTTCGGCGTCCTGGCGTCTGCCTTCCTGATGCTGCAGCTGCACTGGGAAACCTGGCTGCGGTTCGTCGTGTGGCTCATCATCGGCCTGGTCATCTACTTCGGCTACGGCCGCAAGCACTCGCTGATGAACCCGAACAGTCCACGCCACCAGGAGCTTGCAGAGCTGCACCGCCCGCTCTCCTGACCTCTCCCCGGACGCCCCATCACCTTCTGCCCGCTTTCTCCCAACGCGCCATCAGGTAGTGCGGCGTCCTGCTGAACCCTCCCCCACATTCCGTGGGGGAGGGTTCGTTGCTTTCGGCTGGAGGTGGTGGGGCGTTGGCGGTTTGGGGGCGGGA
>NZ_JARFXU020000017.1:0-58734 GCF_029581595.2 Arthrobacter sp. NQ7 | reverse complement strand
TGGGGCGTTGGCGGTTTGGGGGCGGGAGGTGATGGGGCGTTGAGAGGTGCGCAAAACATTGGTTTTCCTAACCTGTATTGGTTGGAAAAGATCGCTTTATCTTATGTGAGCGGAAGCTCATACTGGTGGAAAGACCTCCTCCCAACCCAGAGAAAGTACGGGAAAACAATGACCCACGTTGCAACGGAACCGGTACTGAACGCCGGCGCGGCACCGCAGAAAGTCGACGTCGACGTCCCCCAGGCCAAGGCCCTGGCCGATGAGGCGATCGCCCTGGTCCGCCGCTGGCTGACCGAGGCATCCAAGGTTCCCGTGGACGCATCCGCCCAGCAGCTTGCCGGCGTCCTGAAGGACCCCAACGGCCTTGAGTTCACCGTCGGCTTCGTGGACGGCGTGGTCCGCCCCGAAGACCGGAACGTCGCCGCCCGCAACCTGGCCAAGCTGGCCCCCAAGGTTCCGGCCTTCCTGCCCTGGTACATGCGCAGCGCCGTGGCGCTTGGCGGCACCATGGCCCCGGTCCTGCCCCAGGTGGTCATCCCCATCGCCCGCAAGGTGCTCCGCGAAATGGTGGGCCACCTGATCGTTGACGCCACGGACGCCAAGCTGGGTCCTGCCATCGCCAAGATCAAAAAGGACGGCATCAAGCTCAACGTCAACCTCCTCGGCGAGGCCGTCCTCGGCGAGCACGAGGCCTCCCGCCGGCTCGAAGGCACGCACGCGCTGCTGGCCCGTCCCGACGTCGACTACGTCTCCATCAAGGTCTCCTCCACGGTGGCCCCACACTCCGCCTGGGCGTTCGACGAAGCCGTGGAACACGTCGTCGAAAAGCTCACGCCGCTGTTCCAGCGTGCAGCTTCCTTCGCCGGCCCCGGTAAGAAAGCCAAGTTCATCAACCTGGACATGGAGGAGTACAAGGACCTGGACATGACCATCGCGGTCTTCACCCGGATCCTGGACAAGCCCGAATTCAAGAACCTCGAGGCCGGCATCGTGCTCCAGGCCTACCTCCCGGACGCGCTGTCCGCGATGATGCGCCTGCAGGACTGGGCGGCCGGACGACGCGCCAACGGCGGTGCCGGTATTAAGGTCCGCGTGGTCAAGGGCGCCAACCTGCCCATGGAACAGGTGGAAGCCTCCCTCCACGACTGGCCGCTGGCCACCTGGGGCTCCAAGCAGGATTCCGATACCAGCTACAAGAGCGTCATTAACTACTCACTGCACCCCGAACGCATCAGGAACATCAGGATCGGCGTCGCCGGCCACAACCTCTTTGACATCGCTTTCGCCTGGCTGCTGGCCAAGCAGCGCGGCGTGGAGTCCGGCGTCGAATTCGAGATGCTGCTCGGCATGGCGCAGGGCCAGGCCGAAGCCGTCAAGAAGGACGTCGGGTCCCTGCTGCTGTACACCCCCGTGGTGCACCCGTCCGAGTTCGATGTCGCCATCGCCTACCTGATCCGCCGCCTGGAAGAGGGCGCCAGCCAGGAAAACTTCATGTCCGCCGTCTTCGAACTGAGCGAAAACGAAGGACTCTTCGAGCGCGAAAAGCAGCGCTTCCTCGCCTCCCTGGAAGCCCTGGACAACAGCGTGCCGCTGCCCAACCGCCGCCAGGACCGGAACCTGCCCCCTGAGCCCATGCCGCACACCGGCTTCCGGAACACCCCGGACACCGACCCCGCCCTGCCCGCCAACCGTACGTGGGGCCGTGCCATTCTGGAGCGCGTCCCGTCCTCCACCCTGGGGGATGCAGCCGTGAAGGCCGCCTTCATCAACGACGAGGAAAAGCTCAACAGCGCCATCGCCAACGCCGTGGACAAGGGCAAGGCCTGGGGCGAACTCTCCGGCGACGAACGTGCAGAAATCCTGCACCGCGCCGGCGAAATCCTCGAGGCCCGCCGCGCCGACCTCCTGGAGGTCATGGCCAGTGAAACCGGCAAGACCATCGACCAGGGCGACCCCGAAGTGAGCGAAGCAGTGGACTTCGCGCACTACTACGCCGAGTCCGCGCGCAAGCTGGACACGGTCGACGGCGCCACCTTCGTCCCTGCCAAGCTCACCGTCGTCACTCCGCCGTGGAATTTCCCGGTCGCCATCCCCGCCGGGTCCACCCTCGCGGCACTCGCCGCCGGCTCCGCCGTCGTCATCAAGCCCGCCAAGCAGGCCGCCCGCAGCGGCGCCGTCATGGTGGAGGCCCTCTGGGAAGCCGGCGTGCCCAAGGGCGTGCTCACCATGGTGCAGCTGGGCGAACGCGAGCTGGGCCAGCAGCTGATCTCCCACCCTGCCGTTGACCGCGTGATCCTCACCGGCGGCTACGAAACCGCAGAGCTGTTCCGGTCCTTCCGCAAGGACCTGCCGCTGCTGGCCGAGACCAGCGGCAAGAACGCCATCATCGTCACCCCCAGCGCCGACCTCGACCTTGCGGCCAAGGACGTGGCCTATTCCGCGTTCGGACACGCCGGCCAGAAGTGCTCCGCTGCCTCGCTGGTAATCCTGGTGGGCTCGGTGGCCAAGTCCAAGCGGTTCCACAACCAGCTGATCGACGCCGTCACTTCGCTCAAGGTGGGCTACCCGCAGGACCCGACCAGCCAGATGGGCCCGATCATCGAACCCGCCCACGGCAAGCTCCTGAACGCGCTTACCACGCTGGGCGACGGCGAGAGCTGGGCGGTTGAACCGAAGAAGCTGGATGACACCGGCCGGCTGTGGAGCCCGGGCGTGCGCTACGGCGTCAGGCGCGGCTCCTACTTCCACCTGACCGAGTTCTTCGGCCCCGTCCTGGGCGTCATGACCGCGGAAACCCTGGAAGAGGCCATCGCCATCCAGAACCAGATCGAGTACGGCCTCACCGCCGGACTGCACTCGCTCAACTCCGAGGAGCTCGGCATCTGGCTGGAGGGCATCCAGGCCGGAAACCTGTACGTGAACCGCGGCATCACCGGGGCCATCGTGCAGCGCCAGCCGTTCGGCGGCTGGAAGAAGTCCGCTGTTGGTGCCGGCACCAAGGCCGGCGGACCCAACTACCTCGCCGGCCTGGGGGACTGGACCCCTGCCCGCAGCACCGCCACCGCCGCCGTCAGCCACCCGGCTGTCCGGCGCATCCTCAACGCGGCCGGCTCCGCACTGCAGCCCGTCGAACTCGAGTCCGTCCAGCGGGCCCTGGCATCCGACGCCGAGGCATGGGCTGAGGAGTTCGGCACCGCCAAGGACGTCTCCGGGCTGAGCGCCGAGCGCAACATCTTCCGCTACCGCAATCTGCCCGTCACCATCCGCCTCTCCGAAGGGGCGCCGCTGGCGGACCTGATCCGGACCGTGGCGGCAGGCGTGCTGGCGGGTTCGGCACTCACCGTGTCCACCGCCGTCGAACTCCCCGCCCAGCTGCGCTCCGTGCTCACCGCGCAGGACATCGACGTGACGGTGGAGTCCGACGCCGGCTGGCTGGCTGCCGCGGGACGCCTCGCCGACGCAGGCAAGCTGTCGGGAGGCAGGATCCGGCTCATCGGCGGTGACGCTGCCGCCCTTGCCGATGCCACAGGAGGCCGGCCCGACCTGGCCATCTACGCCCACCCGGTCACCGAGGCCGGGCGCGTGGAACTGCTGCCGTTCCTGCACGAGCAGGCCGTCAGTATCACCGCGCACCGGTTCGGCACCCCGAACCACCTGTCCGATGCGCTGATCTGATCCAACGGCACGGCATAAAAGAGACCGGTGGCTGGGCTTGCAGCAAGCCCAGCCACCGGTCTCTTTGTCGTTCTTTGGACAGCCCGGCTGCTAGCCCAGGTACCAACCCGGCGGCGTCCAGGTGACCGGGACGCTGTGGGCCGAGAAATCTTCGCAGCGGGTGCAGGTGTAGGCCACTTCGCCCAGTGTGGCCACCGTTCCGTCACGCCGGTAGGTGGGCGGAATGTACGACTCGAGGTAGACGAACTCGTCCGTACGGCACTTGTCGCAGGTGGGTTTCCCCACGTAGCCGGAGTCTACTGAGGCGTGTCCGGTTCCGAGGGTGTTCTGACGGGTGGACGGCCGTGCTGTGGAGTACGGGCGTGCGTGCGCAGAACCGGGGTGGATGTTCCTGGCTGTCGTCATTGGCTGCCTGTCCCAAGCGGTTTTCCGGCAGGCGGATATGCGCTTGTTTGGGTGAACTGGCCTGCTGCTTGACCTTGGAAACCCAGCATAGGGGATGCCGATTCCCCTATCAATGGACACGGGTCCCCTAACTTACCTAAATGCTGGAAATTGCCTGCTTGGAGAGTTAAGTTTGGCGGTTAATGGTCCGGCCCACGATGGATTGGGTGAGGGCGTCGATGACCTCGGCGTTGGCCAGCGGGTTGCGGATCAGGGTGAAGTCCACGTCCCCGACGGGCGGAAGATCGAACCGGCGCGTGATGATCTTGAGGTCTTCGGGAACCAGCGACGTCGGCATGACCGCCACCCCGATGCCTGCCCGGACCGCAGCCAGGACACCGCTGATCTGCCGCGTGGTGCAGGTGATACGCCAGGTCCTGCCGTGGGCCTCCAGCGCATCGATGGCCAGTTTCCGGCTGAGGCTGGGTGCCGGGTAGGCGATCAGCGGAACAGGCATCCCCTGCTCCAGCACGGTCTGTTCCAGGCCCACCCAGGAGAACGAATCGTGCTGGACCACCGTGCCGTCCTTCGCGCCGGCCACCCATTTCACGAAGACAAGGTCCAGTTGGCCGGCGTTGAGCTTGCGGTACAGCTGGTCGCTTTGCCCCACGGTCAGTTCCAGGTTGATCTGGGGGTAGATCTGCCGGAACTCCCGGAGGATCCTGGGCAGCCCGGTGATGGCGAGGTCGTCCGCGGTGCCGAACCTGAGGCGCCCGCGCATCGCCGAACCGGAGAAGTAACGGGCCGCGGCGTCATGTGCTGACAGGATGGTCCGGGCGAACCCTGCCATGGCATCACCGTTGTCGGTGAGCCGGACGTCGCGGGTGTCACGGGTAATGAGGCTGCGCTTTGCGGCCGCTTCGAGCTTGCGGATGTGCTGGCTGATGGTGGGCTGGGCCAAGCCCAGGCGTTCAGCGGCTTTGGTGAAGCTGAGCGTATCCGCCACCGCAAGGAAGGAGCGCAACTGCGCTGGTTCGAACATCAGGGACTCCACTGTCTTTTCGGCCCGGCCCCTTTACGCGGCCGCCCTATTGCGTTTTGCAATACGAGTTATAGGGACCATACAGCTCCATAATCGGCTCCGCCAGCCTACCGTTAAGGACATCCCAGCCCGCACGCAATTTTGAGGACACTCCTGTGGCACCCCCACCGCCTTCGTCGGCTTCCGTCTCCCAACCAGTCATCGACGCGGCGGGATCACCGCCGCCCGGCAACCAGACCCAGCCCCTTCCCGTCGTCGCCGAACGGCTCCCCTGGAAGCACACTTTCATCTCACTCAGAGTGCCCAACTTCCGGATCTTTGCCGCGGGCCACTTCATCGCCGTCATCGCCATCTGGATGCAGCGGATTGCCCAGGACTGGCTGGTGCTGCAGCTCTCGGGCTCCGTGACGGCCGTGGGGATTACCGTGGCGCTGCAGTTCCTGCCGTCCCTGCTGCTCGGCCCCTGGGGCGGCATGATCGCCGACCGGTTCGCCAAGCGGAAGGTCCTCATCCTCTGCCAGAGCATTGCCGCAATCCTGGCCGCCACCCTCGCTGTCCTGGCCCTGACCGGCGTCATCATGGTGTGGCATGTCTACGCCATTGCCCTGGTCCTGGGCCTGGTGACCGTGCTTGACCAGCCTGCGCGCCAGGTGTTCGTCAACGAGCTGGTCGGCCCGACGTATCTGCGGAATGCCATCAGCGTCAACTCCACCACCTTCCAGCTCGGCGGCCTGATCGGCCCCGCCCTCGCCGGCCTGCTCCTGACGGCGGTGGGGGCCGGCTGGGCTTTCGCAGCCAACGCGGTGGCCTGCTGTTCCACGGTGGCGATGCTCCTGGTGCTGCGCAAGGACCAGCTGTTCGTCAGCGCCCCCACGCCCAAGAGCAAGGGCATGCTCCGGGAGGGGCTGCGTTACGCCTTAAGCAAGCCCACCATTTATTGGCCGTGGCTGATGGCCGGCTTCATCTCCGTCTTCGCCATGAGCCTGCCGGTGCTGCTGGCCGCCTTCGCGGACCACGTCTTCAAGGTCGGCGCCGGCGGGTACGGGCTCCTCAATGCCCTGGTGGCACTGGGCGCGCTGTCCGGAGCCGTGGCGTCGACCCGCCGTCGGCAGCTGCGCCTAAGGTCCGTGGTGTTCTGCGCCGGGATGTACGGCCTGATGCTGTGCCTTGCGGTCCTGGCCCCGTCCCTGGTGTGGTTTGGGGCCGTGATGGTGCTGTCCGGCTTCTGGTGCCTCATGTTCCTGACCGGCTCCAACCAGCTGGTGCAGGTCAGCTCCAACATGGGAATCCGGGGCCGGGTGATGAGCCTGTACATCATGGTGCTGATCGGCGGCCAGGCGCTGGGCGGACCCATGCTGGGCTGGATCGCGGAGCACGCTGATCCGCATGCCGCCCTGCTGGTGTCCGGCGGCGTCCCCGCCCTGGCGGCCCTCACGGTCGCTGCCATCCTGGCCCGCAAGGGCGGGTTGCAGCTTCGGATGGACCTCAAGGGCCGCCGCCCGCTGAGGATCGTCAGCCGGCACGCGGGGGCCTGAGGGTCCGCCGCTTTAAACGGTTGCCGGGTGCAGGGCCGGGTGCGGATACTCCCGGCCCCGCTCCTGGAACCGCAGCACCGCCTCGTTGCGGACCACTCCGTCGCGTATTTCGATGGCACGCGCAATCGTGTCGTTGCCTTCCCACGCGGCCGGTCCGCCCATCACGATTTCAAGGAACGGCTGCAGGGCCTGGCTGATTTCCCAGCTGGAGGAATTCCAGAGGTACGACGGGCTGTGGTCCACCGCGTAGTAGTTGATGTGGTCACCCACGGTGAACATCGGTTCGGCAAACGTGGTGGACCGCGCCCAGCTGAAGCCCATGCCGTCATCGCAGGAGACATCAACAATGAGGCTGCCGGGGCTGAAGGCCGCGAGGTCCCCGCTCCGCAGGTAGGTCAGCGGATTGTTAGGGTCCTGCAGGGTGCAGTTGACCACGATGTCGCTTTCGGCGAGGAACGGCGCCAGCGGAACCCGGCCCCGTTCGGTGATGACCTGGCTCAGGAAGGGGGCTTCGGCGTCGTGGTCAAACTGCACGATGTTCACCGAATGGATGGGTGCCCCCACCGCGGCGACGCCCCGGTTGGTAAGCACCTGGACGTCGTGGATGCCGTGCGCGTTCAGTGCAGTGACGGCCCCGCGGGCGGTGGCTCCGAAACCGATCACGACGGCGCTCAGGCGCCGCCCGTAGTCCCCCGTGGAACCGGTCAGTGCAAGGGCATGCAGGACCGAGCAGTAGCCGGCAAGCTCGTTGTTCTTGTGGAACACGTGAAGCCCGAAGCCGCCGTCGCTTGCCCAGTGGTTCATGGCCTCGAAGGCGATAAGGGTCAGTTTCTTGTCAATGGCCAGCTGGGTAATGGCGCGGTCCTGGACACAGTGCGGCCAGCCCCAGAGGATCTGGCCGTCACGCATGTCGGCGAGGTCCTCCGGCTGCGGTTTGGGCAGGAGGACGACGTCGGCCGCCGCCAGCAGCTCGTCCCTGCCCGCCATGCGTCCCACCAGCGTGGAGAGGTGGCTGTCCGCGACACCGAAACGTTCGCCGTAGCCCCGCTCCAGGATGATGCGTTCCCGGAGCGCGGGGGCGATCCGTTCGAAGTGCAGGGGATGGATCGGTACGCGGCGCTCGTCCGGTTTGCGCGTGGAGGCCAGGACGCCCAGGCTCAGCCGGGTCTGTTGGCCACTCACTTCTTCTTGGCGGCCTTGGTTGACGTGATGTCCAGGGAGCTGGCCGGCGCCGCGGCGGCCTTCTTCTCAGCGCGCTTTTCCTTGATGGACTTGCCGGACTTTTTTGATGCCGTTTGACGCGGGGACTTGTCAGCCATGGTTGCTCCTGTAGCGGAACCGAAGAGGTTCCTGACTACTGACAGTACACCCGTGCACCTAATCATCGCCGGGGTGGTGGGCCGCCTGGGCCGGGGGAGAACGTGGAGCGGCTGACGGGAATCGAACCCGCGTATCAAGCTTGGGAAGCTAGCGCTCTACCATTGAGCTACAGCCGCAGCGCCGCCGCTCGCGCGGGGCAGAACTTAGCTTAGCGCAGATCCGTGCGCTCCCCGCCAACCTGGCAGGCGGAGGCTGCGTGTCCTGCCAGGGGGACGTCATCCAGTAACTCTTCAATAACGTCGGCGCTGCCGGCTAGGTCCCCGTGTTGGGCGCTGGCTAACCTAATCCGGGTAGCGGCCGCGTTGGGGGAGGCAGCTATTGCGGCAGCCCACGTCAACCACAGGAACTACTTCATGGCAATCGCAGAGCACGAGGTCCTCATAGAGCGGGACGCCATGGCCGTGTACCAGTACCTCCTTGACCCCACCAATCTTCCGGCCTGGCGCAACGATGTCCGGAGCGTGAATCTTGTACGGGGTCCTGCCGGGTCCAAGGGCGCGGTCTACCGGAAAATGGTGGCCGGCCGCTCAGGGCTGAGCATCCCGGCGGAGCTGGAGATCACCAACGTACGGCCCGGCGCCGAGATCGAATTCCACATCGTTTCCGGGCCGGCCACCCGCTGGGGCGGTTACTACCTCAGCAGCGAAGAAACCGGCACCAGGGTCCGTTTCGCCATGGAAGCGGAACGCCAGGGACGCTTCAGCTTCCTCAGCCGGCTCGGTTTGCTGGACGGAATGCTGCAGCGCCGGGTCAGCTCCGACGTTGCCCAGCTGGAGCGGCTCAAGGACGTGCTGGAACTCCAGCCCGCGGTGTGATCACTGGGCCAGCCGCTGCCCCGTCCAAGGCCCGGCAAGGTTCGACGGCGATGCGAGGCTTCCTGCGCTCAGGTCCCAGTACTGCACCACGTCGTTGGCCCGGCGGAGTGCCACCCCGGTGGAGTTGAGGGCGGTGGCGTTGCGCAGGGCCCGGATTCCCGTTACGTCTGTCCATCCGGTGGCGACGGTGGGGCGGGCCTCAGCGCGGAGCGCGGTGGTGCCCCATCCGCGGTACAGCTGGACGCTGCCGTCGGACTTGAGGGCCAGGACGTCCTGGAAGCCATCGGCGTCGTAGTCCACCATGGCGAGCCGGGTGGCGTAGACCCCCGTGGCGACGGTGACGCGCTCTGCGATGTCGCCGGTGCCCTTATTGCCGTAGAGGTAGAGGTTCCCTGCTGTGTCCAGGGCCAGGATCTGGGGCATCCGGTTGTTGGCGCACCAGCCGCCAACCGCCAGGGTCAGGGTGTTCCATCCGCCGGTTCCGAGGGTGATGGGGGCCTGGAATCCTCCGCCGGCGATGCCGCGGTGCAGGGTCAGGTTGCCGCCGGTCCACTGGGTGAGGAGGTCGTACGTGCCGTCGCGGTCCCAGTCGGTGACGAAGATTTCCTTGGCGCCACTGAATCCCGAACTGATGATTTTGGCAGGGGCGTAGGTACGGGGACCTGTGGACGCCCTGTCCAGCAGCTGGCCGGCAGAGTCGACGGACACGAGGTCGGCGGGGCCCGTGATTGCGGCGGCTGCAAGGTTCAGGGTGGGCGGCATGTGCTTGACGGGTGCATCACAAATGCTAGGCGCCGGTGCGGGGAAGGCACCGCCGCCCGAGCTGGCGCCGCCCGGGGACTCGACAGTACCTGCCGGCAGCGTGGTGTAACCGAAGAAGTCCACCACTCCCCAGATCTGGTACGTGGAGTTGGTGTAGGAGATGCCGATGCCCATCACGTTGAACCGTGGATCGAGGAGCATGGCATTGTGCCCGGGCGAGCCCTTCCACCACTCCACGAGCTGCGCGGCGTCGCGGTCGGTCCGGATGGCGATGACCTCACCGGCGCCGTTGTTGGGGCTCAGGGCGCGGGGGTCGGTCCAGAAACTTGCCCGGTGCTCGATCACCTCGCGGGTGGCGATGTTGTCGGACCAGTCCTGGGCCAATCCGGCAACCGTGGGGTGGTACTTCACCTTGTTCAGGCCGTTGGCCACCCGATACTCGTTGATCTTGGTGAAGACGGTGAGGATGGCGGCAGCGTTGCTGTCCGGGATCAGGGCCTCGGTGGCAGGAAGTGTTGCGGCCGGTTCGGAAGCGGCAGGCTGGCTGGCTGAAGGGGATGCGAGTTCCTGGTCCGGTGCCCACAGGGGCGGAATGGACGCAGTCTGCGGCACCGGCCCGGTGATGGCAGTGGTGGGCGTCGTCAGCGTTTCGGCGGAATAAGCGGCGTCGCCGGTGGAAGCCGTGGCCGGAGCAGAGGCGGTTGCGGTCGGCGTGGGCGCGGCGGCCGTGGCGGGGGATGGGGCCGCCGTTGCAGTGGGCCCGGACAGGGGTGACGCCACGCGGATGTCCGGATCGATGGCGGGAGTGAGGCTCCCGGGGATACCGTCTCCCGCGTAATGTGCGGCGCCGCCGCGGACGATGGGGGCCTCCAGCGTGATGCCGGCTGCCGCCGCATGGCGGGACTGCAGCGGCGCGGGAGGTGCGGCGGCGTTCGACGAGACCAGCGCCAACGCACACAGCACGCCAATAAAAGACGGTGCCACCAATTTATTCACAACATCCCCAGCTCTGTTACGCCATCCGGGAGACCATTCCGGCGGCTTCATTCGCAACATTAGCCCCACCAGGCCACAGCAACAACGGGAAAATGCAGCTGTGGATAACCGATACGGTAATTTGGGACGGTGCTGATCTCTGACCGCGACATTCGTGCCGAAATTGATTCCGAGCGGATCGTGCTGCAACCGTACGATCCGGCGATGGTCCAGCCATCGTCCGTGGATGTCCGGATCGACAAATTCTTCCGGTTGTTCGACAACCACAAGTACGCGCACATTGATCCGGCACAGGAGCAGCCCGAGCTGACCCGCCTGGTGGAAGTGGAGCAGGACGAAGCCTTCATCCTGCACCCCGGGGAGTTCGTCCTGGGCTCCACCTACGAAACGGTGACGTTGCCTGACGATATTGCAGCCCGCCTGGAAGGCAAGTCCTCGTTGGGCCGGCTGGGCCTGCTGACGCACTCCACGGCAGGCTTCATCGACCCCGGGTTTTCCGGCCACGTCACCCTTGAGCTCTCCAACATGGCCACCCTGCCCATCAAGCTCTGGCCCGGCATGAAGATCGGACAGCTCTGCTTCTTCCGCCTCAGTTCAGCGGCGGAATTCCCGTACGGCCAAGGCGACTATGGCAACCGCTACCAGGGCCAGCGCGGTCCCACGGCCAGCCGCAGCCACCTGAATTTCCACCGCACCAGCATCTAGCGCCACCCCACGGCCCTCCCGGTGCAGCCGCGGCCTCCGGCTGCAGCCGCGCTCCCGGCAGGAGCAGATCCAGGAAGGCCTAGAGCTGCGGGGCCGGGGCCGGCCTCCGGATGAACGGCGCGGCCAACGGTTCCACGTATCGCGCGGCCAGCGGGCCCATCACCGCCATGAGCAGCACATACGCCGTGGCAAGGGCGGCAAGCTCACGGGGAACGACGCCCGAGGCAACGGCCAGCCCTGCAATGACGATGGAGAATTCGCCCCGGGCAACCAGTGCGGCGCCGGCGCGGAACCGGCCGGGCCGGGCAATTCCCGCCCGTTTCGCAGCCCAGATCCCGGTGAGCATTTTGGTTGCTGCCGTGGCCACGGCAAGGACCAGCGCCCAGCCCAGGACCGGCGGAATGGATGACGGGTCCGTGTTGAGCCCGAACGCCACGAAAAAGATGGCGGCAAACAGGTCGCGCAGCGGTTCAAGGATCCGGGTGGCGTTGTGCGCCGTGGAGCCTGAGATCGCGATGCCAAGCATGAAAGCGCCCACTGCCGCCGAGACCTGCATGGCAGATGCGGCTCCGGCCACCAGCAGGGCGGCCCCGAGGACGTTCAGCAGGAACACCTCGGAGTTTTCGCTGTGCACGGCCTTGGAAACGTGGTGGCCATGCCGCAGCGCCACCATGAGGACCATCGTGACCACCGCCAGCGCGATGCCCACCGCGGTGAGTCCGCCCAGGAAACTCACCCCCGCCAAGGTGGCAGTGAGGATGGGCAGGTAGACGGCCATGGCCAGGTCCTCGAACACCAGGATCGAGAGCACCACCGGCGTTTCGCGGTTTCCAAGCCGGCCCAAGTCAGTGATGACCTTCGCGGCAATGCCGGACGAGGAGATGTAGGTGACCCCGCCCATGACCATGGCGCCCACGCCGCCCCAGCCCAAAAGCAGGGCCAGCCCGGCGCCGGGCAGGAAGTTCAGGACGAGGTCCAGGACGCCGGCCTGCCACGAGCGGCGCAGGCCGGTGAAGAGCTCTGCCGCCGTATATTCCAAACCGAGCATCAGAAGGAGCAGGATGACGCCGATCTCGCCGGAAAGGTGCGCGAACTCGTGCATGCCCTCGAGTTTGATGATGCCGCCTGCCCCGAATGCCAGCCCGCCCAGGAGGTAGAGCGGGATGGGTGACATTCCGATCCGTCCGGCCAGCCTGGCCAACAGGCCGAGGCAGAACACAACGGCCCCCAGTTCAATGAGGGTCAGGGCCAGCGGGTCCATGGGGGTTACCCGTGGCGCAGGATCTCGGCCGCTGAGTCGAGGCCTTCCTGGGTGCCAACTGCCACCAGCAGGTCGCCGGCATGGAGGACAGCGTCGGGTCCCGGCGACGGCAGCACTTCGCCCTCGCGCATGATGGCCACGATCGATACCCCGCACCGGGTGCGGATGCACGCCTTGCCCATGGGCTGGTTCTGGAACGGGGAGTCGGCCGCGATGGAGAACTGCCGGGTGACGATGCCCGGAACATCCTTGTGCTCTTCCGCGAGCTTCATGGCCAGGTGCGTGCCGCCCAGGAGGTTGCCCAGCGTGGCGGCTTCGTCGCTGGTCAGCGGAATCGAGGCCTCGCAGGTATCGGGATCATCCCAGGTGGAAACGATGAGTTCCGTCTGGCCCTCCCGCCGCTCCACTACGCCGATGCGGCGTCCGGAAGCGGTCATGAAATCCTTCCGGCGGCCCAGGCCGGGAAGGTTCGTTTCGTCAACGTTCATGGGTCCAGCCTAGTCTGCCTGGCAACTCCCGGGTGGGCCTGGAACAGGACGCCGGGGGAGCCGTTTCACGCTGCGGGAACCACCGCAATGGGTGCCCTCGCCGGCGGCTTTACCGGCAGCAGCACCAGGAGCCCTGCCAGCAGGACCACCATGATGCCCAGGATTCCCCACCGCTGTGCCTCTCCGGCCGGGACCAGCGGAGTGGCCACGGTAATGCAGAGCGTAAACAGCGCCGGTGCCAGGAAGCTGACAGCCCGGCCGGTGGTGGCGTAGAGGCCAAACAGCTCGCCGGACTCGCCGTGCGGCGCGAGCCGTGCCAGGTAGGCGCGGGAGGAGGACTGGGCCGGCCCGACGAACAGGCACAGGAACAGCCCGAACACCCAGAACGTGGTGCTGCCGGCCCATTGCATGCCGAAGAAGGAATAGTTCCCGTTACCGAGGACCAGGATCGCGGTCCCGGCTGCCAGAAGCCCCAGCAGGGAGCCCGTAATGACGGCTTTGGGGCCTGCCTTGTCGTCCAGGAACCCGCCGATGACCGCGCCGGTGGCGGCAACCACGTTCCCGAAGATGGCGAAGAAGATGACCTGCGGCAGGGCAAACCCAAATGTGCCGGCCGCGATGATGCCGCCGAACGTGAAGACCGCGGCGAGCCCGTCGCGGAACACCGCGCTGGCCAGCAGGAAGTAGATGGTGTGCGGGCTGGTGGCGTAGATCGCCTTGATCCGCCGGAAGAGCAGTCCGTAGCTGGCAATGAATCCCAGCCGGGCGGCCTGCGCCGAGCGGGGTACTTCGGGAACGGCGAACAGCACAGGGAGGGCGAAGACAAAGAACCAGAGTGCTGAGAAGACGGCCACCAGCCTGATGTTCAGGCTGTCCGCCGTTGACGAGCCGAACCAGTCGAAGGCCGGCTGGACGAACAGCTGCAGGACGATCAGAAGCGCCACGATCCCGCCGAGATAGCCGGCACCCCAGCCGAAGCCGCTGACCTTGCCGATGTTCTGCGGCGTGGAGACCTGGGCAAGCATGGCGTTGTAGTTGACGCCGGCGAATTCGAAGAACACATTCCCCAGGGCGATCAGCGAGGCGCCGAGCAGCAGGAACTCCGGGCGCGGGAACACGAAGAAGCACAGCGCCGTGAGGATGGCGACGGCGGCCGAGTTCACTCCCAGCCACAGCTTCCGCCTGCCGCCCGCGTCGGAGCGCTGGCCCGTCACGGGTGCCAGCAGTGCGATGGCAAAGCCGCCGACGGCCAGCGCCGCACCCAGGACTGCCGAGGCTTTGTCCTCACCGCCGAAAGCACTGGACGTCAGGTAGACGGTGAAGACGAACGTGGTCATCACCGCGTTGAAGGCCGCCGAGCCCCAGTCCCAGGATGCCCAGGCCAGCACGCGGCCCCTGCTGGAGGACTGGGTTCCGGCTTCGAGTTCAGAGGCAGGCTGCATTGCCCCCTGAGCGCTGGCGCTGTTCATACGATGCATCGTATCCGCCCGTGGCGAACACCCTGCGGACCACGGGCCCGCGAGGCCGGGGATTCCGCGTAGTTGCACCGCCCCGGCCGGGGCTGCACCCGGATGCGCCTTGGTAAACTGGCCCCTCCCGGACCTTACTTTTTGCCGCCTGCTCCAACTTTTGACAATCGAATCCCTGACGTTGCGGAGAATACAGTGATCACAGTCCTTGCCGTGCACTTTTCGGTGGCTGTCCTCGCGCCCTTCCTCTTCAGGCTCTGGGGCCGCAACGCCTTCTACGCGCTGGCGGCCGTTCCGGCGCTTTCGTTTGCGTGGCTGATGTTCCAGCACAATCCCATTTACTCGGGGCCCGGCGCCGTGGCCGAGGTTGTCGAATGGATTCCCAGCCTCCACCTGGAACTGGCGTTCCGGATGGACGCCCTGGCCTGGGTAATGTCCCTGCTGGTGCTCGGGGTGGGGGCGCTGGTGCTGGTTTACTGCGCGCGGTACTTCAAACGGAAGGGCCAGGACCTTGGCGGGTTCGGCGCCCAGTTGCTGGCGTTCGCCGGTGCCATGTTCGGCCTGGTCACCGCCGATGACCTGCTGCTGCTGTTCATCTTCTGGGAACTGACCACCATCCTGTCCTACCTGCTGATCGGTTTTGCCCGGACCAGGCTGGCCGCCCGGCGTTCCGCACTCCAGGCGCTGATGGTCACCACCGCCGGCGGCCTGGCGATGCTGGTGGGCCTGATCATGCTCGGCTACGCAGCCGGCACCTACCGCATCTCCGGCATCCTTGACCAAGCCGCCGCCCTGGCGACGGGAACGTCGGGCGCCATGGTGAGCGCCGCCGTCGTACTCATCCTGGTGGGTGCCATCACCAAGTCCGCGCTGGTCCCGTTCCACTTCTGGCTCCCCGGCGCCATGGCCGCACCCACCCCCGTGAGCGCCTACCTGCACGCCGCCGCGATGGTCAAGGCAGGCATCTACCTGGTGGCGCGGCTCGCGCCGGGGTTCGCCGAAACGGCCTACTGGCAGCCCGTGGTGCTGGGACTTGGCCTGGCCACCATGCTGGTGGGCGGTTACCGGGCGCTGCGGCAGACCGACATCAAGCTGATCCTTGCCTACGGCACCGTCAGCCAGCTGGGCTTCCTCACCATGGTGGTGGGGCTGGGAACACCCGACGCCGCACTGGCGGGCCTGGCCATGCTGCTGGCCCACGGCCTGTTCAAGGCGACGCTGTTCCTGGTGGTGGGCATCATCGACCACCAGTCCGGAACCCGCGACGTGCGCAAGCTTTCCGGCGTCTTCCGTTCCTCCCGTGCGCTGGGGATCGTGGCTGCCATCGGCGCCGCGTCCATGGCGGGCGTACCGCTGCTGGGCGGCTTCGTGGCCAAGGAGTCAGTGCTGGAAGCGTTCGTGCACCACGCCGGGGACCTGAGGTCCGGCCCGTGGGGCATGGTGGTGCTGGCCGGTGTGGTGGTGGGGTCGATCCTGACGTTCGCCTACAGCGCCCGTTTCATGTGGGGCGCCTTTGCCGAAAAACGCGGCGTGGATCCCACCCCGTTCAAAGCCATCCGGCCCTCCTTCCTGGCCGCTCCCGCAGTCCTGACACTGCTCACCATCGCCTACGGGCTCTGGCCGGCGCCGGTGGATGCGTGGATCCAGCCGTACGCCGCGCTGTTCGCGTCCACAGCGCCCGACGCCGGCACCCCGGCAGAGCAAGCAGGCCACCTTGCGCTGTGGCATGGGATCACTCCTGCGCTAGGCCTGACGGCCCTCACTTTCGCCCTGGGCCTGGCAATGTATTTTGGCCGCAACGCCGTGGCCCGTGCCCAGTCCCTGGTGCCCGGCTGGGTGGACGGGGACCGCGCGTACCAGTTGACCATTGGCGCCCTGGACGACATTGCCGTCTGGCTTACCGGACGCACCCAGCGTGGTTCCCTGTATTACTACCTCGCCGTGATCCTCAGTGTGGCGTTCGTCCTGCCGCTCGCTGCGATCCTGCTGGGCGGCAATGCCCTGCCGGAGGACATCTACCTGGTGGACCCGAATTCCCCGCTGCAGCTTGTGGCAGGGGTGGGCATCGTCATCGGCGCCCTGGCCGCAGTGAGGGCGAACAAACGCTTCCTTGCCGTGCTCATGGTGTCGGTGACCGGCTACGGCATCGCGCTGGTCTTCGCCCTGCAGGGCGCGCCGGACCTGGCGCTGACCCAAATGCTCGTGGAGACCATCATCCTGGTGGCGTTCGTGCTGGCCATGCGGAGCCTGCCGCCAGAACTGCGGGACCGTACCGGCGGCAGATACCGGGTGCTGCGCGTGATCATCGGGCTGGGGTTCGGTGTGACCATGGTGTTTGCCGCGATTTTCGCGATGGGTGCCCGCACCGCCATCCCCGTCTCCCTCCAGTTTCCGCAGCTCGCCTACGAAGGGGGCGGCGGGCTCAACGTGGTCAACGTGACCCTGGTGGACATCCGGGCCTGGGACACCTTCGGCGAGATCAGTGTCCTGGCCCTCGCTGCCACCGGTGTTGCCAGCCTCATTTTCGTGCGCGGCCGGGGCGACCGCCTGCAGCGGTCCGCGGCGGTGGCCGAGGGCACCGTGGGCCGCCACCACGGCGTGGATCCCGGATCCCGGGACGGCGCGGCTCTGGCCGTCAGCCGGAAATTCGCGGCCTCCGCCCGCGACGCCTGGATCGTGGCCGGCCGCACGCTGGCCCCGGAGCGCCGCTCCATCATCTTCGAGGTGGTCACCCGGCTGATCTTCCACTCGATGATCATCTTCTCGCTCTACCTCCTGCTGGCCGGCCACAACCTGCCCGGCGGCGGCTTCGCCGGCGGCCTCACCGCCGGCCTGGCCCTGACCATCCGCTACCTGGCCGGCGGCCGCTTCGAACTGCGCGAGGCCGCGCCGCTCAGTGCCGGCGCACTGCTGGGCACGGGCCTGGCGCTGGGCGCCGCCTCCGGCGTGATGCCCCTGCTGCTGGGCGGCCAGGTGTTCCAGTCAGCCATCATCCAGCTCTGGCTGCCGGTATTCGGCGACATCAAATTCGTCACCTCCACCATCTTCGACATTGGCGTCTACACAGTGGTGGTGGGCCTGGTGCTGGACGTGCTGCGCAGCCTGGGGGCGGAGATCGACGAGCACATGGAGGAACGGTCCGCCTCCGCCCACCACGACGAGCCGGACGAGGACCGCCGCCAGCCACCGGAACCGGAGGCCGAACGCGATGTGGAACCGGCGCTGGAGCCGGACGACGTCCCCGCCGAAACCACCGCGAAGGGCACCGCATGAGCGTGAACCTGACCCTGCCGATCGTCATGGGCGCCCTGTACGCGTGCGGCATCTACCTGATCCTGGAACGCAGCCTCACCCGGGTGCTGCTGGGGCTGATGCTCCTGGCCAACGCCACCAACCTGCTGATCCTGGCCACCGGCGGTTACGCAGGCCTCGCCCCGCTCTTCACCAAGGACACGCCCGCGCAGGACTACAACGATCCCCTGCCGCAGGCACTGATCCTGACGTCGATCGTTATCTCCTTCGCGGTCACGGCGTTCATGCTCGGCATCATCTACCGGACCTGGGTCCTGGCACGCCAGGACGAGATCCAGGACGACGTGGAAGACCGCAGGGTGGCAGCAACCCCAAGCTTCGATGCCGAGGACGACGCCGAGGTCCCCGCGGAAACCTCCGAATTTCCGCTCACCATGCTGGGCACGGATGGCCGGGACGTCTCCAACCATGCAGGTTCCGGAACCGGGGCGGACCGGGAAACCGAACGGCCCGTGGCCACGGTGGTGGCGGGCGGCCGGGAGATGCCTGCCGAACACGCCGCCGCGGAAGAACAACCCGGCTCCCTCAACGTCGACCCCAACCCGGAAGGAGGCGGACAGTGAACATCGCCAGCCTGGCCCCGCTCGCCGTCGTACTTCCCATCCTGGGTGCCGCCCTCACCTTCCTGCTGATCCGGCACTCCCGGGCCCAGCGCGCGGTGAGCATCGCCCTGCTGTCGCTGACCCTGGCGCTCGAATGCCTTTTGCTCGCCTCGGCGTGGAACAGCGGGACCGCCGCCGTGACCATCGGCGGCTGGCTCCCGCCGTGGGGCATTGTCATGGTGGTGGACCAGTTCTCCTCGCTGATGCTGGTGGTGTCCTCCGCGGTGAGCCTGGCCGTGCTGGTGTACGCCACCGGGCAGGGCATGGCAGACGGTGACCACGACGCCCCGGTCTCGATCTTCCACCCCACGTACCTGATCCTGGTGGCAGGGGTGTCCAACGCCTTCCTTTCCGGGGACCTCTTCAACCTCTACGTCGGATTCGAGATCCTGCTCACCGCAAGCTATGTGCTGATGACCCTGGGCGGGACGGGTCCCCGCATCCGGGCCGGCGTCACATATGTGGTGGTGTCCGTGGTGTCCTCGGTCCTGTTCCTGATCGCAATCGCCATGGTCTACGGGGCCACCGGAACCGTCAACATGGCCGACCTGGCCATCAAACTCGGCGAGCTGGACCAGGGCACCAGGACCCTGCTGCACGTCATGCTGCTGGTGGCGTTTGGCATCAAGGCCGCCGTGTTCCCGCTGTCCTTCTGGCTCCCGGACTCGTACCCCACCGCACCGGCTCCCGTCACCGCGGTGTTCGCCGGCCTGCTGACGAAGGTGGGTGTCTATGCCATGGTCCGGACCGAGACGCTCCTGTTCCCCGGCGACACCCTCAACACGCCGCTGATGGTGGTGGCACTGCTGACGATGGTGGTGGGCATCCTCGGTGCCCTGGCCCAAAGCGACATCAAGCGGCTCCTGTCCTTCACCCTGGTCAGCCACATCGGCTACATGGTCTTCGGGCTGGCGATGTCCTCTGCGGTAGGCCTCGCGGCGGCGGTCTTCTATGTGGCCCACCACATCACCATCCAGACCAGCCTCTTCCTGGTCACCGGCCTTATCGAACGCCGCGGCGGCAGCTCCTCCGTGGACCGGCTGGGCGGACTGGCCAAGTTGTCGCCCATGCTGGCGCTGCTGTTCTTCATCCCCGGGATGAACCTCGCGGGCATTCCGCCGTTCTCCGGCTTCTTGGGCAAGGTGGGGCTGATCCAGGCGGGCATTGAACTCGGCACACCGCTGGCCTACGCGCTGGTGGTCGGCGGGGTGGTGACCAGCCTGCTGACGCTGCTGGCCGTCGCCAGGGTCTGGAACCGCGCCTTCTGGCGCAGGCCCACCGACGCCGAACACCCCGACCCCGTTCTCCTCGCGCCGGCATCGGCGCGGATTTCCGGGCCCGGGGCCAAGCTCAACACGGTGACCCTCCTGCCGCGGACCATGGTGGGTTCCACCGCGGGACTGGTGGTGCTCGGCGTGGCCCTGACGGTCTTCGCCGGGCCGCTGTTCGGGCTTTCCGACCGGGCCGCGCGGGACATGCTGGACCGTGCCCCGTACATCCAGTCGGTCCTGGGCAGTGACGTCCAGGTTCCGGCGCCTGTCGGCGGGGGAGGCACGCGATGAGCCGGAAACGCATTTCGCTGCGCCAGGAACTGCCGCTCCTGGTCTGGCTGGTGATCGTCTGGGGCGCGCTTTGGCAGGATTTCAGCGCCGGGAACCTCCTGTTTGGAGCCCTCCTGGCGGTGGGCGTGGCAAGGCTTTTCTACCTTCCGCCCGTGGAGCTCGGCGGCCGGTTCAACATCCTGTACGCCGTGCCCTTTGCCCTGGCCTTCCTGGGCAAAGTGGTGGTGGCCAGCGCCCAGGTCCTCTACCTGGCCACCGTCCGCGGCCCCAAGGTGACCAACGCCGTCGTGGCGGTCACGCTCCGCAGCCACCAGGACCTGATCGTCACCGCCACCGGGCATGTCATCTCGCTTATCCCCGGCTCCCTGGTGGTGGAGGTGGACCGCTCGACATCCACCCTGTACCTGCACGCGCTCAACATCACGTCCAAGGAAGATGTGGAGGGCCTCCGGAACGAGGTCCGGTCCATTGAGGCGGGCCTGATCCGCATCATGGGCACGCCGGAAGAACTTGAAGCCGTCCGATTGGAGGCCGCCGCGTGATGCAGGTTGTCCTGGCTGTTACAGCCGTGATCTTCTCGCTGGCAGCGGCCGGCGCCATCATCAGGATTGCCAGGGGCCCGTCGCTGCTCGACCGGGTGCTGGCAGCGGATGTGCTGCTGGCCATCCTTGCCGGGGCCCTGTGCATTGACATGGCCGTGAACCGCCACCTCCACAACCTCATGCTGGTGGTGGCCATTTCCATCATCGGATTCATCGGATCCGTGACCGTGGCCAGGTTCGTGGCCGACCGGAGGGTGAAGCCTGATGAATCCTGACTTCTCCGGACCCGATGCCTGGATTGACGCCGTCTCCGCGGTGTTCATGGTGGTCGGGGCACTCATGTCCCTCGGCGCAGCCGTTGGCCTGCTGCGCTTCCCGGACCTGCTCAGCCGGATGCATGCCGCCACGAAGCCCCAGGTGCTGGGACTGTTCCTGCTGCTGGCCGCCATCGGGCTGCAGATGCGCACCTGGTGGGTGTGGCCGGTCCTGGTGGTGGCGTGGATCTTCCAGCTGCTCACGGTGCCCGTGTCCGCGCACATGGTGGGCCGGGCCGGCTACCGCACCAAGCACCTGCACCGGGAACTGCTCACCTCGGACGAACTGGAGGCCGTGGTGCAAAAAGCCGCCGCCGAGACTGCCCTGAAGGACGGCCCCGGCGACGGCGGGTAACACGCTGTTGGACGGTGTCCCGGGTTAGACGATGTCCTGGGTCTTGGCGAAGCGGGCGATGGCGCGCTGGGTGCCCCGGTTGGCCAGTACCTGGATGGTGGCACTGACCGCGGCAGAGATCAGCGCGAAGGTCAGCGCGGAACGCAGGCTGGTGGGGACATCCTCGTTCTTGCCGGTGGGCGCCTTCTGGCCGGTGGTTTTTTCCCAGATGGTGTTGACCAGCTTGGTGCCGGCCAGGCCTGCGCCCAGGCTCACCCCGGTCCCGAGCAGCTTGATGAAAAGGTTCATTCCTGTAACTCCTTGCGGCGGCGGAAAACGGACTGCCTCCACCCTAGCCGGACAGCCGTGCCGGTCATGGCAAGGACGTGGCGGGCGGCAGGCACTTGGCGGACTATGGGGTGGGTGGTTCGGTGCGGAATTTGATCATTTTGTGCGTGCCGTCGCAGTAGGGTTTGATCGCCGAGGCCCCGCACCGGCACAACGCCACGGTCTTTCGGTCGCGGGGCACGGCGTCCCCCGAAGGGGTGACGATCTCGAACCCGCCCCTGACGATCAAGGGTCCGTCCGGGCACACCACTATTGAGCCCGCCGCAGATTCCTGGTCCACGTTGCCTCCTGTTCCTTGTTCCTGGGTCATGCTGTTCCCGGGGTCATGCTGCCGCCGGCACGGCCGTCCGGAGCGACGATGTGCCGGCTTCCCAGGAGGACAACAGGTGGTTCGACAGGCGGCTGTCCATGGCCATGACGGCCGTTGCCCCGAACAGGACATCGGCGAGGAGCTCCGGCTCTGCTTCCACCAGGCCGCCGGCCAGGTCCCGCCCCGCGATCTGCTCGTGGACTGCATCCGCTTCCACGTGCTCGTCGAAGTAGTGGGTGATGTCCTGGCCGAAACCGTGCCGGCGGAATCCGTTGCCGTAGAACCGGTTGGGCTGGGAAGACGTCATTTCGTAGATGGCCAAGTGGCCGGTGATGGCCCCCCTCAGCCGTCTATTCAGGCCGCACAGCGACATCAGGTTCACCGAGGCCAGGGAAATGGCGGGAACGGCATCGACGTAGGCGCCGTAGCTGCCGTCCAGCCCCAGGCCCCGCATGGTCCGGGCGAACAGCGCGCTGTGCATCCGCTCAGGCCGCCCGCCGCCGTATTCGTCTGCCTGGATTTCCACCAGCGCCGCCTTGGGACGTCCGCTGAGGCGGGGAATCGCCCAGGTGTGGGGATCGGCTTCCTTCAGCTGGTACACGGATTTGTGGACCAGGAACTCCTTGAGCTGGTCCAGGCTTGCCTTCCTGGCAACGAAACGGGAGACGCTGGGGCCGGTGTCAGCGGCCGCAAGGCCGAAGAGGACATCGGCCACCTGGTCGCTGCCCAAGGTGCCGGTCGGGAGTTCAAGGCTTCCGGCGGCCTGGTGCGCGGCCGTGCGGAGGGCGGCCTCAAACGGTTCCTCGATCAGCCGCCGCACCCTGATCAGGCCGGGCTCCCACTCCCAGGCGTCGGAGACGCCGTCCAGGCCCGAGTAGTGCAGCTCGTAAAGGCAGAAAAGGGCCAGCTGGATGTCCTCGTCGCCAATGATGTCGGTGGTTTCCGCCAATTGCCCCGCCACCAGCCGGTACAGCCCGTCCAGTTCCGCGCCAGCGGAATCCGGAGCCTTGGCCAAGGCCGTGAGAAGGGCGCTGCTGATGGGCCCTCGGGTTTCCGGGATTCTCATGATGCTCCTCGTTCCGGCGCGCTGTTTCCGTGACCGGGGACGGAGCTCCCACGCCCTGTCCCCGTCCATCCCGGGAACCAATATAGTAAGCATGATTACTAATAAAAGCTAAAGCCATCGCTTCGATAGGCCGGCGGGCCGGTCACATCCGGCAGGATGGGCCGTTGGAGCCCTCCACGCAGGGCCCTCCGGTGTAAACTTGAGCACGTCCGGAAGGGCAAAAAGCCTTACCCACATTTAACGCAACACTAAAAACGACAGGGGAGCGCCGCCGTCGGCCCTCGGCACCAGCCGGGAACTGAAGGTGGGCGCTGAGAGTGCGGACCGCCGCAGACCCTCGAACCTGATCCGGTTAGTACCGGCGCAAGGGAGTCGAGTTCTCAAAGTGTCGCGGCTGCACGGCAACAGGCCGCCGGCCGGGAATACTTTCCCCTCCTGTTTCCCAGGAGGATCCAATGAGTACTGCAGCAATCAAGAAGACCACCAGCAAGTCCTGGCGCGTCGTGGACATCGTGGTGGCCGCGCTGGTGGCCATCGCCGGAGGCGTTATTTTCTGGGCCTGGGACCAGGCTGCGGCCGCGGTCTCCGTGCCGATGAACGCCGCCTACCCGCCCCTGACCGGCCTGATCGCCGGTGGCTGGATGATCCCCGGCGTCCTGGGGATGCTGATTATCCGCAAGCCCGGGGCCGCCCTGTTCTGCGAGACCGTGGCCGCCACGGGCGAACTCCTCATGGGCTCCCAGTACGGCGCATCCGTCCTGTTCTCCGGCTTCGTCCAGGGCCTGGGCGCGGAAATCATCTTCGCCATCTTCGTTTACCGCAGGTTCAACCTGCCGGTGTCCCTGCTGGCCGGTGCGGCCGCGGGCCTGTTCTGCGGCTTGAACGACTCGTTCGCGCCGTGGGGCTGGAACATCGCCTACTCCGGTGGTGACAAGCTGGCCTACATCCTGTTCTGCATGCTGTCAGGCGCAGTTATCGCCGGCGCCCTGTCCTGGCTCGCCACCCGCGGCCTGGCGCGCACCGGCGTGCTCAGCTCCTTCGCGTCCCGCAAGGCCGCCACGGAGCCAGTCTTCTCCTGATGGCTCCCCAGGACGCCGCCGGCACGGTCCGCCCCGCCGCCGTGGCCGCCCGCGGCTGGGGCTGGCGGCATGCCGGACGGGCCAAGCCTGCCGTCCATGCCCTCGACCTGGACATCAGCCCCGGCGAGCGGGTGCTGCTGCTCGGTCCCTCGGGGGCCGGGAAGTCCACGCTGCTGCATGCGCTTGCGGGGGTGCTGGGCGACATCAACGACGACGGCGAGGCAGGCGACGCCGACGAGTCAGGTTCGCTGCTCATTGACGGCGCCGTGCCCCGCGCCCGGCGCGGGCACGCCGGGCTGATGCAGCAGGACCCGGAAACCCAGGTGGTCCTGTCCCGGGTGGGCGACGACGTCGCCTTCGGCGCCGAAAACCTTGCGGTGCCCCGGGAAGCCATCTGGGCGCGCGTGCACGAGGCGCTTGCCGACGTCGGCCTGTCCCACCTCCCGCTGGACCACCCGACGTCGGCGCTGTCCGGCGGCCAGAAGCAGCGTTTGGCGCTGGCGGGCATCCTGGCGATGCGCCCGGGGCTGATCCTGCTGGACGAACCCACGGCCAACCTGGACCCGGACGGCGTGCTGGAGGTCCGGGGCGCCGTCGCCCGTTGCCTGGACAAGACCGGGGCCACCCTGGTGGTGGTGGAGCACCGGGTTTCCGTGTGGAAGGACCTGGTGGACCGGATCGTGGTGCTCCAGCCGGGCTCCGCATCCGATCCCGCCGTACTCCTGGACGGGCCGCCGGACCTGGTGCTTCGCGAGGCGCGCGCCAAGCTCACCGCCGCCGGGGTGTGGGTGCCGGGCTACGTGCCGGCCACCCGTGGCCGTGCCGGGGTTCCCGCCCCCGGAACCGGGAATCTCCTGCTGGCCGCCGAACGGCTTGCTGTCTCCCGCGAACGTCCACGCCGCAAGGGCCTTCGCAGGATTCCGCCCGTCCCGGTCCAGGAAGGGCTCGCGGCCCAGGTCCGTGCAGGCCAGGCCCTCGCCATCACCGGTCCGAACGGCGCCGGAAAATCGACCTTTGCGCTGACCCTTGCCGGGCTGCTGGAACCCGTCTCCGGGAAGGTTTCCGCCACGCTGGACCTCAGCCGCGGCGCGGGGATCGACCCCTACACCTGGAAGGCCGAGCAACTGATTTCGCGCGTGGGGACGGTGTTCCAGGAGCCGGAGCACCAGTTCGTCACCGGCAAGGTGCTCGATGAGCTGCTGTTCGGTCCCCGGCACCTTGGCCACGGTGAGGACCGGGTTGACGAACTGCTGGAGCGGCTGCGTCTTACCCAGCTGGTGGACGCCAACCCCTACACGCTCTCCGGCGGCGAAAAACGGCGGCTTTCCGTTGCCACCGTCCTCGCCGCCAGCCCCCAGGTGCTGGTCCTGGACGAGCCCACCTTCGGCCAGGATGCCAACACATGGGCGGAGCTGGCCTCGTTCCTCTCCGAGCTGCTGGACGCAGGCACCGCCGTGGTGTCCGTGACCCACGACGCCGAATTCACTGGGGCATTGGGCGGGGCGGAGCTTCGGATGGCCGCGTCGGAACCGGTGGCGCCATGAGGCAGGAACTCACCCTGGCCGGCAACCGCGCCCTCCTGGCCCGCGCCAACCCCCTGAGCAAGTTTGCCGCCGTCGTGCTCATTACCGCGGTCCTGGCGCTGTCCATCGACTGGGTGTCGGCCTCCGTGGCCCTGGTCTTCGAACTGCTGCTGTTTCCCCTGGCCGGGCTCACCTTGGCCCTGCTGTGGCAGCGCGGGTGGCCGCTGATCCTCGCCGCCGCCGTGGGCGGGTGGAGCACCTCCATCCTGGCGCCGGACAGCGGACGGATCCTGCTCGACGTCGGCATCTGGACCATGAGTGAAGGCTCGCTGCAGCTGGGGATCGGCTTCCTCCTGCGCGGCTTTGCCATTGCACTGCCGGCGGTCCTGCTGATGAGCTGCACCGACCCGACCGACCTCGCGGATGCGCTGGCGCAGAAGGCGCGGCTGCCGCACCGGTTCGTCCTGGGAACCCTGGCCGCCATGCGCCTGGTGGGGCTCATGGCTGAGGAATGGCAGACCATCGGGATGGCCCGGCGGGCACGCGGCGTCGGCTCGCGCGGCAGCCTGCCCCAGCGGGTGAAAGCGACGCTGGGGCAGAGCTTCGGGCTCCTGGTGCAGGCGATCCGCCGCGCGTCCCGGCTTGCCGTGACCATGGAAGCGCGCGGATTCGGCGGCGGCAGCAGGACCTGGGCGCGTGAATCCACCTTCAGTGGCCTGGACCTGGGCGTGCTGGCGGGTGGCGTGCTGATGGCCGGGCTTGCCCTGGCAGCGGCGCTTGCGGCGGGCACCTGGAACATGGTGTGGCTGGGCAGCTGATCCGACACGTCGACGCGCCGTATCGCACATAGCGGGTAAAGCCTTTCGGCGACCGCGCGCCCTGACCGGCTATCCGGACAAATAACTCATTTATGATATATTCGGGGGTATGACGCAGGAAACCGCTGAACACGTTGCCGCCATGCTGAAGGACGCCCGGACCGAAAAGGGCTGGACCCAGGGCCAGCTGGCCGCCGAACTCGGCACCAGCCAGTCAGCCGTCGCACGGATGGAACAGGGCAAGCAGAACCTGAGCCTGAAGATGATCCAGCGCCTGGAAAACATCTTTGACCGGAGCATCGTCAACGTGGGCAAGCCGCAGATGACGCACCTCCGGGTGGAGGGCGGACGCACCCTTTCCGGTGCTGTGGACGTCAACAGCAGCAAAAATGCCGGCGTCGCCCTGCTGTGCGCCAGCCTGATCAACCGCGGCACCACCGTGCTCCGCCGGCTGGCCCGGATCGAGGAAGTCAACCGCATCGTCGAGGTGCTGACCAGCATCGGCGTGGAGTGCACCTGGCTCAACGACACCGACCTGCGCCTCCGCCGCCCCGCGGTCCTGGACCTGGACGCCATGGACGTGGACGCTGCACGGCGCACCCGCAGCGTCATCATGCTGCTGGGCCCCCTGCTGGACGAGTCGCGGGAGTACCGGCTGCCCTACGCCGGCGGCTGCGACCTTGGCACCCGCACCGTGGAACCGCACATGCAGGCGCTGCGTGAGTTCGGCCTTTCGGTGGAGGCCACTGCCGGTTTCTACACCGTGCAGGCACCGCCGGCCGACACCCGCGACCGCTCCTTCGTCCTCACCGAGCGCGGGGACACCGTCACCGAGAACGCCATCATGGCGGCAGCCCACCGGGCCGGGACCACCGTGATCCGGAACGCCAGCCCCAACTACATGGTGCAGGACCTCTGCTTCTACCTGCAGATGCTCGGCGTCACCATCGAGGGCGTGGGCACCACCACCCTGAAAATTACCGGCAAGCCGGAAATCGATGCCGAGATCGAGTACTTCCCGTCCGAGGACCCCATTGAGGCGATGAGCCTCATCACGGCCGGCATCGTCACCAACTCAGAGGTCACGGTGCGGCGCGTGCCCATCGAGTTCATGGAGATCGAACTGGCCACCCTGGGCCAGATGGGGCAGCAGCTCGAGGTTTCGGGCGAGTACATGGCCCGCAACGGCCGCACCCGTTTGGTGGACGTCACCACCAAGCCCTCCGACCTCCGCGCCCCCGAGGACAAGATCCATCCCATGCCGTTCCCCGGGCTGAACATCGACAACCTGCCGTTTTTCGCCGTCATTGCTGCCAACGCCCACGGCCAGACCATGATCCACGACTGGGTCTACGAGAACCGGGCGATCTACCTGACCGAGCTGAACCGGCTCGGCGCCCAGGTGCAGCTGCTGGATCCGCACCGGATCTACGTCAACGGGCCCACCAAGTGGCGCGCCGCCGAGGTGGGCTGCCCGCCGGCACTCCGGCCTGCCGCGTGCCTGCTGCTGGCCATGCTCGCGGCCCGCGGCGTTTCCGAACTGCGCAATATCTACGTGATCGAGCGCGGTTACGAGGACCTGGCGGAGCGGCTGAACACCATCGGCGCCAAGGTGGAGTACTTCCAGGACTGAGCATTCACGCTTCGTCATGAACGGCGGGCCACAGTTCCAATGACCCGCTGCTGCAGCAGAATGTTCGTATGCGTACATTCGGCGTAGAGGAAGAGCTGCTGATCGTTGATCCGGAGTCCGGAGAGCCGCTCGCCCTGGCGGATGCCCTCCTGGCCGGACACCACGTGGCGGCGGATGACCTCCCCCCGGATTCAACCGTCCACCACGCGGGAAACCAGGCGGATTACGACGACGAGATGGGCCTGAGTGCCGAGCTGAAGCTTGAGCAGATCGAGACCCAGACCCGGCCCTGCCGCGAGTACGGCAGCCTGCTGGAACAGATCCGCGCGGGCCGGGCGCTGGCGGACCAGGCTGCCAGGAAGCACGGGGCCCGGGTCGCGGCGCTCGCAACCTCGCCGGTGGCATCACCGAGCCACACCACCCCGGACCCGCGCTACGCCAGGATGCTGGAACGCTTCGGCCTTACCGCCCAGGAGCAGCTGACCTGCGGGTTCCACGTCCACACCTACATCGAGTCGCCGGAGGAAGGCGTGGCGGTCCTGGACCGGATCCGCGACAAGCTGGCAGTGCTGACGGCCTTGAGCGCCAACTCGCCGTTCTGGAACGGCGTGCCCACCGGATTCGAAAGCTACCGCACCCAGGCCTGGAACCGCTGGCCGACGGCCGGACCGGCGGGCATCTACGGAACCTATCCTGCCTATCGGCGGGTGGTCACCCGGCTGCTGGACACCGGCGTGATGCTCGATGAAGGCATGCTGTACTTCGACGCCCGGCTGTCCCGCAACCACCCCACGGTCGAGGTGCGGGTGGCGGACGTCTGCCTTCGTGCCGAGGACGCAGCCCTGATTGCGGTGCTGGTCCGGGCGCTGGTGGAATCCGCCAGCCGGGAGTGGCGCGAGGACGTTGATCCGGCACCCGTGCCCACGGTCCTGCTGCGGATGGCGTCGTGGCAGGCCAGCAGCGAAGGGCTCAGCGGCGAGCTGCTGGACTTCGGAAACTTCCGGCCCACGCCCGCTGCGGACGTGGTCCGGTCGCTGGTGGATTACCTGGCGCCGGTGCTGGAGGAACAAGGCGAGCTGGCCCTGGCCCGGCAGGGTGTGGAGGACATCATCGCCCGCGGGACAGGGTCAGCTGAACAGCGGCGTGCACGCGACAAGGCCCTCGCCGGGCCGCCGCCGGAGGACATGGGGTTCGGCGCCGTGGTCCGCCAGGCCGTCCACGTGACCATGCGCGGTTCGCTGGACCTGTCAGAGGTGGAGACAACACCCGAGCTGCTGAGGGTGCGCCAGGCCTGAGACGGCGGCCGCGCAACTGCGTTTCCCGCTGCGCAGATTCATCCCCGACGCGCCAATTCCTCTCCGCGGCCCCTATCCGGGCAGCGAAGAGGAATTCCCGCGTCGGATAGAAGGCTGCGCGTCGGGGAACGCCGGGCCATGAGCCCGCGAACCATGCGGCTAGATCTGCTTCAGTGCCTGTTCCAGATCGCGGATAAGGTCTTCCGGATCCTCCAGCCCCACGGACAGCCTGACCACGCCGTCGCTAAGCCCGATGGCCGCCCGCCCTTCAGGCCCCATGGCGCGGTGCGTCGTGGTGGCGGGGTGGGTGATCAGTGACTTGGCGTCGCCCAGGTTGTTGGAGATGTCGATGATGCGCAGCCCGTCCAGCAGCGCGAAAGCCGCTTCCTTCGCCGAGCGCCCCGCGGAAGGAGCCAGCTCCAGCGTGAGCACCGTGCCGCCGGCGCTCATCTGCTTCGCCGCCAGGGCATACTGCGGGTGCGACTTCAGCAGCGGGTACTTCACCCAGCTCACGGCGGGCTGTTCCTCCAGCCACTCCGCCAGCCGCAGGGCAGTGGCCGAGGAGTGGTTGACCCGCAGGCCCATGGTTTCCAGGCCCTTGGTCAGGACCCAGGCGTTGAACGCCGAAAGTGCGGGGCCGGTGTGGCGCATCAGCTGCTTGACGGGGCCGTCGATGAACTCCTTGGTGCCCAGGATGGCGCCGCCCATCACCCTGCCCTGCCCGTCGATGTGCTTGGTGCCGGAGTAGACGATGACGTCGGCACCGAGGTCGCCGCAGCGCTGGAGCAGGGGAGTGGCAAAGACGTTGTCCGCCACCACCGTTGCACCGGCCGCGTGCGCCAGTTCGCTGACGGCGGCGATGTCTACGATCTCCTGCATGGGGTTGGACGGGGATTCGAAGAAGACGGCGGTGGTGGGCGTGGAGAGCGCCTCCCGCCACTGGTCCAGGTCGGGTCCGTCCACGAAGACGGTCTCCACGCCCCACCGCGGCAGAATCTCGTTCAGGATCACGAAGCAGGAGCCGAACAGTGAGCGGGCGGCCACCACGCGGTCGCCGGCAGCCAGCAGGGCACCCAGGGCGGTGAACACCGCGGACATGCCCGACGCCGTCGCGAAGCATGCTTCGGTGCCTTCCAACAGCCTGAGCCGCTCCTGGAACGTGGCCACCGACGGGTTGCCGTAGCGCGAGTAGACAAAGCGCTCGTCCTCGCCGGTGAAGGCGCGTTCGGCTGCAGCGGCGGACTCGTAGACGAAGCCTGAATTCAGGAAGATGGCCTCGGACGTTTCCTGGAAGTTTGTGCGGTCAAGGCCGCCGCGGACGGCCTGCGTGTCGGGGTTCCAGCCGGGGGCGTCTTGGTTGAAGCTCACTTAGTTCTTTCCGAGGTTGGTGGGCAGGCCGCGGTTCTTCCAGCCATTGACGGTGCGTTCGCCGTAACGGTCCGGTTCGCCTTCGAAGCCTTCCAGCACGTTGTAGGACGTGAAGCCGGCCTGGGTGGCGGCGGTGGCGGCGGCAATGGAGCGCTGGCCGGAGCGGCACAGGAATACCAGCTCCGCGGCCGGGTCTTCCGGCGCCTGTTCCTTGAGGTCCTGGACGAAGCGCGGGTTGGGAATGCCGCCGGGGAAGGTCCACGGGATGAACAGGGGATCGTTGTCCGTGGCCTTGGTGTCCGGGATGCCGATGTGGGCCCATTCGCCCTCCGTGCGCACGTCCACCAGGATGGCGCCCTGCTCCAGCTTGGCCCAGGCTTCCTCGGGGGTCAGGTCTCCTGCGTAGCTCATGCGTGGCCCTCGCCGTCGAATTCGAGGTCCCCGCCGGCGTCGAGCTGGTCCACGGCGGTAGCCACGGCGGCGTCCGCGGAAGCGATGGCTGCCGGAAGGACGATCGCCTGCGCCACGATCACGCTGGTGCCGTTGAAGGTTGCCGCCGGGCTGCCGTGCAGCACGTAGCCTTCGGCCAGGGCGTTGGAGATCCGCTCACAGAATTCACGGTTGTCCGGGCCGCTGATGAGGCGGTAGGACAGTCTCTCGTCGGGGGCAGGTGCGTCAGACATGACGGATCTCCTTCTTTCACGCTTGCAGCTCGAGTCGGTCGATATGCCGAGTATTCACCTGAGGCACCCCGCCGCGAAAGGGAGGGTTGCCGACCGGCCAGTCAGGGCTTCACACCGGTACTCATTACTCCCCAAAAACGTAACACCTGCCGCGAAAACGCGCATCGCCGCCGTCGTCATGTTCCGTAATTCAGCAGCCACCCGAGGCGATAGGGTTCTTACCGTGGGGCGCCGCCCCGACGTCAGAGCAATGAGTGCCGGGGGGTTCTTGTCAGCATGCGGGGAAACACGTCGCACCACCACGCGGTCCGCCGCAGCCGTCCACGTTCCGTCGCCGCCGTGGTGGCCGGGCTCCTGATCAGCCTGCTGGCCCTGGTCGGCCCGGCCAGTGCCGCCCAGGCCAGTGCAGCCCAAGCAGGTGCCGCCCAGTCCGCAGCAGCCGCCCCGGACCCGGGAAAACCGTGGCTGGGCGCGGTGCTCGAATGGGGCGAGGACACCGCTGCCGGTTTCAGTGACCGGCTCGGTGCCGACCCCGCGGTTTTCGGCCACGACATCACCATGCCGTACCGCGAGGCGGAACGGAGCGATCTCGACGGATTCCTGCAGCAGGCGGCGGGCAGGGGCGCCCATGCGCTGCTCACCGTGAGGCCGTCGGTGCCGCTGGACCAGCTCGGTGCCCAGGAGGCCGAGGCCTTCGCGCAGCAGGTACGCGACCTGGCCTCCGGCTTCAAGGGGCAGCTGATGATCCGCTTTGCCCCCGACATGAACGCAAGCTGGGTGGCCTGGGGGCAGCAGCCGGCCACCTACCGCAAGGCCTTCCAGGCCGTGACGGCAGCTTTCAGGAAGTACGACGGCGGCCGGGTCACCATGGTGTGGGCCCCTTACCTGGGCAAGGACTACCCCTTTGACAGGAACCGGAGTGCCCCGCAGCCGGGAAGTGAAGGGTTTTCGCTCCTGGACACCAACGGTGATGGAACCTGGGATGGGCGCGACAGCGCCTACGCCCCCTACTATCCCGGGGATGACGCCGTGGACTGGGTGGGCCTGGCCGCCTACCATGACGACACCGCCGGCGGGACGGCCGTCAACACGGCTCCCCGAACCGATGAACTGAAGGACATGCTCACCGCGTCCGGCGGCGAGAACTTCTACGGCACCTACTCACAGCGGCACGGCAAGCCCTTCCTCCTCCAGACATCCGCCTTTTACAGCCCTGCAGCCGGAGGCGCGGCCGAGTCGGACATCAAGGCCGGCTGGTGGGACCAGGTGGTGGGGACTGCAACCTCCCCTGACTTCGCCACGACAGCGGCCGTCGTATGGGACGAACGGACCAGCACACGGGACACCGGGGTGGCAAGCATCAGCTGGCTGCTCACGGGGCGCCCGGAGATCGCCAAAGCAGCACTGGACAGGCTGAAGTCTTCCCCCATCGTCACCGGCCCGGTCACCGATGTGGCGTCCGGAAGCACCTACGTCCGTGCCAGCACCCTGTCCGGCGCGGCGGCCTGGAGTGTTGCTGCCGCCATGGCCATCCTCCTAATGGCTCTTTGGCAGATACCGCGACGGATCAGCGCGGCGACCGCCTGGAGCTACCAGGACCCCTCCAGCAGGGACTCGCGGGTTGACCTGCTGCGCGGCATGGCCATCGTCTTCGTGGTGGTCAACCACCTTGGCATGGCTTCGCTGTTCCAGCTGCTTACGCAGGAGGCCGTGGGTTTCGTCTCCGGTGCTGAGCTTTTTGTCCTGTTCTCCGGACTGGTGGTGGGCATGGTGTACGGGCCCAAAGCCAAGGAGGACTTCGGCCAGGTGGTGGACCTCACCTCGCGCCGCGCCGGAAAGCTCTACGTCACGGCACTGGCCGTCCTGGTCGGCGTCTTCCTGCTGTCCCTGCTTCCGTTCTTCAACACCGAAGCCCTGACCACCTTCGTGGACCAGGGAACCGGGGGCGCCGGGCACACAGGGGCGGGGCGCACGTACGACCTGTATGCCGGCATGTCCTCGCTGTTCCAGTTCCCCGTGCCCCCGCAGGTGCTGCCGGCCATCGTGCTGCTGCAGTTCGGGCCCTGGCAGTTCAACGTCATGGGCCTTTACGTGGTCCTGCTGCTTGTCAGTCCGCTGATCCTTGCCGCCTTGAACCGCGGCAAAGCCGCCTGGGTGCTGCTGGTGACACTTGCCGTGTACGCCGTGGGCAACGTGACCAGGTTCAGGATCCTGCCCTCGCAGTTCGAGGACTCATTCCCGTTGCTGGTGTGGCAGGTGCTGTTCGTTGTCGGGATGGTGGCCGGTTACCACCGGCGCAGCATCGTGGCCTGGCTGACCAGGCACATCTGGGTGGTGGTTGCCTGCACCGTGGCAGCCTTCGCGCTGGCCTTCCTGTCCTGGGGCAACCCGTACCTCTCCAACAACTACGACGTTCGCCTGGCGCTGATCCCGGATGCTGCGTACCGGGCCATGTATGACGCACTCTTCGGCCGGACCTACCTGGCCCCGGGCCGCCTGCTCAACGTCCTGGTCCTGGTGGTGGCCGCCTATGCCTTCCTCAGCGCGTACTGGAAGCCGGTGCAGCGGGCCCTGGGCTGGTTCCTGATCCCGCTGGGCCGGGCCACGCTCTACGTGTTCATCATGCACGTGGTGCTCATCGCCGTCGTGGCCAATATTCCGGCCCTGCAGCAGCAAAGCATCGCCCTGAACACGGCTGCCTATGCCGTGGTCCTGGGACTGCTCTGGGTGATGGTGCGCACCAGGTTCCTCTTCCGCATCATCCCCACCTGAGGCCGGTCTGCAGGACGTGGGTCCATGCCGTCAGGGCACAAAAAATGCTGTGGCACGCCTGTGCCACAGCATTTAATCGTGGTCCGGCTCCGCCGGAGTCCCTACGGATTTGGCCGGAGTATCAGGCCAGCCGCGGGTAGCTGCTCAGGATGTAATCGGCCGCCGCGGGACCCTTCATCCGGAGACCGTTGCGGCGCGGTGAAACCTTGTGCTTCATGGCTGCCCAGAAACTCGATTCCGTGCCGGGTGCCTGCTGGTTGATAAAGCACCAGCTGGTGTAGAGCCCGTAGAGCCGGTCGCGGTCCAGGCTGGAGCCTGAGACCTGGTCAAAGTGGGTGGCTTCCTGCAGGAAGATGTCGAACTGCGAATGTGCCATTGCGGCTTCCCTTCGCTCAGTGCTCGGTGCCACCGTTCGGCTACAGCAGCGTAATCCCGCCGACCTGCACGCGGACGGCGGTTCATAAACACCCTGCCGTCCACATGGACGGAACAGGGACGCTCTCACCGCGTGTCTACGCTGTAGACTTTACCTGTAGACTACAGATACGGCAAGCGACTGGAGTAACTGGTTGCGTGACCCGCCGGCATTCAGGATGGACACCATGGCTTCCCCAAAAATCGACACACCAGCCAGCCGCAAGGCGAGGCTGAGCCGGGACGTGGTGCTGGCAAAAGCCCTGGAAATCGTGGACGCCGAAGGACTGGATGCGCTGACCATGCGCCGCCTGGGCACGGAACTCGGCCGGGATCCCATGAGCCTCTACCGCTATGCCGAAAACCGCGCTGCCCTGCTGGACGGCGTGTCCGAGCTGGTGCTGAACCAGCTCACCATCCACCCGGAGGATCCGGACTGGAAGGCGCAGCTGCGGAACATCGCCCACAACCTCCGCCAGCTGGCGCTGAAGCACCCCAATGTGGTGCCGCTGCTGGTCACCCGTCCGCTTTCCACGCCCTTGGGTTTGCGCCCGCTGGGCACGCTGCGGCCCCTGGAGCAGATTCTGACCCTGCTCGCGGCGGCGGGATTCGAACCGTCAGATGCGCTTCACGTGTACCGGGCCTATTACGGCTTCCTGTACGGGCACATCCTGAACGAACTCCAGGAGTACGTGGTGGACCCGGAGGAGAACGAGGTGCTGCTGCGCCTGGGGCTGCACCGACTCCCCGCCAAGGAGTTCCCCAGGCTCCGCACGCTGGCACCGGCGCTCGCGGAGTACGACGGCGCCCTGGAGCTCGACCAGGGCCTGACCATCCTGCTGTCCGGCCTGGAAGCACAGCTGACCCGGCAGGCCTCCCGGGCCTGACGGCAGCGGACGGTCCACGTCCGGGCCGGCGCCACGATCTACTCGAACGACGCCCGCCGCCGGTCCTGGGCCCGGGTGTTCCAGACGTCCGGCCGGTTGACCTTGAACCGGCGGCCGGTCAGCGCCTTGGCGTTGAGCCGCACGTAATGTGCCTTTTCGCCGGGCTGCCAGGGCTCCAGGCCGAGGTTGTCCACCGCGTCCTTTTCCGCCTGGTCCTCGATGATCTCCGTGTCGCCCCGTGCCACCACGCTCCACGCCACTTCGGTGGCGGGATCGTAGCCGTCGATCTCCAACGCCGCGGCCCGTTCCATTGCGGCACCCCAAAGCTTGGAGCCCGGCGCCGTGCGGAACGCGATGCTGCGCCGATGGACCACGTAGTTGACGGGAAAGATCTCGGGATGGCCGTCCACGACGACGGCGAGCCTGCCCACGATATCGTCGGCGAGGAGTTCCCAGCAGTCGTCAAAGGACAGTTTTTCGATCGGCACGTTTTGCGAGTCCATGGTCCACACCTTACGGGTGATGCCGCAGCGGGAAAAGGGACATCGTGCCCTGTCCCACGCCTAGTGGATGCCAGCGAAAAGTGCGCCCAACTCGGCTGTCAGTTCCTTCTGCAGCGAGGGCGTGCCGATCTGCTTGCCGTCGATCGTGTTGACGGGCGCCAGCAGGCGGACGCTGGAGATCAGCCAGACGGCGTCGGCGTCCAGGAGGTCCTGCGGCTCCAGGGGGCCGTAGCCCAGTTCCCAGCCTGCTGCCTTCGCTGCGGTGAAGAGCGCGCCCTGGGACGTCCCCGGAAGGATGCCGCTGTCCAGCTGCGGCGTGATCAGGCGCTTGACCCGCGGGCCGCCGTCGGACTCTTCCACGTGGGCCAGCAGCACGGTGGACGTGGGGCCTTCCAGGACCCGGCCATCCGAGGACAGGAAGATCACGTCGTCCGCACCCTGCTTGTGCGCGTAGCGGAGGGCCGCCATGTTCACGGCGTAGGACAGGGTCTTGGCACCCAGGAGCAGCCAGGGCGCCCGCTCGGCAACGTCGCTGTCATAGCCGCGGTCCAGGAAGATCACGTCGATGCCCGTCTCCCGCTGCCGCCGGCCGGCCGCACCCGCCGGAGAAGCCTGGACCCACGCGGTGGGGGCTGGAGCGCCCTCGGCGCCGCGGGTCACCACCAGCTTCACCACCAGCTCGTCCGTGGCCGGGTCCGCCGGCGGGTTCTCCGAGCGGTGCCGGACGACAGCGGCAGCAATGGCCCGCCGCCAGGCGTCCTGGCCCGGGATGTCCAGGTCAAGGGCTTCGGCGGAGGCTCCGAGCCGGTCCAGGTGGGCCTGCATCTTCCGGACCTCGCCACCCACGGCCAGCATGGTTTCGAACACGCCGTCGCCCCGGGTGACCCCCAGGTCCGTGACCAGCAGCTGGGGTTTGGCGGCATCCTCCACGCGGCCGTCAGGGAAAGCAGGGTCGAGGAAAACGAGAACCACGGGGGCTGGAGAGGTCATGGCACCAGCTTAGTGCGGCACCGCGGATAAGCTGGGCGGAGTGCCCCGGCCGGAAACCGTCCTCCGGAGCCAAACCTCCCCGGGAGTTATTGACGTGTTGTGGCCTTTTTCGCTTGCCGGCACCGCGCCGACGTGGGTTGTGGTGCTCCTGGGTTTCGCCGACCTTGTCATCAGGGTCCTGGCGCTCGGAATCATCCCCGGCAACCGGCGTCCCACCACTGCCATGGCCTGGCTGCTCGGCATCTTCTTCATCCCGTTCGTGGGCATCGTCCTGTTCCTGCTGTTCGGCAACTTCCAGCTTTCAAGCCGGCGGCGGGCGCAGCAGGAGCAGGTCAACGACCGGGTGCGGTCGGGAATCAGCGCCCTCTCCGAAGCCGAAAGCGACTACCCGGGCCCCGAATGGGTGAAGTCCGCCGCCGAGCTCAACCGCACGCTGGGGTCGCTGCCCATGGTGGACGGCAACTCCGTGGACCTCATTCCCGGATACCCGGACTCCATCCTGGCCATGACCAACGCGGTCCGGAAGGCGAAGAAATTCGTCAACGCCGAGTTCTACATCATGAGCTCGGACCACGTCACGAATGACCTGCTCACGGCCATGGAGGAAGCCGCGGAACGCGGCGTGGACGTGCGCCTGCTGTTCGACCACATCGGCACGCTGCGCATCAAGGGCTACCGGAAGCTGCTCCGGCGGCTCCGGGCGGGCAAGATCCAGTGGAAGCGGATGCTGCCCCTGCTGCCCATCCACGGCCAGTGGCGCCGGCCGGACCTGCGCAACCACCGCAAGATCATGGTGGTCGACGGCGAAATCGCCTTCACGGGCTCGCAGAACCTGATCGAGCCCTCCTACAACAACCCCCGGCACCGGAAGGCGGGCCGCGAGTGGGTGGAGCTGATGGCATGCCTGCGCGGTCCCATCGTGACCACCCTGAACGTCGTCTTCGCCACCGACTGGCTCAGCGAAACCGATGAGTCCCTGGAACACCAGCTGCAGCTGCCGGCGAACCCGGAACCGGGCGACGTCACCGCCCAGGTGGTGCCCAGCGGTCCCGGGTTCATCACGGAGAACAACCTGCGTCTCTTCAACACGCTGATCTACTCCGCGCAGCACCGGATCTCCATCTGCAGCCCCTACTTCGTTCCGGATGACTCCCTGCTCTACGCCATCACCACGGCCGCCCAGCGGGGCGTTGACGTGGAGCTGTTCGTCTCCGAAAAGGGTGACCAGTTCCTGGTGCACCATGCGCAGCGGTCCTATTACGAGGCACTCCTGGAAGCCGGCGTGCGGATCTACCTCTACAAGGCCCCGTTCGTCCTGCACGCCAAGCACTTCACCATCGACGACGAGGTGGCCGTCCTGGGGTCCAGCAACATGGACATGCGCTCGTTCTCGCTGAACCTGGAGGTCTCCGTGATGCTCCTGGGCGAGGACATCGTCAACAAGATGCGGGCGGTGGAGGACACCTACCGGGACATCTCGCATGAGCTCAAGCTCGCGGACTGGCTCAACCGGCCGCTCGCCGCCCGGTACGTGGACAACGTGGCCCGGCTGACGGCCACCGTCCAATAGCTGTCCAATAGCTGCCCAATAATCAGCGCGGCAACCGCTTGCGACAGCCCGCCCAACACCCGGAACCCAACGCCGGCGCCGGCTACTCTTCGGCGCCCACCCGCTGGCCGCCGTCGTGCCCTGCATGCTCGGGCCAGCCGCCGTTCCGGTAGGCAGGCGTCCCCAGCGCGAGCACCGTCACCGCCAGGGCGCAGCTGCCGATCATGACGCTGGCCATGGACAGTGAGTTGCCGCCCAGGATTCCCACCAGGGGGCTCACCAGTCCCGCGACGCCGGACTGCAGGGCGCCAATGACCGCCGCCGCCGTCCCCGCCATATGGCCGTAGTTGTGCAGGGCCAGCACGGAGGCGTTGGCTGGGATCATGCCCTGGGCCGACAGGACCAGCCACAGGGCGGCCACCAGGCCGAATGCGCCGCCGGCGCCCGTGGCCACCACCGCGAGCAGCAGCAGGGCAAGGCCCAGCTGGACCAGGAGGGCGGTGCGCAGGAGGCGGACCGGCGGGAATTTCCTGACCAGGGCGGCATTGAGCTGGGCCGAGAGGACCAGGGCGGCGCCGTTGAGGGCGAAAACGAGGGCGAACTGCTGGGCGGTGAGGCCGTATTCGTTCTGGAAGACGAAGGGCGAGCCCACCACGTAGCTCATGATCAGCGCTAGACCCAGTCCAGGGATGACGGCCAGCGCCATGAAATGCTGGTCCCTGAGCAGGGACCAGTAGGCCCCGGCCACATGCCTGGGGTGGCCCCGGCTGCGCCTGTCCTCCGGCAGGGTCTCGGGCATGAACCGCAGGACGATGGCCACCAGGACCACCCCGATGAGCGCCAGGGCGTAGAAGACGGCGCGCCAGTTCCAGGCGCCCGCGATGGCCTGGCCCACGGTGGGGGCCAGGAGGGGTGCCACACCGATCACCAGCATCAGCCGGGACAGCAGCTGAGCCGCGGCGGACCCGACGAAGCGGTCGCGGATCACGGCGAGTGCCACCACTGCCGCGGATGCGTTGAAGAAGCCCTGCAGCACCCGCAGGCCCGTGAGCGTTTCGATGTTCGGCGTCATGGAGCAGAGCAGGGAGATGGCCACGTGCAGCGAGATGCCGATGACCAGCGGAAGGCGCCGTCCGAACCGGTCCGAGAACGGGCCAATGACCAATTGGCCCACCCCGGCGCCGACGAGGGTTCCGGACAACGTCAGCTGGGCGGCGGTCTGGGTGGTGTTGAGGCCGGCCTCCACCGCGGGCAGCGACGGCAGGTACATGTCCGTGGTGAGGGCAGGAAGCGCGGCCAGGGCGCCGAGCATCAGGACGTACTTGATGCTGCGCGGTGCCTTGTTGCCGGGGTTGTGGGAATGGGAAGGATCCGTCACGCGGCAAACCTCACTCGTGGCGCTGGGGATTCCCGCCGCGTGGCTTGAGCGGTTCAGCTGATGCTCTGGAGCCTACCCCCGGGGCCGTGCGCCTAAACGGCGTCAGTCTTCCGGGAACGCGGCGCCCAGGGTGGAGAGCACACCGTAGGCCTTGGTCCGGATTTCCTCGTATTCATCGTCCGGATCGGAGTCGGATGTGATGGCACCGCCGACGCCGAGCGACACTTCCGCCGTTCCGTCGCCTGCCGTGTCGATCACCAGGGTCCGGATGGCGACGGCAAGATCAGCCGCAGCGTTCAGCGAAAAGTAGCCGATGGCACCCGAGTAGGGCCCGCGGGGTCCGGCCTCCAACCGGTCAAGGATGGCCATGGTGCTGATCTTGGGGGCCCCGGTCATGGATCCGGCGGGGAAGCAGGCCGCCACGGCCTCGGCCCGCGGCGCCCCGGGGGCCAGGCGGGCGTCGATGGTGCTGACCATCTGGTGGACCGTGGCGTAGCTTTCGATGGCGCAGAGCCGGCTGACCGTGACCGAACCGGGTTCGGCAAAATGGCTGAGGTCGTTGCGCAGCAGGTCCACGATCATGATGTTCTCGGCCCGGTCCTTCAGCGACGTGGCCAGGTCCGTGCGCAGCCGGTGGTCCTCCGCCGGATCAGCAGCCCGGCGCCTGGTGCCCTTGATCGGCTCTGCGCGCATGCCGCCGTCGGACGCGATCCTGAGGAACCGCTCCGGTGACGTGCTGGCCACGGCCAGGCTGCCCAGCCGCAGGTAGCTGGCGAACGGGGCCGGGTTCCTGCGGCGCAGCGCCAGGTAGGTGGTCCAGGGATCCAGCGAACCTGCCCCGAGCCGGGCTTCAAGGGTGGTGGTCAGGCAGACCTCGTAGCTGTTGCCCTGGGTGATCTCGTACTGGGCGGCGGTAATCTTCTCCCGGTACTGGGCGCCCGAATCCCTGCTGCGGAAGGCGGGTGCTGCGGGAAGTAGGACGCCGCTGCTGCCGCCGGCTTCCGCTGCCGGCTCCGGCTTAGGGGCGGCGGCGTCCGCCGCGGTGTGGACCGCTGCCCGCGCCTCAGCCAGCCAATCGTCCGCGTCAGGTGCCTCCAGCGCCAGGAGCCAGGCGGTGCCGTCGGCGTGGTCCAGGACCACGGCCCTTCCGGCGAAGATCAACGCGGCATCGGGGGTGGGTGCGGCCAGGTCGCTGCCGCCGGTTTCGCGTTTCAATTCGTAGCCCAGGAAACCCAGCCAGCCCAGGGTGAACCCGCCGGGATAGCCATCCGGGGTGCGGACGGCCGGCCGGCCCCAGACAGTGTCCAGCCAGCGGAAGAAGGGGCCCGCAACCTTGGCCGTCGATGAGCCTGCGCTGACCCGGCTGACGCCGCCGCGGTGCGCGACGAACTGCCCGAACGTACCGCCGTCGTCCGCCATGATGCTGAACCGGCTGCGTTCCGCTGCCGTCCGTGCGGCCGGGTCTGTACCGTCTTTTGCGCTGCCCGCATTGGAGGAGTCCAGCCAGACGGCGTTGGCCGAGTGTCCGTACAGCTGGTGGAACAGTCCGGGCGCATCCGGTACGGCCGTGAGGCGCTCGGCACGGAGGCGGAGCGCCTGGCGCGCGGATGATTCCGGGGCGAGTACCGGGGCCAGGGCGGGCAGGAAGGGGAGGAGCCGCAGGACGTCCGCCGGGGCCGAGCCGTCGGCCAGGTTCTGCACGCGCAGGTCCGCATGGCCGGGCACGTCATCGCGGCCCAGCCACTCTTCCTCCTGGGCGGCCCACTGGTCCCAGTAGGGCTCATAGGTGGCGCCGTCCCGGTCGAGGGCGCGGGTCCGCCGGACATCGTCCGGGGATTCTGCCCAGATCACCGCGTCCAGCAGGGGACGTGCCGCTTCCGCAGCAGCCCCTACTCCCTCCACGATGACGATCTCGGCGGGCAGCGTTACCCGGGTGTCGCCGTCGTAATGGTTGTCCCAGTCCCAGCTGGTCCAGGTGGCTGCCTCGCCGCGGCCCAGGGGCGCCAGGACGGTGGAAACGTAGCGCTCGATGCCCGCCGCGAGGCCGTCCCAGCCGGGGTAGATGTCCTCGAGGTGGAACAGGGAGACCTTGTGGTGGGCGCGCAGCGCGGCCGCAAGCTCGACGGCGAGGGTGGTCTTCCCTGCGCCGGAGCGCCCGTCGACGGCGATGATGACGGGGGCTGGACTCATGGACTAGAGCGTACCGTTTTCCTCCGTACGCTTTCACCCACGGGGTACGCCCTGCCCGGAGGCGTGACGTCCGCTGCTCAGGTGGCCGCCCAGGAACCCGCTCACCAGCAGCAGCACCGCTCCCGCCCGCGACAGCCGCACGCCCAGCCGCTCCCGCCCGCATGACCGGGCCGCCCAGGAGGCACCGTAGACAATGGTTGCCGCGGCGTTGGCGGCAGCATGCACGATGCCTACGCGCTTAATGGCACGGTCCTTGCCGGACCAGGTGGCCCATCCGGACAGGGCCGTGGGCACCGCAGCCAGCACGCCGAGGCCCACCAGCCTCCGGGCCGCACGCCGGGAACCCTCGTCCTCAAAAAGGTCCAGGAACACCGCAGACCACCAGGCGCCGAAAGGTGCATCGGTGAGGATGACGTGCAGCGGGATGCCCGTGGTGTCGCCGCGGATGATGGACGGGATTCTGCGTCCCCGCATCAGCCGCGACGCCAGCGGCTCTGCCGCCGTGACGGCAGCGTCCAAAGGGTGTGCTTCCTCGAGCTTCGCAAGGAACCGGGTGTACCTGCCGGGGCGGGATGCGGCGTGCATGCAAAGCAAATTACTCCTGCTGCCGGGCAATTGCACTGCAATTCCGGTCGGCCGGCCCTAATGCGGCTGGAGCTGCGTATTCTGCCGGACTGCCGTCCGGATGTGTTCCACCAAGCCGGGAAGGGCGGAGTGGATCTGGTGCCAGACGGCGTCGAAGTCGGCGTGGCCGCCGTACCAGGGGTCCTCGATGCCTTGGTCCAGCCGGTCCCTGCCTGCCATGGCGGGATCAAAACTGCGCAGCATCCGGATCTTGTCCAGGGACTCCTGGTCCGGTGCCGCTTCGCTGAGCCAGGCGTAATGGTCGATGTCCAAAGCCAGGATCAGGTCGCGCTCGCGGAACCAGCCATCCTCCCATTCGCGGGCCACGTGGTGGTCGGACGGCAGCTGGGTGGCGGCGAGCCGGCGGGCGGCGCGTGGATCAATCGGCCGGCCGGCCTCGTAGCCCGTGGTGCCGGCGGAGTCCACTTCCACCAGCCCGTCGAGGCCCTCGCGTTCAAGCGCCGCCTTGAGCATGAGTTCGGCCATGGGGGACCGGCAGATGTTGCCCGTGCAGACGGTGATGACGCGGTATGCGCTCGACGTTGAGTCCATGCCTCCAAGCATGCGCGCATCCGATCACTCTTGGCTAGCCGTGGGTTCACATTGTTTTACAGCCTTGTAAAGATGCATGACTGCGCCTGATATGGGTACGTCCCACGTTGGTGCCGCTCAATGGATCAGGGCCAGCAGGATGCCGACCGCCACGAACAGGACGCCGAACACCCGGCTGAGGACCAGTTGCCCCCGGTCGGTGGTGGTGAAGCGCTGGAAAGACTTCGCCGCGGCGGCAAAGAAGAACCACATGACCAGGATGTCGATGGCCACGATCGTCGCCGTCAGCACGGCATACTGCGTGGCCAGTGGCTGGTCGGGGCGGATGAACTGGGGCGTGAAGGCAAGGAAGAATACGATCGCCTTGGGGTTGAGGAGGTTCACCCAGAAGCCACGGCGGAAGATGGACCAGGCAGGCTCGTTGCTGAGCGCGGCGGCCTGCTCCTGTGCGGCGGCGGGCTTGCTGAGGAACTGGCGGATGCCCAGGTAGACCAGGTAGGCCGCCCCGGCGTAGCGGATCACGTTGAAGGCGACGGGCGAGCTGGCCACGAGTACGCCGACGCCCAGGGCCACGATCAGGACGTGGACAATAAGGGCTGCCTGCTGGCCAAGGATCCCCCAGATGGAGCGCCGGAACCCGGCGTTCAGGGAGTTGCTCATGGTGTTGATGGCCCCGGCGCCGGGGGTGAAGCTGATGAGGGCGCCGGCACCCGCAAGGGCCAGCCACAGGGAAAATTGCACCAATCAATCCTACGGGGGCATGAAGGAACCCGCCGTCAACTGCATCACCGATGCTTCGAGTGCCCAGCGGCGAATGCCCAGTGGTCCAGGCACACGGCAGGAGCGGGCGGCGGCGGTCCTACGCCCTGGCGATCACCTCGCCGTTGGGAATCAGGAACCAGCCGTCATCCGTGGAGCCCCAGCGGTGCCAGCCGGCCGAGATCCGGGCCAGGTCGGCGGCGTCGGCGAACCCGTATTCCAGGGCCTGTTCAGCGAAGGCCGAGTGCAGCACTCGCTCACCCCAAACGCGCGCCTGCCACCGGCGCTGCTGCGCCGTGGCGTACAGCCAGTTGCTGCTGGAGGGTGCCACATCGGTGAAACCGGCGGACTGCGACCAGCTGACCAGCCGCCGCCCGGCGTCGGGCTCTGCCCCGTTGCGGCGGGCGATCCGCTGGTACAGCTCCATCCACTCGTCCAGTTCCGGGATGGCGGGGTACCAGCTCATGCCGTGGAAGTCGGCGTCGCGCACCGCGACGATGCCGCCAGGCTTGGCGACGCGGCGCATTTCGCGGAGGGCCTCCACGGGGTCGGTCAGGTGTTGAAGCACCTGATGGGCGTGGACGACGTCGAACGTTCCGTCCGCAAAGTCGAGGTCGTAGATGTTGCCTGCGACGAATTCCACGTTCGGCACTTCGCGCTCGACAGCCAGGGCCTTGGCCTGGGCGATGATGTCCGGTGAGCGGTCCAGGCCGGTGACCGTTCCCGGGCTGACCAGGGCGGCGAAGTCGCAGGTGATGGTGCCGGGCCCGCAGCCGACGTCGAGCAGCGAGGCCCCGGGCGTGAGGTAGGGGAGGACGAACGCCGCCGAGTTCTCGGCGGTCCTGGCGGCATGGGCGCGGACCACCGATTCATGGTGGCCGTGCGTGTAGACGTCTTCTTCAGGCTGCTGCGCACTCATAACCAAACGCTACCCCTGTCCGGGGGAGGCTATGCGGATTCCGTCCTTGCCGCCACGGTGGCTTCGATCATCGCCGTCATGAAACGGGTGACGGTGTCCAGCTCTTCCTCGGAGAAGCCGGCCATGGCGCTGCCCATGTGCTGGGCGAGGGGGGCGAAGATGGCCCCGCCTTCCCGGAAGGCCTTGGGCGTCATCTTCAACTGGACCTGGCGCCGGTCCGTGCTGTGCCGCTCCCGGACCACGTGGCCTGAGCTGTCCAGCCTGTCAATCAGGGCTGTGGTGGCCGGCGAGCTCAGGTTCAGCTCCTTCCGCAGCAGTCCAGGCGTCACCACATTGCCCCGGGCCGTATGCCGCATGATCACTGCCAGCGCATTCATATCCGTACGGTGCATGTCCTTGCGGTCCCCGGCAGCATCCACATACCGGTTCGCCTCAATGGTGAACTCCTGCAGGATCCTGAGCAGCGGATGGCCAAACTCCTGCCCCGCCTGCCCGACGGGGGATGGCTGGGAAGGCTCCTTGCCTGCCATTTCCACCTCCCTGTCGTTGGTGTCCGATCGTTTTCTGCTCCGGCGTCCTGACGGATATTACTCCAGGGTCCGCGCCTCCCGGGCTCCGCGGCAGGCAATCGGAGACTTAGGCCAAAAAAGCTTGACTGGCACTTATCTCTGTCATGGAGATAATCTATGCTGGAACAAATACTACTCCACCTGCTCACCCATGGAAGGCATCATGAATCGCACAAAAGTTGCCAGGGAACGCGTTCCGTTCTGGCTTCGCTGGCTGGTCCCCGTGGTCCTGGTGCTGACCTGGCTGGGGCTCGCCGGCGTGGGCGGGCCCACGTTTGGCCGCCTGGAGGAGGTCTCGTCCAACGACCAGGCGTCCTTCCTGCCCGCCAGCGCAGAGGCCACCGAGGCCCAGGACTGGCAGGCCAAGTTCCGCGACTCGGACGAGGTGCCGGGCATCATCGTCATCGAGAAGAGCGAGGCATTCACGCCCCAGCAGCTGGGCGGGCTGGCATCGCTGAAGACCAGCCTCGAAGACCTCAAGCTCGGCAGCACGGTCATCGGCCCGATCCCGTCCAAAGATGCGAAAGCCGTCCAGTTCGTGGTCCCCATCGGCTCCTCGGCTGAAGTCAAGGACGCCGTCAAGGAACTGCGGGACACGGTCAAGGAGGCGGCCCCGGAGGGCACCCAGACCTTCGTCACCGGCCCCGCCGGACTTGCGGCCGACCTCACCTCCGCCTTCGGTGGCATTGACGGGATCCTCCTTCTGGTGGCCCTGTCCGCCGTGTTCGTGATCCTCCTGGTGGTCTACCGTTCCCTGCTGCTGCCCATCATGGTGCTCCTGACCTCGGTGTTTGCCCTCTGTGCGGCCATCCTGCTGGTGTTCGGCATGGCCAAGGCGGGCTGGATCCAGCTCAACGGCCAGAGCCAGGGCATCCTCTCCATCCTGGTGATCGGCGCAGCCACGGACTACGCCCTCCTCTTCGTGGCACGGTTCCGCGAAGCGCTCACGCACACCACCAACCGGACGGCGGCCGTCCTGACCGCGTGGAAGGCATCCTTCGAACCCATCCTTGCCTCGGGTGCCACCGTGATCATCGCGCTGCTGTGCCTGCTCTTCTCCGACCTCAACTCCAACAAGGCCCTGGGGCCCGTTGCTGCGGCAGGCATCCTGTGCGCCCTGTTCGCAGCGCTCACCCTGCTGCCCGCCCTGATGGCGCTGCTGGGCCGGGCCGCCTTCTGGCCCTTCCGGCCCAAGCTCCTGCCCGCGGATGAGCGCGAACCGGAGCTGGTCACCGGCCTCGAAGGCCAGAAGGGCCTGTGGCGTGCCACCGGCTCACTGGTCTCCCGGCGGCCCAGGACCGTGTGGGTGGCGTCGGTCCTCCTGCTGCTCGTCGCCGCGGGCGGTCTCTTCCAGCTCAAGGCCAACGGCGTACCCCAGACGGACGTCATCCTCACCGCCTCGAACGCAGTGGACGGCCAGGACGCGCTGGCCCGCCACTTCGACGCCGGCAGCGGCAGCCCCGCCGTCGTGGTCGCCGACCAGGCCAAGGCGGCGGAAGTGCTGGACAAGGTGAAAGCGGACGACGGCGTGGGCGAGGCTTACCTGCTGGGCCGCGGCAGCGTGCCGGTCACCGGAGCCCCGGGCGCCCCCACCGCACCCGACGTCCGGGACGGGAAGGTCCTCATCAATGCCACGTTGAAGAATGCCGCCGACTCGCTTGAAGCAGAGGAGACCATTAAGGCCCTGCGCACCGAGGTGAAGGCCGTTGATTCCAGCGCCCTGGTGGGCGGCGTGACGGCCACGGCACTGGACACCAACACCACCGCCCAGCGCGACCTGCTGGTCATCATCCCGGTGGTCCTGGTGGTCATCCTCTTCATCCTGATGCTGCTGCTGCGCTCCATCGTGGCCCCGGTCCTGCTGGTGCTCTCGGTGGTGCTGTCCTACGCGGCCGCACTGGGCGTCGCGGCTTTCGTGTTCAACAACCTCTTCGGGTTCCCGGGAGCCGACGCCACCGTTCCGCTGTTCGGCTTCGTCTTCCTGGTGGCCCTGGGCGTGGACTACAACATCTTCCTGATGAGCCGCGTCCGGGAGGAATCGCTCAAGCACGGCACCAGGCCCGGCATCCTGCGGGGCCTGGTGGTGACCGGCGGCGTGATCACCTCCGCCGGTGTGGTCCTTGCCGCCACCTTCGCAGCCCTGGGGGTCATCCCCATCATGTTCCTGGTGCAGCTGGCCTTCATCGTGGCCTTCGGCGTCCTGCTCGATACCGTGCTGGTGCGCTCGCTGCTGGTGCCGGCGCTGGCCTACGACATCGGGCCGAAGATCTGGTGGCCCAGCAAACTGGGCCGCACGGACAGCGGGAATGCGGTGCAGCCGCGGGAGCCCGGCGTCGAACCCTTGGAAGAGGTTCCCAGCCGCTGAGCCTGTTTAGGCCCTAACCCTGTTGCCGCCACCAGTCCACGGTGGCGGCAACAGCCGCTTCCAGGGGAGTGTGCGTGACCCCAAGGGCGGCTTCGGATGCTGCGGAATCCATGACGAAGGGCCGCTCGAACTGGTACAGCATCTCCGCCAGCTCCCTGGCATCACGGGAGAATGCCGCCGCCGCCCGGAGTACCCAGCCGGGCAGTGCTCGTACCCTTGGGGCGGGCTGCCCTGCCGCCGCCGCGAAGGCGTGCGCAAGCTCCTGCTGTGACAGCGCCGGGCCCGTGGGCGCATGCCAGACGGCATTCCACGCCGACGGCCGGTCCGCCGTCGCAACCATGGCGCGGGCCAGGTCCGGGACGTAGGTGAAGGAGTGGGGCTGCCTGGCGCTGCCGACCACGCTGACGTTCCTGCCCGCGAGGATGGGACGCACCATCCGCTCTCCGGCGTGCGCCATCCGGACGCGCGGCCCAAAGAAGTCGCCGGCCACCACGCTTACTGTGGGCGTGGCCGAGGCCTCGCGCGCCTGCAGCAGGTCCGTCCGCACACCGCGCTTGCCCCCGGTGGCCCGGCGCGGGCCGGCCTCCGTGATCAGGCGGTCCGGCTCGCTGTAGGAATAGAGGCTTTCAGGGAAGACGACGACGGCGCCCACCTCCTGCGCGGCGCTGAGGACTGCCTGCTCGGCGGCAGGCAGCTCTGCCCGCCACGCGGCCGCGGTGTATGCCGAGCCGTGGATGCAGTGGAAGACGGCTTTGGCGCCGGCAAGGGCAGTGCGCAGAACCGCCGGGTCCTTCGCGTCCCCGCTGATGCGCTCGATGAGCGGGTGGTCCGGTCCGCTGCCCGACCGGGTCAGGATGCGCACCTGTTGTCCCCGGTCTGCCAATTGTTCCGCTACCGTCCACCCCACGGGGCCTGCTCCGGTCACCACATATATGTCAGGCACTTTGTCTCCCTTTCAGTAATTGAGAGCAGTGCTCTCGAAAACAAGGATGCGCGTACAGGGTGGCAGAGTCAAGAGCAGTGCTCTCTTTAGCTGCCCGCGCTCTCGTTTATGGCATGCTGGGGTCATGGATGACGCCCGCGGATCAACCGCTGACCAGCCCCGGCCCCTGACGCCCCGGCAACGGGCCAGGTCGCAGACGGTGGCGGACATTGTCCGGCTGGGCCGGCAGCATCTGGCCACCGACGGTGCGGCCGCCCTCTCCCTGAGGGCCGTGGCAAGGGATCTGGGAGTGGTGTCCTCCGCCGTCTACCGCTATGTGGAGAGCCGGGACGAGCTGCTCACCTTGTTGCTGATCGATGCCTTCGGTGAACTGGGGGACGAGGTGGACGCGGCCGTTGCGGCGGCCCCGGAGGGTGACCATCGTGGCCGGTTCATGGCGCTGGGCCGGGCAGTCCGCATCTGGGCCATCCGCGAGCCCGCCAGCTACGCCCTCCTGTTCGGCAGCCCGGTTCCCGGCTACAACGCCCCGGCCGAACGCACCGCGGGTCCCGGCACGCGCGTCATCGTCAGCCTCATCGGCATCCTGGACGCCGCCTCCCGGGCGGGGCAATTGGCGGTTGTGGGACCATCCCCGCAGCTTCCGCCCACGCTGGCCGCCGACTTGGAGGCCATCCGCCGGGAATTCGGGCTGGCCATCCCGGACGAGCTGGTGGCGCGGGGCGTATTGGTGTGGAGCTCCCTTTTTGGCGCCGTCAGCTTCGAAGTGTTCAGCCAGTACGGGCCGGACACCTTCCGGGCGCCGCATGAACTCTTCGACCATCATCTCGCCGTCCTGGCGGGGACCGCGGGCCTGCCGGTGCAGCCCTCCTGACGGGGCCGGTTTGAGGCCTGTTGGTGCGGGGGCCCCGTCGATAGACTGCCAGTGCGCCCGGACGGACGCGGAGCCTCAAAGGAGAGATGCACCATGACTGAAAACCCTGAAGTTGCAGCCGAGGAACCCCGCAAGGGCAGCAGCGCCCCCGGACTGGAAGGGGAAGGCGGGCAGTACGTGGACGGCGACTACGGTGACGCCGGCACCATCAACGAACCCGACCGGGATGCCGCGGACGGCGAATACGAGGAAGGCGACTACGGCGACGCCGGAACCGCGGGCGGTGCCCCGACGGAGCGGGCCATTCGCGAAGGCCTCACCGACGGCCAGGTCCAGGCGACCGATGAGGAGCGCGGACCGCTCCATGGGCGCCCCGACTCCGGCCGGTAGGCACCCGCGGGGGTCCCCTTACCCGACGGCTCCGCCGCCACCAGCCTGTCCTCCTTGGCGGGTTGGGCGTCCTTGCTGCGGGCGCGGCTGATGGCTGCCACCGCAGCCAGGACCGTCACCAGGCCGCCATAGGCGTAGGTGGTGACCGGGAGGGACAGGATGGGGGCCAGCAGGCCTGCCAGTACCGCCGGAACGCCGAAGGCCGTGTAGGCCACGACGAAGAGCGAAGCAAAAGTCCCGGCGCGTTCATCATCCTCCACCAGGGGGCTGATGGACCGGATGACGCCCATGAAGGCAGTGCCGAAACCGGCGCCTGCCACCACCACAGCGGCCAGGAACAGGCCAAACGAATCCAGGCCGAGGGCCAGCAGCGACAGTGCGGTCCCCACGGCCAGCGCCGTGGTGCCGAAAATGGTGATGGTGCGGGCTCCAAAGCGGTGCAGGCAGGCCGCCGACACGGCTCCTGTCCCGGCCAGGATGGTGATCACCATGCCCTGCCACAGATGCTCCCGAATGCCGAAAGTGGTGTGCACGATCGCGGCGCCAAGGGAGAGGTACAGCCCGCCCGTGGCCCAGCCGGCAAAAACGGCCGGGGCGCCGGTGAGGAATGCGCGGCGTGCGGCCGGCGGCAGGGTCAGGTGCGGCTTGAGTGAAGCAGCCGCCCCGGCCGTGCGGGGTGAGGTTTCCGGGCAGGCCCACACCAGTGCGGCGAACGCCACGTACAGGACCGAGAGCGAGACGAACACCAGCACGCGGGGCTCAGCAAGGAGGTCCAGCAGCAGGCCCGATGCCAGCGCGCCCAGGGCCAGGCCGCCCAGGGGTGCCACCGTGTTCCAGGCGGCGCTGGAGCCCGGGTCATCCTCCGGTTCCAGATCGGCGATGGCCGCGGAGAGCGTGGTGAGGAGGATGCCGCTGGCCACCCCCTGGAGGACGCGGGCCGCCAGCAGCATCGCCAGCGAATCGGCTGCCAGGAAGGTCACGACGCTGCCGGCCAGCAGGAGGAATGCCGCGCTGATGACCGGCCGGCGGCCGAGGTGGTCGGAGATGGAGCCGAAGACCAGCAGGGCCGCCAGGAGGGCCACGGCGTAGACAGCGAAGATCCCGGTGGTGGCCACCGGCAGCAGGTGCAGCTGCTCCTGCAGGGTGGGGTAGAACGGGGACGGCGCGCTGGCTCCGGCCATCATGGCTGCCGTGGCGGCGGCAATGAGGACGAAACCCAGCCGCCGGTGCGACTCTCTGGGCCGGACTGCGGGTGGGTGTGTCACAACATGCCGCCTTCTGCATTGGGGGTGTGGTTGGTTCGAAAATAATCGAAACCTCAGACTACTGGCACATCCGCGATGGTTCAACTAAAGTCGAACCGTGGCTACACCGGCGAACCTCACCCATCCCGAACGCGCGGACCTCCACTTGCCCAGTGTGCTCTTCGCCCTGAGCGATCCCGACCGGCTGGAAATCGCACGCCAGCTCCGTGCCGGCCCCCTCGATATGGCCGAATGCACCCTCGGCAATCCGGAGATGCCCAAGTCCACCAAGTCCCACCTGATGAAGGTGCTCCGCGAGGCAGGCATCATCCGGAACGAGGCCAACGGGCGCGGCCGCAGGCTGACCCTGCGCGCCGAGGACCTTGATGCCCGGTTCCCCGGATTGCTCGCCGCGGTCCTGGACGCGCCCGGCGCGGACTGACGCCTCCTCCCCGCCGGCGCGTGCCGCCGTCGTGCGCTGCTGTACGCCCTGAGCAAAGTTGAGCGTAGTTCACTCAACTTGTGTTGACATCCTTTGGCGGCTGAGTAGAGTTGAGTGCAGAACGCTCAATGCTTAGGGCGCCAACCAGTTTCCAAGGAAAGAAGGAAGCAACACATGTCACGTGCAGTAGGTATCGACCTCGGAACCACCAACTCCGTCGTCTCCGTTCTCGAAGGTGGCGAGCCCACCGTTATTGCCAACGCAGAGGGTGGCCGCACCACGCCGTCGGTCGTTGCATTCTCCAAGTCCGGCGAGGTCCTGGTTGGCGAGATCGCCAAGCGCCAGGCCGTCAACAACATCGAGCGCACCATCGCTTCGGTCAAGCGCCACATGGGCACTGACTGGAAGGTGGACATCGACAACAAGAAGTACACCCCGCAGGAAATTTCCGCGCGTATCCTCATGAAGCTGAAGAACGACGCCGAGTCCTACCTGGGTGAAAAGGTCACCGACGCCGTCATCACCGTCCCGGCCTACTTCAACGACGCCGAGCGCCAGGCCACCAAGGAAGCCGGCGAAATCGCGGGCCTGAACGTCCTGCGCATCGTCAACGAGCCCACCGCCGCAGCCCTCGCCTACGGCCTGGACAAGGGCAAGGAAGACGAACTCATCCTGGTCTTCGACCTCGGTGGCGGTACCTTCGACGTCTCCCTGCTGGAAGTCGGCAAGGACGAAGACAACTTCTCCACCATCCAGGTCCGCGCCACGGCCGGCGACAACCGCCTCGGCGGCGACGACTGGGACCAGCGCGTCGTTGACTACCTGCTGAACCAGCTCAAGGTCAAGGGCATCGACCTGTCCAAGGACAAGATCGCCCTGCAGCGCCTCCGCGAAGCAGCCGAGCAGGCCAAGAAGGAGCTCTCCTCCTCCACCAGCACCAACGTCTCGCTGCAGTACCTGTCCGTCACCCCCGACGGCCCGGTGCACCTGGACGAGCAGCTCACCCGCGCCAAGTTCCAGGACCTGACCAAGGACCTGCTGGAGCGCACCAAGAAGCCGTTCCACGACGTCATCAAGGAAGCCGGCATCAAGCTCTCCGACATCAACCACATCGTGCTGGTGGGTGGCTCAACCCGTATGCCCGCCGTCTCCGAGCTCGTCAAGGAACTGGCCGGCGGCAAGGAACCGAACAAGGGCGTCAACCCGGACGAGGTCGTGGCAGTCGGCGCAGCCCTGCAGGCAGGTGTGCTAAAGGGTGAGCGCAAGGACGTGCTGCTGATCGACGTCACCCCGCTGTCCCTCGGCATCGAAACCAAGGGTGGCGTGATGACGCACCTGATCGAACGCAACACCGCCATCCCCACCAAGCGGTCCGAGACCTTCACTACCGCTGACGACAACCAGCCGTCCGTGGCCATCCAGGTCTTCCAGGGCGAACGCGAATTCACCCGCGACAACAAACCGCTGGGCACGTTCGAACTCACCGGCATCGCCCCGGCGCCGCGCGGAATTCCGCAGATCGAGGTCACCTTCGACATCGACGCCAACGGCATCGTGCACGTCTCCGCGAAGGACAAGGGCACCGGCAAGGAACAGTCCATGACCATCACCGGTGGCTCCAGCCTCTCCAAGGAAGACATCGACCGGATGGTCCGCGACGCCGAGGAGCACGCAGCCGAGGACAAGGCCCGCCGCGAGGCAACCGACACCCGCAACACGGCCGAGCAGCTTGCCTACTCCGTGGACAAGCTGATCGCCGACAATGCGGACAAGCTGCCCGAAGAGGTCAAGACCGAAGTCCAGGGCGACGTTGACGCGCTGAAGAAGGCCCTTGAAGGCACCGACGACGCCGCCGTGAAGTCCGCGTTCGAGAAACTGCAGGCTTCCCAGACCAAGCTCGGCGAAGCCATCTACGCCCAGCCCGGTTCGCCGGACGGCGCAGGTGCCGCAGGTGCCGAGGGTGCCGCAGGCGCTTCGGCGGGTTCCTCCGACGAGGACATCGTCGATGCCGAGATCATCGACGAAGACGAAGCGAAGAAGTAACCCATGCCGCACCACGGTAACGAGGAAGAGCACAACACATCCGCGGGCCAGCAGAACACGCAGGGCAACGGCCAGGAGCCGGTCATCCGGGACAACCGCAAGGTTGACCCGGTGACCGGGCAGGCCCGGCACCCCGAGGGCGGCCAGCCCTCGGGGGCCGGCTCCCAGGCCGGAGCAGCGGATTCCGACGGCGACGCGCTGGCCCAGGCCGAGGAGATTCTCAACGGCGTGGACGTGCCGGCCGAGGAATCCGTGGCCCAGGGCGTCAAGGCCGGTTCCGGCAACGCCGAGGCCGCCGAGCTGCGCAACGACCTGCTCCGCCTGCAGGCCGAGTACGTCAACTACCGCAAGCGCGTTGAACGCGACCGCGCCGTGGCAGGGGAGATGGCCGTCATCGGCGTCCTGAACTCCCTGCTCCCGGTGCTGGACGACGTCGACGCCGCCCGGCAGCACGGTGACCTGGCCGACGGCCCCTTCGCCGCGATCGCCACCAAGCTGGAGAACGCACTGAAGACCTACGGCCTGGTCCGCATCGACGAGACCGGCGTGGAGTTCGACCCCACGATCCACGAGGCCCTGATCCAGCAGCCCGGCGAGGACATCGAGGTTGACACCGTCAGCCAGGTCCTCCGCTCCGGCTACAAATCAGGAGACCGCGTGCTCCGCGCCGCCCAGGTCATCGTGGCCGTCCCGGCTTAGTCGGTCACCAGGCGCTATGCCGGATATGGGGCGGTGCTCAAGTCGCGCCGAACGGATAAGGGGGCCCCGCCCCTACGCTGGGTGGCTAACGATCTGCGATCGTCAGCCACCCAGCTCCGGCAGCGGATCTGGCCTCCCAACACTCGCAAGCTCGTGTCGGGGCCCTCGGTCAGCTCCTTAGATGCCACTCCCGGGCCCCCTTATCCGTCCGTCGCTCAGCGCTCGTCTCGCCTAAGGTGGGAGCAAGCGAAGCGCAGCTGGATAGGGGGCCGCGGCGTGGCGGGCACCGCGGAGCGGGCACGGCCCCCTATCCAGCGGAGCGTTGCCCAGCCGGGGCACGAAGGTTTGAACAAGAAAGGAAACGCCATTGGCTAGCCAGGATTGGGTGGACAAGGACTTTTACAAGATCCTTGGTGTTGCCAAGGACGCTTCCGACGCCGACATCAAGAAGGCCTACCGGAAGCTTGCGCGGCAGCACCACCCTGACACCAACGCCGGTAACACTGCTTCCGAGAAGAAGTTCAAGGACATCTCGGAGGCCTATTCGGTGCTCTCGGATCCGGAGGAGCGCCAGCAGTATGACGCCATCCGGGCCATGGGCAGCGGGGCGCGTTTTGCCCCCGGCGGCGCCGCCGGCGGCAACGGCGGGTTCGAGGACATGTTCGGCGGCCTGTTCACCGGAAACACGGGACGCCACGCCGGCGGCTTCAACCCGTCCTCCGGCGGTATTCCGCCCGAATTCGCGGATCTGTTCGGCGGCTTCGGCGGGGCGCCCGGATTCCAGCGCACGCCGCAAAAGGGTGCCGACCGTACCGCGTCCACCAGTATTTCGTTCGCCGGGTCCATCCGCGGCACCACCATTGGCCTGCGCGAGCCCAGCGGTGAAGTGATCGACGTGCGGGTTCCGGCCGGCATCAAGGACGGCCAAAAGGTCCGGGTGCGCGGCAAGGGCCAGCCGGGTGCCGCGGGCAACGGCGACCTGGTGGTGTCCGTCTCGGTGCAGCCCCATGCCTTCTACACGCGCGACGGCGACAACCTGCGCATCCACGTCCCGGTCACCTTCCCCGAGGCGGCCCTGGGAGCGGACATCGAAGTGCCCACCATCGACGGCGACAGGGTCAAGGTCCGGGTTCCGGCGGGCACGCCGTCCGGCCGTACCCTGCGGGTCAAGGGCAAGGGCGTGAAGACGTCCAAGGGCACCGGCGACCTGCTGGTGACCATCGACGTCGCAGTTCCCAAGAATCTCAACAAGGACGCCGAAGCTGCGGTCAAGGCGTTCGCCGAGGCAACGTCGTCGGCGGACGTCCGCGAGGGCCTGGCAGCCAAGGCCCGGCTCTAGGGCGGAGGTGAGCCGTGGACATCAACGCCGACCAGCCGATCTTCGTGATCTCCGTGGCGGCCGAACTCGCGGACATGCACCCGCAGACCCTGCGGCAGTACGACCGGCTGGGCATCGTCAAGCCCAGCCGGGCCCCGGGGAAGTCCCGGCGGTACTCCCAGCGCGACGTCAACATGCTGCGCGAGGTGCAGCGGCTGTCGCAGGAAGGGGTCTCGCTGGAGGGCATCAAGCGGATCCTGGAACTCGAAAACCAGGTGGCTGCCTTGCAAAGCCGGATTGCAGAGTTGACCGAGGAACTCGGGCGAAGGCCGCGGGCCGTGGATTCACGGATCTTCGCCGCCGGCACGGCAGGCGACGTGGTGAGCCTGGCCCGAGGACAGCGGCCCCGGCCACGGTCCCAGGCTGTCATGCTGTGGCGGCCCCGCGCCATTGGGAAGTAGCGCCATGAGGGAGTAATGGGACCCGGCAGCAGGTAGTGCTGCCGGCGCCCCCGGGCAAATATGAGTACCCGCTACTCGTGACCGAGAAAGCCCCTGGAACTTGAATGGAGCCATCGCCGGATCAGCGGCGGTGGTTCCACAAGTTCTGGGGGTTTTCCGTGTTTAAGGTTCTCAGCAGCAAGGCCCGGTCATGAGCCCGGGAATGGAGTCCGTGGCTGCCTTCAGCAGCTCCCTGCCCGGCCAGGTCCTGCTGGCCATCGGGCAGACCATCGTGGTGGTGTGCGTGTGTTTCGACATGGTGCGGGAACTGTCCGTGCCCAGGTCGCACCGCCGGTACGTGGCGAGCACCGTCTTCCGGACCCTCGCCATCCCGTCCATCATGGCCAACGCGATGACGGTCTTCATCGCCCTGGTGGTGTCGTCCTGGGTGGACGTGGTGATGGGCATGTTCGTGCTCGTTGCCATCGTCTTCCGCTTCCACCACAACCAGGACGAGGACAACTGGTGGAAGGGCAAAGGCAAGAAGCTCGCGCGCTGGGCCCGCCGGCAGTTCTCCGGCCGGACGTCCACCGCCCCGGCCCTGGGGTAGCCCTGCAAAGCCCCGGGAGCCCGGCGCTGGGGACCTGCGCGCCGGGCTCCCGCATCAAGTTCAGCCGTTGATGACCTGCGGTACGCCGAGGGCCTTAAGTCCTTCGACGCCGAACTCCACGCCGTAGCCGGACTGCTTGGCCCCGCCGAAGGGGATGCGCGGGTCGACGGCGCCGTGCCGGTTGATCCACACCGTGCCGGCCTGGATGCGGGCAGCGACCTCACGGGCAGCCTTCAGGTCCGCCGACCAGACGGAGGCGCCCAGGCCGACGTCAAGGCCGTTGGCCTTTTCCACCGCTTCATCGATGGTGCTGTAGCGGATGATGGGCAGGGCCGGACCGAACTGTTCCTCCGCGACCAGCGGGTTGTCGTTGTCGATGTCCGCCACCAGGGTGGTGGGGTAGAAGAAGCCGGGCTGGCTGGCGTCCGGGTTCCCGCCCAGCAGGACGCGTGCTCCGGAAGCCTTCGCTGCCTCCACGAGGTTCGCCACGACGTCGTACTGTGCCTTGTTCTGCAGCGGTCCCAAGACATTGTTTTCGTCCAGGCCGTTGCCCATCGGCATGGCCTTGGCGACGGCGGTGAGTTCTTCGCAGACGGCGTCGTAGATGCTGTCGTGGACGTAGAGGCGCTTGAGGGCAGCGCAGGTCTGGCCGGTGTTGAGGAACGCACCCCAGAAAACGTCCTGGGCGATGGCCTTGGGGTCGGCGTCCGGCAGGACGATGCCGGCGTCATTGCCGCCCAGTTCCAGGGTGAGCCGCTTGACGGTGTCCGCGGAGGACTTGATGATCGCGCGGCCGCCGGCGGTCGAGCCGGTGAACATGATCTTGCCGATCGCCGGGTGGTCGGTGAGGCGGGCGCCGACCTCGCGGCCGCAGGACACCACCGACAGGATGCCCTCCGGAAGTTCCTCGTTGAGGACCTTGACCAGGGCCAGGACGGACAGCGGGGTGTTGCCGGAGGGCTTGACCACCCCGGCGTTGCCCATGCGCAGCGCCGGGGCCAACTGCCAGACGGCGATCATCATGGGCCAGTTCCACGGACCGATCGCGCCGACCACGCCGATGGGCCGGTAGTGCAGTTCGGCGCGGGTCTCGCCGTCGTCCACGATGGTTTCCGGCTCCAGCGGCAGGCCGGCCGTGGCACGCAGCCATGCCACGCAGGCGCCCACCTCAAACCGGGCGTTGGGGCCGTTGAGGGGTTTGCCCTGCTCGCGGGAGAGCAGCTGGGCGAGTTCCTCGGCGGAGCGTTCGACGGCGTCGGCTGCCTTCAGGAGCGCGGCGGAACGGGCGTCGTGGCCCAGGGCAGCCCAGGCCGGCTGCGCGGCAACGGCCGCCGCCACGGCTCGCTCCAGGTAATCGAGATCGTGGACCGGGGCCTCGCCCACGGCCCCGCCGGTGGCCGGGTCAAAGATGGTCCGTCCGGTGCCGGGGGCGGGGGCAATGGACGCGAGGAGCGCATCGTAGGTTTCCAAGGGGTACTCCACTTCGAGTAGGCAAGGACGCCAGCCGGTCGGCGTAGCGGGTTGCTTCCCAGTCTGGGCGGGAGCGCGGTCCCCACTCTTGTCTTTGGGTGCAGGACCGTTGACGTTGAGGGAACGGCGTAAAAATTTCGCTCCTTATTGTGAACTGGTCAGAATAAGCCCTAGAATCGGTTCAGGCCGGCGAAGCCCTCGAGAACCGCCGGGTAACTCCTCCCCGGAACCAGGCATACGACCCCGCCAAACCCCAGCAGCGGACAGCACCGCTCCTGTTGCGCCACGGTGCACAGGTGCTGGGTCTTGTGCGCCGTCGATGCCCCCGACCAGCAGGAGACATTATGACCTTGGAGTTCGAGCTCACCGAAGCGCCCGCAACAGCCGCCACCCACCACTCCCGAGGGGGCACCTACGTCACCCTGCCCCCCGGTTCGGAAGTGCCGCCGCAGCCGGAGGGCAGTTACGTCACGCTGCCGGCCGGCCCGGAGG